>NZ_JBKFBO010000071.1:0-294350 GCF_053346215.1 Methylobacterium sp. A49B
GATGATCCGGTCGAGTTCGCGCGCGACCCGCTGTCCAGACAGCGACGTGTCGACCACCAGGGCCAGACACTCCCGCGTGCAGTCATCGACCACGACGAGGATGCGGAAGCGGCGCCCGTCGTCGAGCGTGTCGGAGACGAAGTCGAGGCTCCAGCGCTGGTTCGGCTCCTGCGGCACCGCGGCCGGCGCTCGCGTGCCCAGTGCTCGCTTGCGACCCCCGCGCTTGCGCACCGACAGCCGTTCCTCTCGGTAGAGCCGGAAGAGCTTCTTGTGGTTGAGCGTGAGGCCCTCCCGCCGCAGCAGAATGAGCAGGCGTCGGTAGCCGAACCGGCGGCGCTCGCCGGCCAGGCCGCGCAGGCGTACCCGCACGGCCGCGTCGTCGTCACGGGTCGAGGCGTAGCGGTACGTCTTCGGCTCCAGGCCGATCAGCCTGCAGGCGCGACGCTGCGAATAGCCCTTCTCCTCGATGGCCCAGCTCACGGCTATTCTCCGTGCGCCGGGCGTCAGAAGTTTTCTCCCAGCGCCTCACGCAGCGTCGCTACGTCGAGCATCGCCTCGGCCAGCAGCTTCTTGAGCTTGCGGTTCTCTTCGTCGAGCGCCTTGAGGCGGCGCGCGTCCGAGACCTCCATGCCGCCGAAGCGCGAACGTCACGTGTCGAACGTCGCATCGCTGATGCCGTGGCGGCGGCAGATCTCAGTGACCGGCAGCCCAGCCTGCTGCTCCTTCAGGATGCCGATGATCTGCTCATCGCTGAACCGGCTCTTCTTCATCGTCCGTCTCCTGATTGACGGACCCTAGCTTCAGAACGAGGGCAGACCAGGGGGCAAGGTCACGAGAGACTCCTTCACTTCGCTCCTTCGAAGGAGCGGCTTCAGGTTCTTCGGAACGCGACGCCTATACCAGTAGACGCCCGACTTCGGGTGCCGCCAGCGGCGGGACAGCGGGAGAACCATGGTGTAGCACCCATGTGTATCACCCGGCACTCCGCAACTATCTCAGACAAATAAGCTTTTTGGGTTCAAGCCACTTCGGGGCGAGTGGCGGAGACGGAGGGATTAGACGACTAAGTGCCGTTAACCCATTCTCGCGTCAGCAAGCCCAGAGAATCGCGCCCGAATCCGGGTCGTGTTACGGTTCAAACCGGTTCATATCACCCCTTTAGGAGTCCCCACCGGTGCCTCGCAAGGCAGACGACAAGGACGGTTATCTGACCTGGCACGACGGGACGTACCGCGTCTCGATGGGCGTGCCCAAGGAGTTGCGCGCCCAGCTTGGATCCCGCTTGGTGAGAAGCACGGGTACGGCCAGCAAGGTCGAGGCGCGGGCCATCCGTGACATGATCGTGCCGCGGTTCAGGAAGCAGATCGAGGAGGCCTGGAAGGCCAGGGGCGGGAAGAAGAACAGTTTGCTGGCGATCGCCCTGGAGACGCGCAAGGCGATGGAGACGGCCGACGAGAACCTGTTCGACTTCCTCGACCAGGGCACGCGCGAGTGGTTCGAAAAGATCCTGCGCGACGGGGCGAAGATCGAGGACGTCATGACGCCGGACGGCCCCGACGAGCGTGTGATCCCGACGCTCGAGGCGGCGGCGACGGTGAAGGAGCTGAAGCGGGTGATC
This sequence comes from Methylobacterium sp. A49B, assembly GCF_053346215.1. Taxonomy (NCBI): domain Bacteria; kingdom Pseudomonadati; phylum Pseudomonadota; class Alphaproteobacteria; order Hyphomicrobiales; family Methylobacteriaceae; genus Methylobacterium; species Methylobacterium sp. A49B. The sequence goes on from NZ_JBKFBO010000071.1 coordinate 1,619, forward strand.
CACCGCGGCGAGACCCCGATCGCGTACCTGCACGACTCGTTCATGAGGACGCTGAAGACGTCGGCGCGCTCGCAGCTCGACGAGCCTCGCGCCCTCGGGATCCTGCTCGACTGGCTGGAGGCCCATGACATCGAGCCGTTCATCGAGAACGTCAGCAAGCCCGTCGCCGTGCGTTTCATGGATTTCATGGACCAGCGTAGCGACCTATCGTGGGCGTCAAAGGCCAAATACTTCGGGCGGATCAAGTTCTACTGGGCGTGGCTAGCCAAGCGTGACCACGCGAAGGAGAACCCTTTCCGCGACCTGACGCTCGATCGGCCGGAGACGAAGAGGTCCGACGACGAGCGGCCCTACACCGACGAAGAGGTCCAAAGGCTCCTCATGGGCAAGCCGATGGAGGGGAACAGGATGCGCGACGTCATGCTGGTCGCGGCCCTCACCGGGGCCAGGCTCGACGCCGTCGTGGACCTGAAGGTCGGCGGCCTGCCCGACCATTTCACGTTCAAGCCGCAGAAGAAGGAGCGGGACCACAGACATGTCCCGGTCCATCCCGATCTCCTAGAAATCGTGGAGCGCAGGATTAAGAACAAGGGCCGCGAAGACGACCTGTTCCCGGAATGGCCCGCGTCTCCGGAAACGTCTACGCGCCCTCGAAGCGCCTATTTCTCAAAGCGATATACGAAGTATACGTCGGACATCAAGGTTAGAGACGAGGAGGAAGGTCGCAGACGCTCGAAGGTCAACTTCCACTCGTGGCGTAGGTGGTTCATCACGAAGCTGGAGCGGGCCCGGGTGAGGGAGCCACTCATCGCCGCGATAGTCGGCCACAAGCGCCCCGGGATGACGCTGGGTCTCTACTCGGGCGGCCCCGAGTTCGAGGAAGCCCGGGAGGCGATCGCCCTGGTCAAGCTGCCCCCCCTCGACGGCTCGCCTGTGCCCGAGGAGCGGTCCCTGTCGCCAAGGATGCGCGCGTGAAACCGGTTGCCCGTTCGAATCCCGAACCCTCCGCCAAACCCTAGTTGACCCCGCCGGCGCGGCCGCGGGGCGAGCAACCCCGCCATGACCCCCTCCTCACCGCCGACACGCAGTTCGGCGACGAGAGCATCATGCGTGCGTGCCGCCGACCGTTCGAGTCTGCGACAGACATGAACCGGACGATGGTCGAGATCTTGAACGCACGCGTGAGGCCGACCGACACGGTCTGGCACCTCGGCGTCTTCTCGATGCGCGCCAAGGCCTCCGAGGTCGCCGGGATCTTCGCAGCGCTCAACGGGCGCAAGTTCCTATGCCGGGGCAACCACGACCGCAGGCGATTCCTCGACCTGCCCTGGGCCGCCCCGCCGGTAGACATCGCCGACGTGTCCGTGGACGGCGCCCGGCTGATCCTCTGTCACTACAACTTCCGGAGCTGGAGGGGCGCGTTCCGGGGGGGCGCTCAAGCTCTACGGGGACACGCACGACCTGCTGCCCCCTAGCCGGCAGTCCTGCGACGTGGGGGCCGACAGCTGGGCCTACGCCCCGGTGGCGCTGGGCGAGATCCGCTACAAGCTGGCCGGCGTCGCGGAGGAACCCGAGGAGATCCGGCTGGGGAGGGCCCAGGCGGCCGAGCGCGGCGAGAGCTAGTGGTCCAAATCCGACGCTTGGTATCCGCCGCCAAGGGCTGCTCCCGACCCACAGCCGCCGCCGGGATAGCGTTCGGCGCATCCCGAAAGCGGCCATTCGTCAGCAATCCGGCAATTTCGGCTCGAGGTGGCGAGCTGCAGTTCGCTAATTGTCAAAAAGCCGGCGTTTATTCGTGAGCTTGCTTCGGGAGTGAAAGTCTCGGGCGGGCCACTTGAAACTTTAATATAGAACACGGAAAGAGGCGATCTGCTGTTTGTCTCCATCTTTTCATATTTTTCTAATCAATTTTTGGGCCTAGTTCCCGTGCTTTGCGCTTCGCAACATCCCTCACGTTTGTGTTTTTGTCAGTGACGGCTTCACGTAGAAACGCCTCATCTAACGACCCGGCCGCTCCGAGCAAATTCAGGAGTTCGGCGCGTACTTCTGTAACAGGAAAACCAAATTTAGCGGCCTCCTCCCTCAAGCGAGAATTGCGGTATGCTGACTTTGCGGAGGCTGTATCTATATGTCCGCCGGTCGCGAGCCAACGGGCGCCGAGCTTTGCAGCGGCTTCCACGACCCGATCATCTTCAGACCGCAATGCCGCGGTGATTGTCTGATCAACGGAACTCACAAGTTCTACGTCGCTTTCGGCCAAAGCAGCTAGGATGTACTCGCTCCCACTGTCTGGCCCACCCTGCAGCCGGCCGAGCAGAAGATCACGCCAAACTAACTTATTGGTATGTAGGCCGGCGATCTGCACGGCATAGAACAAGGCAACCCCGCGTGCCTTCTCTAGCAGACGGGCGCAATCCGCTTCTGTGGAGGGTATCACCGCGAGCAGATTCGCCGCGATAGCCGCCAGCCAGATTGATCCGTGGCTAAACGCACCCTCAAGGTGATCCCGATTGAGTTGCGCCGTGGCCGCATTCCGCCAGTCAGGAGCAGGGATGTCCGGGTGAGTCAACTCTAGGGAGGAAAGGCTTTGGGGTGGCTCGAACTCTGACCTCGTCAGAATCTCACGTGCCTCAATCGCAAGCTGGGAGACATTGATCCGAGACGCAGTCACGAGCCCTGTGATAGCCTCGGCGACGGCCGCCTCATCGTAAGCCTGCTCCCACTTTAAGATATCGGAAGCAACAGTGGAATTGACGTTTGAAAGCTCAACGAGCGCGCTGAACTCAGGATAACCAGCCTTCGCCGAAAGGGTGGCGTCGCTCCTTGGCGCATCTCTAGCGACGGCGATGGCGAGCGCCCGCATCATGCGATTGAAGGATCGACTCCAGCGTCTATCGGGATCAATCACGACTTGCGCTGTTGGTGTCAGATCTCCCCTGAGCGGAAAGTCCAACGGAGATGCAGGCGGTTCTATGCCATTGGCAATCAGTACCACTCGTACACTGGCGAAAAATCCAACGCTCGTGAATGGTCGGTCTGAAAGATTATTTGCGACAAAATTGGCCATTTCGTCTACCGGCTTCGCCTTGAGCGTGGCGAGAGCAACTAATTGTATCAAATCGATGCGTCGGCCAAGCAAATTTGGGCGTATACCCGTGGTCACTGCCGGCTTGTAACCAAGGATTTGCGCGATAAACTCGTTGAGTGCCTGCTCGAGTCTTGAGCCATCGTAATAAATCTCACCCGCTTCGATAGCCGCTGCCCAGGCGACAAGCTTCACATCTTGATTGGGATCGTCAAGACGGTCGCGTGCAAGCGGTCCAACTACAGTAGGGCGTGACTTGGCGAGTGCAGTTAGGTGCTTGCCGATGGAGAAGCGATCGTCAGAGTTCGTTGCTGCAATGTCCAAAGCAATCTGGGCGATTTCGGCGGTTTTGGTGTCGTCGACGTGCGCGTCAAAGTCAGCAGCAAGCGAGAGGGCACGTTCGAGCTGTCCTTCAGCTCCGCGGCCTCGGCGGTCGACGTAGAGCTGCGCGAGTTGGTTGCCCAAGCCGAGAGCCCCCGCAAACGCGACTACTTCCCCGAACGCAGCTAGGTCGACCAGCCGCTCTAATTCGAGCTGCTGGCCCTCGCCTATTTGGCAGAGGAAGCGGGCAGCCGCGAACTCTCCGAAGGTTTTGTGCACGAAGGTGACTAGTTGAGTGCCCGCATGATGCACTCTCTCCACTATCCCGGCCCGCTCCCAGTGCGCGAAGCCGCGAGCGAAGAGTGGCGCGATTGCCAGCGCCGACTGTCGGAGGTCGATGGCGAGGCGCTCACATCCGGCTCTTTCAAGCTGCTGCGATGTGAGCAGCGGGTTGTGAGTTAGTTCCCAGCCGATGATGTCGAGAATGCGCGCACTCTCAGAGGAGGTGAGTTGTGCGGCAGCGGCATCGTAATCGCGACCCTCGAAAAGCGCGATCATCGCCTCATAAAGTTCGGGCTTTGTAGCAGGCAGCCGTTCGCTCTGGATAATGAGTGTCGTCGACATACCAAGTAGCAGCGGGCTACCCACGATCGCATCGCGGACCGGCGTCGCTGCCAGCTCGCGCTTTGCTTCCTCAAGACAACCGGAGTCAGCCAGATCAAGGCTGCGAGTTGCTGCGAGCAGGCGTCCAAGGTTTTTGTGACCCTCTTTCGCGACAGGCGGTTCGAGGCGGTAATGCCGCCACTCGATCAGCCTTGCGGTTTCATACCCGATCGGCCTCGTGGTGACGATGATCGTTGCCTGCGGATGACCGGCGGCGTAGGCGACCAAGCCTTGGGCTACTTGGTCATGGAGCCGTCCGGCCTCGTCAAGGCCATCGGCGACAACCACATGACGCGCGAACTGCGCATAGCGGATCTCTGCTGGTTGGACCCCCGACCCGTCTAACCCGTGTTGCTCAAGTGCCAGCTCAAACGGTGCGCCTGCGTCCATAGCGCCAGCGACGCGTTTCAAGCGGACGGCGAGAACTGGAATACCGTCGCGTGCGAATTCCCACGCGAGTCGGTTGGCGAGGGTCGATTTGCCCATGCCGGGACCGGCGATGATGACATTGTATTGTCTGTACCGACCCGTCCACTGGCCATCGAATACGTTGTCGCTGAGCACCTCTCCTGCTCGGCCGTGATAGCGATCGAGAGCCGCGGATGCACCCGGAGCCTGCGGACCCACTCGCGGGATCGCTACTAATCTTGCCGGTAGCATGACCTCGATCGGTAACGTTGTCGAACCAGCCGGCAGGCTAAACGATCCGCGCGTAGCTTCGGTCCACTTGGTAAGCCTTGTTGCAATCCCTGCGGGTGCATTGTCCTCTCGCAGCCTAATCCCCTGCGAGCGCAGCAACGTTACGAGCGAGGGGAGCGTCCACCGCCCGCGCGCCCGCATAAGCGCGATTGCATCACGGTACATGAGGTTGAGCGCATCCTCGGCCCGCTCAGCATCCGCGCAGATCGTACGGAGCGTATCGATGACGTTCCGGCGGTCACCACCTTGCGACTCAAGAAGGTCAAGCGTTTGAATTCGCAGGTTGGCGCAATGACTCGACGACCGGCCCGTTTCTTTCAGGCGTTTGATCCACTCCGCGCCGATATCCGAAAGAGAATCCTCTGCCCCCTGCCCGATCTTGATGATGTCGGCAGCAAGAAAATTTCTGATCGTGCCACTGCTGTCGGGCGTAATGGCGAGTACGCCGTAGTCGATCGCGCGCTTAGCGATCCCGTCAACCAGCGCGTCTAACGCCTCCCACAGCTCGGCACCTCGTTGCAGGCCTTTTTTGCACTGGATCTCCGCCGAGCCTCTGTCCACTAGATCAAGGGCGATGTCGTCCCCTGGACCGCCGGTTTCGGCGCGTATCGACATAGGGACGTCGCTCACGACCTTCTCAAGCCAGCCAATCCTAGTGCCTCGCATCAGATGGACCGCGGCCGCTACCATCGCCATCGCGTGGAAATCAGTTCCGCCCGCGTTGCCGGTCCCTCCGCCGCGCCGGTCTGGTCCCCCAGCGTCGCTGCCCGGCGTTGTACTGAGGTCAGCTTCATCCCTAGACATACAAACCCAGAAGTTGAATTTTAGCGTTGCCTTGGATCCTCATTCTGGCAGACCGCGCGATGCGACGCCAAGGCTTTGACCGGGGCACACAATAGCAAGTTCTGCCGAGTCTTGCCCATGAGCCGGGAAGTTCCTCTCGACCGAGACGGATCTTGAGCGGCGTCGGTTTTCCTAAAACCGAGCCTATCGAATTCCCGTGTTGGTGCATGATCGGTCCCCCAGCTATGTCCGCTTCGATTCATCCGCCATCTGGAAGCGGATGGGCGAGAAACCACCCAGGGCGGCCATTCAGAGAACCATGCCAGCCGGGCTGGACTTGGCCGTAAGCGGAATGACCGCTTCGGAGAAGTGCGGCCGGAAAAGCGGACGACCTCCTATCGACCCATGTCGGCCGTTCTTAGCGCTCTCGCCAATTCTTGATAGCGGTCAATTATCGGCCTTCAGGTAACTTTGGCTTGGGCCGCGCACTGGCGTACAAACACGCTCGCGTGCCGAACAGTCGCAAATTCGCAGTTAAGAGCTATCGCTCTGCAATGTACACCGGGAGCCAATCAGTTGGTCCAACATTGTCTTCGTTTGGACGTGCACCTTCTTCCCGCATTTTGATGATAGAAGGTTTAATCTGGGTCCATATTAGTTCAATTATTTCCATGAATGCGTCTCTCATAATTTGCGCGGGCCTGCTAACTTCTTCAGGCATATAACGCGTCGAGGCCACTGATATAACGTCGATACGTTCGCGAAACGGAGGATGGCGCTTGCGTGGTGGCGATTGATCAAGACCGGTGCGCAGTAGATTCTTTGCCCTAGCTACAAGATCGATCAAACCCAACATGAGCACAGCGCCCACACCCGTGACCGCGAATGGATTGACTTTTTGAGGATTGCTCCAGATCTTGTAGCTAATCATATGGCCGAAAACATCGGCCTCATGCTCGTCCTGCAGATGGTCCGCCTTATCTTCAGTGCTTTCCGATTGACCATGCCGTAGAACATGGTGGCCATACTCGTGGGCAATAGCGAAAGTCTCCATTGATTTCAGCAAAAGCAGCCTTGTTAGAGCTTGATTGGCATTCGCGAAGCCAAATACGTGATGCTGTGGCGGAAATCCATTCACCGCATAAGACAAAATAAGACTGCTCCAGTCTCCTACCAGGTCCGGCTTACTAGGAAGCCTATCTTTCAGAGATAAAGGGACCTGGCTCCACGCCTCTCCTTCGCTCTCAGCCAGTGTGAGCGTCATCATTCTCGAAACGAGATTGCAGAACGGAAGGAATGGGATGCTGACCTCGACAATGCTGGCCGCTCCACCTGTGAAAGAGACAGAGCGTTGTGAGGCCATTAGACCCGATGTGGGATTGCCGCCGTATACAACGCCTGCTTGCACCTCCAAACCCAGATCCTTGCAAGCATGCTCGATTTCCTCGATCGAATGCGCGAGTATTAATCGCGCATTCGGGTCGTCCTCCAAGGTTTCTGTCGACGCCGAGGATACAGCTTTGCGGTATGCTTCGATTAGTTCCGAAGTATCAACCATACCTTGGCTGTTTGCTTGCGCGATGTCAAGCAAGAGGTCGCTATTTTGATCGAGCCATTCCTGTAAATCATCACCAGATAAAACTTTTAAGCCAGATTTATCCGCTACACCGCGCAAAAGTTGCTGCCTATATTCCTCGGCGATTTGCCTTAATTCGGGAATGCTGTCTGTGCTCATTTAAATATGTCTATCTAGCGTATCTAGATACCGATAATATCAATCGAGCTTAAATTTGCAAACTCGTGCAAGACAAAGCGGTAAGTGGTGCACGCAGGAACGATGGCAAGACGGCGTTCCCCCTCTGCTTCGCTGTCTTCCCAGCCAGGAGCGGACCAGCCGCATCGCACCCTTTGCAGACCCCGCGACTGGGTACCAAGCGTCAGATTTTGACCACTAGGGTGTGAACCGAACCAAGGCGTTGCAGGGTTTGTCGTTTTGTGATTCCAGGCGGCCGTTTTGCGGCCTGGAGGTAGCGATAGCGGACCTGTTCTGGCTTTTGGATGAGCAGTGGGCGGTGATCGAACCGTTCATGCCCAAGGATCAGCCCGGACCCGAGCGGAAGGACGACCGGCAGATCATCTCGGGCATCCTGCACGTGCTGACATCGGGCTGTCGCTGGCGCGATTGCCCGGCCGCCTACGGCCCGCGTACCTCGGTCTACAACCGCTTCAACCGCTGGTCGCGGCGCGGCTTCTGGAAAGCCATGCTCGCCGCGCTGGCCACGGCCGGATGGGCAGGCGATGCAGCTGCCGTCGACAGCAGCTACGTCCGGGCCCAGCGCTCGGCTCATGGCGGCAAAGGGGGGCGACGGCGCAGGCTATCGGCCCGTCGCGCGGCGGCCAAACGACCAAGATCCATGCGCTCACCGATGTCCTCGGTCGCCCTGGCGTCCTGCTACTGACGCCCGGCAACACCAGCGATGTGACCACCGCTCCGGCGATCTTGGCCGAAGCGCCTGGTCGGATTTAGCGTCTGGCCGCCGACAAGGGCTACGATGCCGACTGGCTGCGCGCTGACCTGCGCAAGAGCGGCATCACGCCGGTCATCCCGGGCAAGCGCGGCCGCAAGCGGAAGATCCGCCATGACAGGCCCCGCTATCGGGAGCGCTGGCGGATCGAGGCGACCTTCAACCGCCTCAAAGACTTCCGCCGCATTGCCACCCGCTACGACAAACTCGCCCGCAACTACGCCTCGGCCCTCGCTCTGGCCGCCGTCATCGCCGTCTGGTGCTGATCGAGTCCACACCCTAGCAGCGGACCGGCTGGCGATGCCAGCTGCTGTGGTTCGACCAGACGGCCATCGTCTCGACAGGCGCCGACTCGGACGGGGCGTCCTCACACTCGATCGACCCCGAAAGCCCGGCCTCCATGACACGCTCCACCAAGGCGTCGAGGTCGAAGTCGCCTTCCGGGGCGGCCTCGGCCGCGGGCGGCCCAGATTCCTGCGGCGGCTCGCCCTCCGCCTCGGGCTCGCCTTGGGCCCCGGGCGGGGCCCCTGCGTCATCGGCCACGGCATCGAGGATGTCGGCCCGGGTGCGCAGGTCGGCTGCGGCCGCCCGGGCGATCACCGGCAGCGCGTCGACGACCCACAGCGGGACGGGCTTCGCCGTCTCTGTCTCCAGGAGCCACTGTGCCACCCGCGCCCGGCCGATCTCCCGGCCTGTCGCCTTGCCGATCGCCCGGGCGAAATCGGCGTGCCACGTCCCGCGGGGCTGATCTTTGTCCGCTTCTCCGCCCTGCTCCTGCTTGTGGCCGATCTTGGCGCCGAAGGCCGCGTCCCCGATCCGGCGGACGAGGTCCCGGCGACGACGGCGTTCAGCCTCGTCAGTGAACTCACGCGTTCCCATCGGAAGCTCTTTTGATGTGCGAACCCCGGGAGCGGTGCCCCCGGAGTGAACGGATTATATCACTGATTCTCGCGAGTGAACTAGCGCGTTCACCGAGCCCGAGCGGGCTTCAGTCGTCCCACTGCAGCAGCTCCCGCATGCCGGTGCGGATCTCTGTGACGCTGTCGCGCTTGCCGCGGCTGTACCCCGCCTCCCAGGACGAAAGCATGACCTTGGCGACGTCCCGGCTTGTGCCGGTGGGCAGCGTGAGGATCGCCGGGCTGAAGTCGGGTGAGTCCTCGGCGCGCCACAGCGAGACCTTCGGCTTCCACTCGCCATACCAGTGCTGCGCGCGCGCCTTGTATCCGGGGAACTCGCCGAGCTCCTCCAGGGCAGTGTTCTCACGGTGCCGTTGCTGCATGGCGGCAAGGCGCTTGCGCAGGTTCTCCAAGGAGAGCCAGGGATCGGTCTGCGTGTACGGATTCGCGTGCAGCTCGACGAAGCGCCGGGCGGCGCTCTGCGTCTCCTCGGCGGCCGTCCACGGCTCATCCTCGCTCCATTCGCGCAGCAGCGGCAGCGCGACGACGTGGGGCGCGAGCACCCGCGCGAGCTCGTCGTGCTGCTCATAGTCGTAGGGCTCGATCGACAGGATGGCGGCCAGCGCGGCGTCGGTCTTGGACATGGTGTGTCTTCCCCTGTTGCGTGGTCCCCTTTCGAGGTCATTGCCGTGGCCGGCCCTCGGCGGGTCCGCCCCTTGAGGCGTCCTGCGAAGGGCCGGGGCGCGGAGCCCCGGCGGGTCAGCGGGCGTGGGCAAGCATGTCCAGCGCGGGGATGTCCTCGGCGAGCTCGCGGGCGGCGCGGGCCTCGTCGCGGATGGCCTTCGCGAGCGCCCGCGCCCGGGACTTCTCGGCGCGCTCGATGATCTGGGCCGCGACCTGAGCGGCCGAGCAATCCTTCGCCCGCTTCCCCTCGGCGGCGGTCATGATGACCATCATTGTGATGCCGCGGGCTCCCTTCGTGCGCTCGACGTAGAGGCCGGCGGACTGGAGGCGGGCGATGAGGGACTCCCGGCTCGCGGCGTAGCTGCCGCCGCTGCGGGCCGCGGCACCTTTGAGGTCAGAGCCGGCCCACGACTTGTGCCCCCAGATTAGGCCTTCCTGGTAGTAGCCTCGGGCACAGGCGAGGGCCGTGTCCCGGGCCTTGGGCGTGAGGAGCGTGTACGACATGTCCCGGTCTCCGGATCAGAGGACGGTGAGGAATGGGATAAGCACGGCCGGCTCGGGCAGCTCGGCGGCGACGATCGCTACGAGGGCGTCGAGCATTGCCTCCAGGGCAGTCTGTTCGGTCTTGGGGGTGCTAGGGATCTGGGTCATCGTGGCCTCCGCAAGAAGCGTTCTGCCCTGACAGTGAACACAATAGTTCACTGAAGTTGAGGCAAGGATATGGTGAACAATTCTGTCCACCATATCGCTCAGGCTCGCCCCCCGCCGCCCTCCGTCTTCTCTCTCGCCAAGCGGTTGCGCCGCCGGGTCTCGGCTCCGCGGAGGGCGGCGTCGCGACGTTTCTCGGTCAGGATAATCCTCCCCGCCTCTTCGACGTCGAGCCGAACGATGGCCTCGCGGGCGTCGCCAGCCGCGAGGGCGAGCTCGGGGTACCGCCGCCAGATCCCGCGGCCGTGGTCGAATCCGAACGGGATCTGCCTATCGCTGTCGAGCCACCAGACGCGTTGGGGGGCTCCTGGCACCAGCGGCTGTGGGATCCAAAGGGCTGCACGGCCGCCATCGAACAGGATGACCTCTGCACGGATCACCCCGTGGTCGTCGTGCTCGGTGGCCGTCACGACGACCACGGGGTGATGCGCCTCCGCCGGCACCCAGGGCACCGCCTGACGGACGAGGAACTTGATGAGGGCCTCCTCGTCGGGGGCGACGCGCTCGACGATGATCAGCTCGTCCAGCTCAGGGATGAGGGATTCCTGCGGCATCGTTATTCCCTCCACCGGATGCCGGTGCGGACGCCGGCGAGCCGGGCGAGGACGCTGAGCGCGACGTACGCCCATCCCCATGTCCCGACCCAAACGACTGCCATCAGCTGCGGATTGTTGGGGCCGAACACCGCGACCGCGGCGGGTGTGAGCGTGCCGGCCGTCAAGAGCCTGTCGATTGGCTCGCCGGCTGCGGCGATGCCTTCCCTCAGGGCGGAACAGATGTCGGCGATCATCGGACCGCCCCCCGCTTCGCGGGCGACATGGCGGGGACGTACCGCCCGGTCATTTCCTCCAGACCCAGCGCGGCGAGCACGCGCGAGCTCGGCGCTTGGTCGCTCCGCAGGACCGAGCGCTCCGGGACTTCGTGCAGCCGGGCGATCGACGCATGCGTCTCCCCGCCTTCCAGGAGCCTGCTCAGCACCGCCTTGGGCGGCCTGTACTCCCCATCAATCGCACACGCCACCTGCGCCTCCACACCTCCGCCTCGTCGGGAAATCCAGCAGAGGTCGGTCGCACAGAGAGTCCCTATTCGGACTGTTGGGTCAATCACCGTTACACAATTTGGTACATATTTTTGTTAGACACCTCACTCCAATCGGCGAACATGCTGAATCTGGCAGTCCGGATTTGGACTCCTGCGGGCGGAGGCAGCGATGACCGAGACGGTGGCGGTAGTGCTGAGTGAATGCCGAGAGCCGGGCATCCCAGACTAGCGCAACGGGATGCCCCAGATGTCGCACATTCCAAAGAGCGCCCAGGCGCGCTCGCGCTCGTAGGCGCTCTCCGCCTCGATCCGCTCGATCGCGGCCCGGGCACGCTCCCCCGCCGCGACGAAGGCATCAATGCGCGGGTCCAGCGTCCGCAGGCGCATGGTGAGCCTTAGCCTGCCAGCGACGGGGAGCGCGCGGAGACGGCCGAGCGCAGCGACTGGACGGACGCCGCGACGTCGCCCACTGCCTCCGTCAGGTCGACCAAGGTCTCGATGAGGTCGTCGAATCCCGACCCCGTCCCCTCCGCCTCCTGCGGGGCGAGCATCGCCACGATCGCGTGTAGAACCCGGTCCTGCGTGTCGAGCCGCCGCATGATCTCTGCAGTGTCCATCCTTCACCTCCCTGAGTTGCAACTTATCGATCCTCGCGCGGACCGTCGCAGCCGCGATCCTCGCCCCCTCGAACCTCTTGCCGGCCGCACCAAGCAGGCGTGTCGCGAGATGCGGCGTTCCGCTGCCGTCGACGACGACGGGTCCGGACCTGCCGGCCGCCAGGCTTAGCCCGTGTCTCGCGAGCGCCGCCTCGAAGCCCGGGCCATCCTCGCTCGAACGCCACGCGTCGAGCGCCGCCCGCCGCACGTCGTCGAGGGCGATCCCGGTCCTCTCCTGGATCAGCCTCTCGACCGGAGACAGCGCCGCTACCGGCCGCTCGGCATCCGTCGAGCCCGAGGCGACGAGCCAGTCCGCCACGTCGGACCTGCCGTCGTCCCGCAGGGTACGCTCGATCGCCCGGGCGTGCTTCGACGGCACGGGGGCCAGCCCATGCTCGAACTCCACGATTCGCGAGACCTTCTCCCGGCGAAGATAGTCCCACCGCAGGTCGACGACCGCGCCGGACGGCCGCACAAGGCTGTAGACGCGATGTTCATGCCGGCGTCCGTGCTTGACGTGGACCACGCCACAGTAGGGCTGATTTGCCAGGCGGAACTCCGTCTCGAACATCGCCCACCAGCGCGTCCGCGCCGCGGCGTCGTCGCCGATCCACCCTTCGGGATCGACGTGCACGTGATAGACTGGCTGGTCCGTCCGACCCGCTGAGGACAGCGCGACGAGCTCCCGTAGTTGCCGGACTAGGTCTTCGGAGCCCAAGCCCCGGGCGGGGATGACCTCGACCGAGTCGTTCTCGGATTTGACGAGATGCAGCGCCAGAGCGTCCCCGCCGCGTCCCCGCATCGCCCCGGAGATCATCGCCCAGGGCCCCGGGCGACGAGGGGTAGGATTGCTTCACGCGCCGCTGCCAAGCTCGCCTTCGCCGACGGTAGGTCCCGGAGCGCCAGGGCGTGCCCGATCGAGACGAGCTCGCGCAGGGCCGCGACGAGCGCCACTGTGTCCGGGGCCGGGCGGTGGACCGGGCGCCCACTTCGGTAGTCGACCCGCGACCGCAGAGACAGCCGCTCCATAATGAGGCGGCGCACCCACGCCCCAGCGGTGAGCCCGTCCGCCTTGGCGGCCTCCGCCACGGCCGCCCCGAGGTCGCGGCTCATCCGCGTCACGAAGCGCAGCTCAAGGCCGCCGGCAGGCTCCGGGGGTACACGGGGCGTAGCCCCTGGCAGCACAGCGCTCGAAGAGGGCTGGTGGAGAAGATCGCCGGGAACACCTGGGATTATCTCCATGGCTGGCTTAATCTCCATTATTCTTTCCTCCTTCTACAGTTGTCATCCTTCGACTTGTCATCTCCTCGGCCCGAGGGGCGGGGATACTTCCTCCTCGGGTACGGGCACCGGCGCTCCCTGCGTCTCCACAGTCCCACGGCGCGCACGCTGGCGGACCCGCTCCATGGCGGCCCGGCGGCGGGCCGCGAGGGCGTTGGCGACGTCGACCGGGTGGTGCAGCGGAGCGGGCGGATCCCATCCGAGCCTCGCGGCGATGTCGACCTGGCTGTCGATCGCCTTGAGCGCCGCCTCCCAGCTGTCGAGGTCAGAGGTCCACGTCCGCCGGGCGTGTGCCAAGGCGGCGGTGGCGGTCATGCTGTCGCCCGGGCGCCAAGGGGGGCGACGGGTGAGGTGCAACACACGCTGCCAGGCTGCCAGGTCGGGGCCCATCGCCGCGAGGATCTGCTCGCGGTCCCTGGGGTGCATGTTGTCCCACGTCCTGGCCTCGACGGCCCTTGCGTATCGCACGCACGCGGTGTGGAGGCCGATGTCGCGACGGGGCGCGGGGCAGGCCGGGACGGGTTCCGGGACGCGAACGGGATCCCGGGGTTCGGGGGGCGGCGTCGTGCACCTGGCCGGGGTGTACCCCCCGAACCTAAGCGCCAGCTGGACGATACGGGTGAGCATGCTGTCCTCCACGGCGGCCGCATGACCGCCATGGCTTTCAGTGTCCCACCCCGCGTGGTTACTTGCCGGGACAAGGGTCGAAATCAGGGCTGAGGATGCCAAATTCGGCGCTGGCACTGCCGTGACAGGCGTCTTTGGACGCCTGCGAGCGCCATTTGGATGTGGAATCCCCCGTCCGCGCGCGAATCGGTCGGGTGATCCCCTCGCCTTCAGGGATCACGCGTCGGCACGCCCTGTCCGGACGTGTAAGACGTGGCCCCGGTCTCCCGGGGCCCAGGGGCTCAAGCTGCCTCGGCCATCCGGGACTGGAGGGCGGTGAGGTATCCCGCCGCCCGGGAGGCCGCGGAAGCCGCGGTGAAGATCGCCTCGGGGTCGCTGCGGAGCAGCTTGATCCAGGATCCGATGTAGCTTGCGTGTGTCGGATGCGGCTCGGCCTCCAGCCCGAGCTCGGCCATCAGGAAGGCGCTTCCGAGTTCGGCCACGAGCTCCTCGGCGGCGTAGGCCTGGCTCTTGAACCGGCCGGTGAGATTTCTGTCGAGGCGTCCCTTGGCCCCGCTCCAGTGCGTGAGCTCGTGCGCCATCGTCGAGGCGTAGCCGTGGGCTGTTGGGAACCAGGTTCTGCTCGGGATCCGGATCAGGTCTTGGGCCGGGAGGTAACAGGCCATGTCACCGCCGGGGATCACTATCGCACCTGTGCGCTCGACGAACCCGTCTAACACCTCGGGCAGGTTCCACTCGCTCGCCGGCAGTGGCTCCCCGGTCTCGGGCGCACCCTCGACCTGCGCGGCGTTGAAGGCGTAGCTGGCCCGGGCCACGAAGCGCTTCCGGTCCTCGCCGTTGGCGTCCTCGTACTCCGTGAAGAAGACGACTAGGGTGCTGCGCTCGCCCTTGCGGACCTGGGCCCCGAGCTCGGCCCATTGCCTGTATGTGGCCCAGCGGTCGTCGGAGTACCCGGAGGCCTGCGCGCCGATCCAGAGGCTCAGGACGTTGATCCCGCGGTAGGGGCGACCCGTCAGGGCGTTGCGGGGGAGTCCTCCGCCGGTGCGGTGCCAGGGGCAGGTCCACTGTCCGGCCTCGCCGGCTTCCATGGTGGCGATGATCTTGCCGGTGACTGCCTGGTGGACGTCGAAGGCCATGTCGCTCTCCCTCGGCCACCCGATGCGGCCTCGATGGGAGGCGATGGAGACAGGCGAGGGCGACCCGCACGCGCAGCGCGGGAACGGAGTGGACGACCCCGCAGGGGTTGAGGGGAACAGCTCCGGCTGCCGTATGACCCCAATTCGAGAGGCCGCACGGTGCGCGCCGGGGATGGCTTGGCCCGTCCCGTCACTCTGGACTGAACGACGGGCATGGCTTGGTGAACGGCAGGGATATTAGGAGCTACCCCATGTAGTGCCAGCACAAGTCCAGGCTCACGATCTCACCGCCCGGCGACGGGCCTTTCACCACCGCGTGGCGCATGCACCCCTCGCATTGATCGAGCGGGTCCATCCGACGGCGGCCGACGATCTCGGGCGACGTGGCATGTGGCCAGGTGGCGTTGAGGCTGAAAGGCGCGAAACGGGCAGAGTGGGGCATGGCTGTATCGTCTCCTTGAGGAGATCTTTCGTGCGAGCACCATAGAGTTCGACCTGCCGACAGGGGATGCCAATAGAGGCGATGTCATCCCTCCCGAAGGTCCAGGGATAACAAGTCCGGGTCACGTCGGCTGAGAATTCGCGTCATCGCTGCGAATCGGACGTAATCCCCCGGGGTAAGGGGGATGACACGTGCGCCCGCTGTACGCCTGACGTGCGCCTACGGGCAATCCTGGAAAGTCTTCCCAACCCCGATATAGCGATAGCGCGTATCGTTGAATCGGATCGATCCGTCTGGGGTCACGGTGAGCTGTTCGTTTAGCGTGACGATGCTCCCGCCGTTGGCGTAGCACCTCGCCGCCCGGACCCGACCCTGCGAGAACCTAACCCCGGAGCAATCCAGGCCATCGATCGCGGCGTGCCCCCCGGCACTGACGGTGATTGGCGCCCCATACCCGGCCGGCGCGCAGTACATGCCGAACCGGGGGTAGGGATCGGCTGCTGCCAGGCCGGCCACCGACAGGCACTGAAGCGTGATGGCGCAAGCCGCGGCGGTCCGGACCTGTCTCATGGCACCATCCTCGGTCCTCGAAGGCGTCTGGCTAGCGTCCTGCCAAGAGCGTCCCCGGGCATGCAATCGGAAGTCTCGGAACTGGTTAGGGTTTCATTGAATGGTGGGAAGCCGACCCGTCCCGCTCGCGGTGGACCAGAGTGGTATCTTCGAACCGGGACGTCGAGAGGCGGGTGATGGCGGGACCTGCCGAAGCGCGGGGGGGCGGCCACGATCATCGGGGAAGTCCTCGCGCAAGGACGCGCCGACTGCCTCGCCGACGCGAAGCTGGCCGACTGAATCCTCTCCGCTCTCGAAGGCAACGGGCTTAGGCTGTGTGACGGCCCGTCGACGTGCGACCCGGCCTTCTGGAAGACGCGCTGGCCGATCCCGCACGCAGAGGCCCGCGAGGCCTCGCGTCGCCTGATCAACTCGCACTTCCGCAACCCGGACCAGCGCGCGTGTCGATCTCCGCCAACCCCGACCGTGACGACGACCTAATGCTGTTAAGCTACATCAAGCAGCGCGAGAGTGCGGAGGCTCGGACCTAATGGGCGACCTAACCGTCCTCGTCTGCTCTGCCGGATCGGCTTTGCTAATGCTAGCAGTCCTCGCGACGGGGATCGCCTCGACGCTGGAGCGAACGGATTTCCGCAGCACGCCGAAGGACATCTTTAAGGAACGGCACCTCACACGGTGATGGGCCCTGACGGTGAGCCCAACGCCTTGGCAGAGCGGAGACTCGGGCAGGTGGAGTGCGCCGCGGGTCCGATTCTGGACCGCGTGGTTGTCCACACGCGTACAAGTCACACTCCATTGTCGCTTGGCCGGGAACTGGCGCTTAAGCAGGATCGCAGACCATTAGGGCTCCATATGCTGGTGCCTGTATCCGATGCCCCTCCTGGTCCCTCGCAACCACGTCCCTATTACGTTCGCAACTGTCTTCCTTATCGCGTGCATCCTCTATTATCAGACTAATAAATCGGATGAGGATCCGAGAGACGAGTATTACGAGCGGTATTTCCTACCAACGGCCGGATACACGAGACCCGAGCCATATGAGGCCAACTGTGGATCGCGCGCGACCGGTGTAAGTCCCATCATTCGGCATGAATTAGTGGCGGTAGCCCTTGAGATTACACCAAGTTCGGAGAAGCCCATAAACCCATATGTTTACGACGCGGTACGCATTGCTTTCAGAGATCTGTACGGCGCCCCCTTCAGCAAGCCCATAGACAATACGTCCTCAAGCGGGCCTGATCCTTTTTATCATCTCATCCTGACGCTTCGACCGCCATATAACACATGCCTTTCACCTGAGAACGTGAACCGGTGCTTGAACGGCGGACTGCTACGTGCAGCCTCGCCCCTGCCGGACGGCTTCAGCATGTCCTTCCCCAGCTTCGAAGACGACGCCAAGACCCGCTATCGGCAGGCCCTCGCCGAGGGGCGCCTCGGCGCCGTTGCGCTTGAGGAGAGCGGACACGTCACGCCTATCCCCGACTACTTTTGGCGCTCGGAAGCCGCAGAGGCTGTTTTCCTCGAAGACGCGGCGATCACCTTCCAGGCTGACGGCCGCCATGTCACCGGGCTCCCTCTGGTGGACATCATGGCGCTGCGGGACGGTTGGCGCTCCGCCCTCACGGGTGCGCCTGCGACCATTGGCATGACGGAACGCAGCTACAGCCCGTACATCGACTTCCTCATAGACGTCGTCCGTGACCTTGGAATGGTCGACGGCTACGATGCTCAGGGCAACCGGATACCGGTCAAAGCTCTGAGTGACCGCATCGTGACCATGTGGAAGAAGCGGCACAACGGAAGGGAGCCGATCCCCTACAGGCTCAATATGATGACCACGATGCTCCGGCACTCCGATCACGCGACAGGTGGTGCTCTGTCGAAGGAGGCGCTAGCAGCAGTCAATGTCCTCCGAGAGAAGCAGGCAGCTGAAAGCCCGAACAAGAGGACCCGCGGACGCGCCAAATAACCGATATGGCGCAATGAGTTAAAGCTTTAAGCGTGCGTTTTTAAAGCTATGACGCAACACTTCGGCCCTGCTCTGAGCGATCCTTCGACCATCGTAGCTCCCAAGGCTACTTGGTTCGGAGGACAGCAATGGCCAAGCAAAAGTCGCTCGATCTGCGGGATGAGCCCGCACTCACTACTGGACCTGCGGCTCGGCACATTGGAGTTGGTCACTCAACTCTTAACAGGTGGCGCCGTGAAGGCCGAGCGCCCGCGCATATCACCCTCAGCTGGAGGAAGTTCCTCTGGCCGAAGCGTGACTTGGACGCCTTCATGGCGGCCCGTCGGGTCGAAGCCGCCGCCCCTGCCTCGAACGAGGAGGGTCGGTCGTGAAGTTTGCCAACCCCACACCTACGACGGTCCGGGCCCTGGTCGATGTGCTAGGCGAGCACGTCAGCCCACTCCTCGCGTTCGCGGCGCAACGCCGATGCGTTCTGGGTCTCCACGATCAGAGTCCCGCATCCTTCGTCGTCCCAACTGCGGCGCCGTGGGTCGTCATCATCGGTGATGACCCGTTCCCACAGGGTCGGGCGCGTGGCCCGGGCGCCTTCCACAGCGTATCCGTCGCCACGCTCCTGAGGAGCGCCTTCATCGCGACGCTCGTCGTCAGCGAGGCTGATGCCGACGGCTACGACGCGATGGCAGCTCTCGCGATCTCAGGTCGCTCGTCGGTGATCATCGAAACCAATGCGGCGCACGCGGTCGCTTGGGTAGCGTTCGCCGAAGCCGTCGCCCCGGGGAAGCTCCACGCCTTCCGTGGCTTCGAGCTGATTGGGCGTACACGGTGAGCGCGCCGACGTCCCAAGATCGACGCTCTGCATCTGGGTGGCGGCGGCCGGTCTACCGGCTGCCCCTCCTCAGGGTCGTGTGCGGGCATGGCGTTGACCTGGTGGTCATTCATCCCGCTCCACGCCCGGCGAGGCTCCCCGGCGCCGGCCCGTTCGTCGCCATCGTAGACGACCGACCTCTGTCCCGGGGGCCGGCCGCCTTCGACCTGGGCCCGCTCCGGACCCTGCTCCGGAGGGCGCGTGGTGCGCTCGTGCTGACGGGCGACTGCGCTCCCTCGTACGGCGTGGCGGCCTCCGTCGCCGCCTGCCGCTCTGTCTCGATGTTCCTCGTCGAGACCACGCCCGACCACGGCGAGCAGTGGTGGGCCTCGAAGAACGCCTTCCGCGAAGTCAACACTCCGAGCGATACGCCGCTTCCCCCTCTTCGACAAGCCTTCATCAACGCCTGCTTCCACCAGCCGTCGGCCACCGAGGCCCTGCTGGCGGAGCTGGCTTTCCCCGCCGTCGCCGACTGGAGGACGCGCTCGTGAGCAGCCGCTACGTCGAAACAAAGGCGGCCCGACAGGCCGTCGCCGGCCGCGAGGCTGAGATCGTCGAGGCACTCGGCGTCGCCTGGACCCCGGGTCGTCGCGGGCACATCGACTGCCCTTACCCGGATCACGGGGGGAAGGACGATTGGCGCCTTACCGAGAGGGGGCGGGCGATCTGCACCTGTACGGGCAGCAAGAGCGACGACGTGTTCGCCATCGCCGGCAAGATCGAGCGCCTCAATTTCACTGATGCCAAGATTCGCTGCGTCGAGATCGTCGGCCGCGCCGACCTAATTCGCGAGCGCTTGAAGGGGGACGCGTTCCAGGCGACCGATCCCGATAGCCTGATGCAGGCTCCGGCGGGACGACGCCGGGATGCCCTGGTGCGCACCTATCTGGCGCATCGCCTCGGGATCGAGCCCGAGGCGGTCCCGATGCCGGCGACCCCGGTCATCGGCCTGCGCGCCCTGACCTACTTCGATGCGCCCGAAGGCAGGGCCAAGCCGATCAAGGTCGGCGCGTACCCGTGCGCCGTATTCATCCAGGTCGACGCCCAAGGTCGGCGGCATGCCCATCGGATCTACCTCGCGCCCGCCGGCGCCGGAAAGGCCGACCTCGGCTTGCGCGCCGACGGCGAGCGGCGCGACCCGAAGAAGTCGGCGCGCAACCTCGGCTCGGAAAGCACCGCCGGCCGGGTGGTCGTGTGGGGTGAGGCCGAGTCCGCACCCTGGTGCATCCTCGCGGAGGGGGTCGAGACGGCGACGGCGGTGGCCTTCGCGTTCCGGCCCGAGATCGAGCGCGGTGAGCTGTACGTGGCCGCCGGCGTCACCGCGAGCGGTGTCGAAGCGTTCCTGCCGTGGGCGGCGACGGAACGCGTCATCGTCGCGGCCGACCGGGATGAGGCGGTCGACGGTGACCGTCCCGGGCCCTCGCGGCGCGGTGAGCGCGCCGCCCGGGTGTTCTGCACTCGCCAGGCGGGACGGCTGGCGCTCGCCATCGCGCTGCCGGGCGAGCCCGACACCAAGGCCGACTGGCTCGACATTCACGGGACCGGGGGACCCGAGGCGGTGCGCACCGGGATCCTCGCGGCCGTGGACTACGTCCCGACCGCCGCGGACGGCGCCGTGGAACGCCGCCGCGGCGAGGACCGCGAGGCGCTGGCGCAGGTCGCCCGCGACTACCCCGTGCCCGACCTCGCCGGTCTCACCCTGGCCTACCAGCGCACACGGGATGGCACAGTCTGGCTGCACCAAGAAATTACGACGCGCGAAGGCGTCGTGATGGTGCCGGTCGCGACACCGTTCGGGGTGCTCGCCCGCCTCAGGTTCGCCGATCAGGGGAACGCCTACGGCCTTCGCGTCGCCGTCCAGGATATGGGCGGTCACCGCCGCGAGATCGACATCGGCCGCGAGACCCTGGGCAAACAGGCCGCCGCCGAGACGCGCGCCCTGCTGTTCGGCGAGGGGCTGCGCACGGACGACGAGGGCGAGACTATCGCCGTGCGCTGTCTCAAGGCGGCCAACCCGGGGACCGAGATCTCCATCGTTGGTTCACCCGGCTGGCACAGCCTAGCTGACGCAGATGCCCGCTTCTTCGTTTGCCCGTCGGGCCGGATCGCGGGGGCCCCGGCGGAGGGCGCACTCGAACTCTCGGCCCAGTCCCGCATCGGCGAAACGGTCGCGACGGGCGGGACGCTGGAGGGCTGGAAGGCCGCCATCACCGTGGCCGCGAGCGTCTCGGGCTGCCCGCATTGGACGATCGGGGCGCTAGCGGGGTTTGCCGGGCCGCTGATCGCGCTCCTCGGACTGGACACATGCGGGCTCAACCTCTCGGGGCGCAACAGCGGCGGCAAGACCACGGCCCTGCGCCTAGCGGTCTCCGCCTGGTCGCGCGCGACCACGCATCGGCGCGACAGTCTGCTCCAGACGGCGCGTGCGACGGCCAACGGCGTCGAGGCGATGGCGTCGCGTGCCAACGCCACCATCCTCGCCCTAGACGAGCTCGGCCATGTCGACGGCACAGAGCTGGGCAAGATCATCTACAGCCTCGCCAGCGGAGTGGGAAAGTCGCGCATGAGCGCCGCCGGGGCCCTGAGGCCGAGCCACACCTGGTCGACCTTCGTGTTCCTGTCGTCCGAGAAATCGCTGGAGGAGAAGATCCGCGGTGATGGCGGCGAGTGGTACGGCGGGATGGCGGCGCGCATCCCCGACGTCGACATCACAGGCGTCGACCGGGCGGTCGATGCGGCCGTGCGCGCCAGGATCCAGGCCGTGGACGAGCACTTCGGCCATGCCGGTCCCACCTTCGTCGCCGCCCTAATCGAACACGGTGGGGTCCGGCAGGTTCAGAAGATCCGCGACGGCATCGACGAGAACGTCGCCGTCCTCGCAGGCCTCGATGCGGACGCGTCCCTGAAGCGGGCGGCGCTGCCTTTCGCCATCCTGACGGCGGCCGGCACTCTGGCCCAGCGGTTCGGGATCCTGCCCGACGGCCTCGACATCCACGGTGCAATCCACTGGGCCTGGGGCCGGTTCCGGGCCTCGACCGACGCCATGGCGCTGGACCCCGAGACCCAGGCGACCGCCCTTCTGCGCAGCTACATAGCGCAGCACTGGGACTCCAGCATCTACTCGACCGAGCCCATGGAAGGGGGCCGTGCGCCCGGGCAGAAGGCCCGCGGCTGGTATGATGCCGAGACCGTCTACATACCTCGCGAGGACCTTGTGGCGGCTGCCGGCGGCACGCTCAAGGAGGTGGAGGTCGCCCGGGCGTTGGACCGGCAGGGGTTCATCGCCAAGCGCAAGAGCGAGCGGCATCTCTGCGTCGCCTACGTACCGAAGCTCGGGAAGGTAGCGGCCTACGCGCTCTGCCGGAAAGAATTTGGGCGCGAGGCGCGTAGGGCGGCGTTCTCTGGCCATGACGGGGCGTGGGGCTGATGGATTTTGCAGCCTTCGCCCGAGACGTCGCCGCCGATCTGGCCGCGGCGCGGGAGGTCGTTCGTCCCACATTTTCCACTCCGGGGCCGAGTGGTGGGAACGACAATCCCTCGCAAGATCAATGCTTTACCCGCACTTCCCACGTTTCCCCCTCCGCAGGGATGGACGGTGCCGTCAATCATGCGCGACGCGCCGCGCCCACGCCTGGGGCTGCGAGCGAGCGCGCGCGCGACGGTGCCGCTCTCTCTGAAATGGTGGGAAACGTGGGAAGTGTGGGAAGTGCTAGCAGAAGCAGAGACTTAGTTTGTCCATCCCGCGACGTTGAGGTGGGAAAGACCAGGGTGAGTGGGAAACCTGCGCCAGTGCGGGCTCCTCCTACGTCGACCAAGTCAGGTATCGACGCCCCCACCTTCGACGAGCGTGCCGCCTTCCTTGAGTACGAATGTGGGCTGACACGGGACCGGGCCGAATCCCAGGCCCGTGCCGAACAAGCGGCCGGCGTGCTCAGCGCCGATGAAGCGCCGTCGGAAGGTGTCGGCCTGTGGCGGGCGGGCCTTGTGGGTCTCAGTCCGCATCGGCCCCCCTGCCCGGACTACCGACCCGGGGAATGGGCGGTCGTCCATGCACGTGCCCTCGCCTTCCTCGACGCGTTCGGAGCTCAGGCCGAGGCGCTCGAATGGACTGCATCGCGCCTGTTCGGTGTCCACCCCGAGATCGGCACCGCCCGCGTCGATTGCTGCGGCGGCCTGGCGCTGGGCATAGGGGGGCCGGTGCTGGCGATCACCAGGACCGAGATCCGCTTCCGGTTCCTGACTCACCGCATCAAGCCGGGGCAGCCCACAGGCGTGTCGATCTGGAACTTCGGACGGTAGACAGTTTTGCGCGCTTGGGCTGTCGATGCCAGCCTTCGCGGACAGCTGGATACGATGGCTCAGGTGGGCTTGCTTTGGGATCAAGAGCTACTCGACCAACGCTGTTTGAGCCCCCCTGCCTGCACGAGCTGCCTTGCCATCTCGCAACCCTCGTTTTCGGACCTGTTGGGACGAGCAGCCGAATGACCGAGTTGGGAGGATTGCCGCTATTCCGCTTTCGAGTAAGATTCGCTGAAATGGGACACCATCGTTGCGCCCGCCGTCAACTCGCGACTGGTATTGGGGTTTCTGCCTAAAGTCCGATTAGTGAGAATTAAATTTCATATATATCTCCCAATATAAATGTATCATATGAAGTTACTGCCACCTCATGTCATCGATGATAATGCAAGGAGGTTATTTTGCTTGACCAAGAGTCCACCAGCAATTTATTGAAAAAAATTGAAAGAGTCGCCGCAGACAGATCAATAGTTATTCCAAAGCTCACAACCTATCCTAACCAGCAGATAATCTATGAGCGTTATTTGAAAAGCGTCGGCCGAAGCGCCAAAGATGTAGATAAAATGATCGATTTTAGCAAATACCCAGATGATGAAAAAGATTTATATATTAGCAGTCTTCAACAGGTTTTAGATAATCATGAAAAAGTAAGCGACGAAGACCTTGCACTGATACTGCAAAAATTTCGGTCTGTGTTCTCAGAGGAAAGTTCGTCTCTACTCCTAAGACTAATTTGTAAGCCTTTTATTGAAGATCCACACAATAACCTTATCGGCATGAAAGACAATTTGGCAATTGGCGTCTTTCCATTTCGATGGTTTAATGGGCAATCTACCCGAATTGATAACTCAGCTATATGTCTCGCAGCTACTGGTGCAATAGACTTAATTGAAATATTTTGTATCTTATTTTTTACATCACAGACCGATATGAAATACGCCTTAGAAAATATGAGGAGAGCAATCAAATTCTATGTAGAGAATGAAGCGGTAGACCCGGTGAGGCATGATCTTGCAAAAGGAAAATATGATTTTTCTAAAAAGCCACGCCTCGATATACCCCTAACCACTGCAGGCGAGCAATTCTTATTAGCACACGAACTTGGTCATGCCGCCTTGGGGCATATCAAATCATCTAAAATGCACGCGCTTCCTACACTGAAAAATTCTGGAAACGGTGCGCACGATGAGAGTAATACATTTGTTATCTCACCTTCGCATTATATGGAATATGCTGCCGATATGTGGGCGCTTGATGCGATGCTGCGTGTTGGCAAGCAGGCGAAAAATTACGAACTAGGCCCGTTTTACTGTGCTGGAGCATCGGTTTTTCTCGGCCTAGCTTTGTTAATTGAATCGGCCGCTCGGTCCGTTGGTGCCGAGTTTGACGATTCACACCCTCCGGCTTTGAACAGGTTGTACATAATCGAACGGGGGCTCGAACTAACAGGGAACCACAAGGACGCATTTTTGGCGAGACGCGTCCTTGAGTTTATCGAGAAGGTCGGTGCCGGCTTCGATAAATTTTTCATGCCCCCGCTAATGTCTGGCTCACTTAATTCTATTGCTTTAGAGGTAGTCGAAAATTTAAAAATTGACTGCTCAAGAGCGCCCTATGACTTAAGGAAATATCTTTTCTGAGCGAAAATCATCCCCATTCATTTTTGCAAATACGCCTGAACCCAATTCTCGAAATCAAGATTGCTATTATAGATGAAGCGGCAGTCGTGGGCGAAAAACTAAGCAGCGGAGTAATTGCAGCTAAAAAGGCCGTAGTGTCTTCGCTTGTTGATAGGTCTTCAAGTAGCGAATTTCCACACATTATCTTTTTTAATTCTGACAAATGACCTTTGAGCCAGCTTTTACCCAATTCACTTTTCTGTTTTTTCGAGACTTTTCTACCCATCTTTGTCTCAGAAAGTATCTCGCCGCCAAGCGCGGCAAATAACTCTTCTTCTTCAGTTAGATGCAAATCATAAGTCATTTTTGGTTCCATAGAACGGCAGGTGGATTCTTAAATCATTTTGCAATAAATCATACCATGAAGACAAGCACTCTAATGTCCGTATGGACAACTGCTCACCTGCCGTGATCGAAGCCAAAGGCGCACCCCTAACCCGCGGCCTGAACGATAAAGTGGGATCTAAGTTCACGACTTTGAGCCATGAATCTGACGTAGGATCAAGCCCCCGTCATCAATGCGCGGTCGGCTCTCCAAGTCGCATGCCCTCTAGATGACGATACTAAAAGTAGACAGAAAAAGAATTGACTCGTCGCGAGCGCTCAATTCTCTGGAAGCAAGCCGCACTCTGATTGCTACTCCAAGCTTAAATTGTCGACTGACGGGTGGGACGCGTCGCGCTTATCACGACGCCGGCCTCCCCCAATCACGGGGGAACGTCTGAGGTCGTCGGTCAAACACTCTCCGTGCTGTACGTGCCGCCAGCGAGATACACACTCCGACGTATCGCGCCCATCCTGCCATCGACCGTTGGCAGACAGTGCGTAAAACCCTACATGGGCCATCCCGAAGCAGGTGCATGCGGAACGACGTGAGGCTCCCGCCCGACCCGACGTTAGGAGCTGCCAGGATCAAGAGCCTGGCGCCTGACGAGATCTACCTCGATCACCATGCGACGACGCCTATCGACGCGCGCGTTCTCGCCAGGATGCTTCCGTTCTTTGGCGAGAGCTTCGGCAACCCGCATTCCGTCGTTTACGGACGCGCCGAGGCCGCGCGCGCCGCGGTGGCAGAGGCCCGCTCGCACGTCGCCGCACTCATCAAGGCAAAACCGGAAGAGATCGTTTTCACCTCCGGCGCTACCGAAGCGACCAACATCGCTCTGAGGGGACTGGCACCGCGCAAGGCCGGCCACCTAGTCGTTAGCGCGATCGAACATGCCTGCGTTCGGGAGACGGCGCACGCGTTGAGGGAAGCCGGTTGGGCGCTCACGACAGTCTCGGTCGACGGCGACGGGCTCGTGGATCCCGACGAGGTCGCGAATGCGCTACGTGACGATACCGCGGTCGTGTCGGTCATGATGGCAAACAACGAGATCGGGACGCTGCAGCCGATCGCCGAGATCGGGGCGGCCTGTCGGATGGGAGAGGTCCCGTTACATGTCGACGCGGCGCAAGCAGTCGGGAAAGTAACGGTCGACGTGGAGCAGATGGCCATCAGTGCAATGAGCATCTCCTCGCACAAGCTCTATGGTCCTCAAGGCGTCGGAGCTCTCTTCTGCCGAGCTGCGTTGCGGGACCGGCTACGGCCGATCCAGAGCGGAGGCGGACAGGAGCACGGCCTGCGCCCAGGGACATTGCCGCTTCCGCTCGTGGTCGGCTTTGGGGAGGCCTGCCGGATTGCCGCCGAGGAAATGGCGGCGGAGGCGGAGAGGCTGACCCGGTTGAGAAGCCGCCTTCTCGCCCGCCTGCGCGAGAAGGCTCCGCCATTCGTGCTCAACGGTAGCCTGGAACGCCGTCTCCCCGGCAATCTCAACGTGTCCTTCGCCGGGGTCGAGGGCGATGCGATCGTCGGGGCTGTCCGGGGAGTGGCGCTGTCCACCGGATCGGCCTGCTCGTCCGGAGCCATCGAACCGTCTCACGTCCTTCTCGCGATGGACCTAGCCCGTGACGTCGTGGACGGAGCGGTGCGCATCGGCCTCGGCCGCGGCACTAGCGAAGAGGATGTGGATCTCGCCGCCGACCGCATATCGGCGGCGGCCAATGCGCTCATCGAATCCTGAGACGGCCAGTTTGCGGGGGAAATTCGCGCCCTGTGGTCCCGCGGCGCTTGCGCCTTTCCCGCCGGTGACGATCATGATTTCATGGCTCCATCCAATCTACCGCCAGTCGACGTGCCCCGTGAGGTCTACTCGGGTCACGAGTCGTTTCCGTTCCGCTACGGATGGCTGCCCAAGCTGTACGATGCGGTGACCGAGGACGCGGCGCTGTTCTCGGACGACGATGCTGCGATTGCGCGCTTGGGCATCGGGAAAAACATGGTCCGGTCTCTGCGGTTCTGGGGTGACGCCCTCGGCTTACTAGAGGCGGACGGCCGTATCGTGCGTCTTACGCCGTTCGCACATTCGATCTTCGACCCGACTCAGGGACGGGACCGCTATCTTGAGAGGACCGACACGCTGTGGCGGCTCCATTGGCGCCTGACCACGCACACCCGCCTCGGAGCTTGGCAAGTAGCCTTCGCCGAGTTGTCCGAATCGGAGGTGACACGCCGCCATCTCCTCACCATGGTGCGTCAGCGCGCGGCGCGGACGCGCGGCGAGGTCAGCACGAACACGCTGCAGACCCACGTTTCCGTTCTCCTGCAGACCTACGCCGGGCCGGAAGAGGGCGAGACCGTCCTCGAAGATACTTTGGGCTGTCCGCTTCAGGAATTGCGGCTCCTCCGCGTAGGGGACGCCGGCGGCGAACCGACTGTTCGGATCGAACGTGGAGCCAAGGCCGGCCTGGAGGTCGGCGCCTTCGCCGAGGCGCTGGCCGACCGCTGGCGGCGCGCCGCGCCCGGAAGCCAAGTTGTCAGCCTGCGTTCGCTGTTGTTGGACCGGGGCGGGCCAGGTCGCGTGTTCAAGCTCGACGAGGCGGCGCTCCACGAGCGCGTCCTCACCGTCTGCCGGTCGGTGTCGGGGTTGGAAATCCGCGAGGACGGCGTCGGCCGGCTTGACCTCGTGGCCACGCGCAAGAGTGCCTTGCGTGAGTTGGAGCAGGTGGCGGCATGACCTCTCAAACCGCCGTCATCGCCGACCGGGTCAGCCTCACCCGGCGCTACGTGCGTTCAATCGAACTGGAACGTGATCTCTCCGATCCCGCCGCCCTTGTGGGTTACGTCGCCACGCCGACCGTTCTCGACACCTTACAGCGCATCCTTCAGGGCTTGGCCGAGGGATCGACGCACCGAGCGTTCCGCATCACTGGGCCGTACGGTTCCGGCAAATCCGCTTTCCTTCTCCTGCTCGCCCGCCTCTTCGCCGAGCAGGCCGGGCAACCGAGTTCCGCGAGAGACCTGCTCGCCCGACGGAGCCCGGACCAGCTCGCTCTCGTCCGCCAGGCTCGGTGCTACGAGCCACTCGTGGTGGTGGGCAGGAGGGAAAGCCTCGGCGAGCTTCTCCTTTCGGCGGTCGAGAAGAAGTTCTCGCGCCTGCGCGGCCGCGGGCGGCGCACGGCGGTGGAGCAACAGGCCGCACGACTCCGCGAGCAGCGTATGGCCGGGCGCGTCGACGACGATGCGGTGCTTGAGCTCGTGAGAGACTACGCCCGCTCGCTCGACAAGGCGCAGGGCGGCCGTGGCGGTGTCCTGATCCTGATGGACGAGATGGGTCTTTGCCTGGAGCATGCCACCCTAAACCGCGGGTCGGTCGATCCATCTCTCTTCCAGCGCTTGGGCGAGATGGCCGCCGGATCCGGGGACGCTCCGATCGCCGTTGTTGGCGTCCTTCATCAACGCTTCGCGGAATATGCGTCGTCGCTTGGCGACCGGGCCCAGGAAGAATGGACGCGCTCCGCTGAACGGTTCGAGGACCTACCGTTCCAGGAAGGCGTGGAACAGACCGCCTTTCTCCTCGCCGAGGCGCTCAAGCCCGTAAAGCACGACCCGGAGGTGGCCCGGGTGGGTCGGACGCTCTACGCCGAGGCGTCGCGCCGCGGCATCCTCCCGGGGAAGAGCGACGGCATCGCTGACCTCGGCGTGCGGCTCTACCCACTCCATCCCGCCTCCGTGGCCGCGCTCGCTGCAGTCGCACGCCGTCTCGGGCAGAACGAGCGTTCCGCATTCGGTTTTCTCCAGGGCAACGAGCCCTACGGTTTCAGGAACTTCGTCGAGACGGCGCCCTACGGCGCCGGGCGCTGGTACCGCCTACCGGATCTCCTTGACCACCTGCTCTCCCGAGGGGTCGCCGGACCGCGCGACGGCGTCCTGGCCCGGCGCTGGGCGCTCCTGTCTGACTCCCTGATCGGCCACCCCGACCTGCCGCCGTCCGAGACCCGCGTCTTGAAGTGCGTCGGCCTGCTCAATATTCTGGAACCGCTTCCCGGGCTAGGCCCCGACGAGGAGACGGTCGCGTACTGCCTTTCCGGATCTGACGACCGGGAGACCGTCTCAAAGGCGCTCGCAGCTCTCGTCGAGCGCCGGCTCCTCTACAGACGCCCCCACCGGGGCGACTACGGCTTATGGGCCAGCACCAGCGTCGACCTCGATGGGTGGCTGGAGCGGGCGCGGGCGCAGGTGCCGGCACCGACTCGGCTCGACGCCGCCTTCGAGACGCTCGCCCCACCCAGACCTATCGTCGCCCACAAGCACTATCACGAGACCGGGACTCTGAGGGCATTCGGGGTTCGTTTCGCTAAGGACGACGGCGTGCCGGCGCCGATCGTGCCGGGGATCGATGGGTGGATCACGGTAGCGCTGATCTATCCGGGCGACGATCGGGCGCAGGTCATCGAGCGCCTGAAGGCGGTCGCCCGAAACACACCTGAACTCGTCAACGTACGGATCGTGCTGCCTTCGCTGCTCTCGGCGGCCCATGAACTGCTCGTCTGGCGCTGGGTCGATACAAATTGCCAGGAGCTGGCTCTCGACGACCTGGCACGCCGCGAGGTGCGCGAGCGCGTCAAGACGACGGGGGACCGCCTCGCCGAGGCGCTTACGCCGTTCACCAGGCCGGTCACCGCCGAGGAGGCAGAAGGTGTCTGGTTGGTGGGGGGAGCTTCCGTCGACCTTCCGGACCGGGCTGCTCTTCATCGGCTCCTCAGCCGGATTTGCGACGAGAGGTACCCAGCTGCCCCCGTGGTCCACAACGAGCTCCTCAACCGCTCGAAGCTGTCGTCCGCCGCCGCCACCGCTCGCATGCGGCTCCTGGAGCGTATGGTTACCCATGGGCACGTGCCGGGCCTCGGGATCGAGGGAACCCCGCCCGAGAAGGCAGTCTACCTTTCGGTGCTTTTATCGACGGGACTTCATCGGGAGGACGCGTCTGGGAACTGGCGCTTCAACGCTCCGGACCCGGAGCACCCTCGGCGTTGGCACCATGCCTGGGCGGGGATCGAGACCATACTAGCCGGCGGCGAGGCGGTCTCAGTCGACGCCATCCTGACCCGCTTGCAAGAAGCACCGTACGGCATCCGACCCGGCGTCTCGTTGGTCCTTCTGACCGCGTACCTGATGGCGCGCCGGGACGAGATCGCCCTGTTAGAACGCAACACCTTCGTCCCGGACGTCGGCGGCGCACACATGATGCGGCTCGCCCGGAACCCAAAAAACTTCGG
The DNA here is from genome assembly GCF_053346215.1 of Methylobacterium sp. A49B. Taxonomy (NCBI): domain Bacteria; kingdom Pseudomonadati; phylum Pseudomonadota; class Alphaproteobacteria; order Hyphomicrobiales; family Methylobacteriaceae; genus Methylobacterium; species Methylobacterium sp. A49B. Next base: position 32,146 of record NZ_JBKFBO010000071.1, read on the forward strand.
GTTCCGGCTCGTGGTGGCGGCCAACGGCTCAGATAGTCTGCTTCGAGCTCTGGTGGCCGGCGTCCGAATCTGGAAGCCGGGCGCTGAACCGACCCCCCAGCCCGCACCGCTCGCCGAGGCGATCTTCACTTGGTATCTGGGTCTTCCGGCCTTCGCCCGCGAGACCCGGCAGGTCTCCTCAATCGCGCGGGCTGTAAGGCTCGCCCTCGACAAGGCGACAGACCCCGTCGAAATGCTGTTCGAGCGACTGCCCAAAGCTTGTGGCCTGACGCCGGACAACGGCGCGCTCGACATCGCGCAATATGCCGCGATCCTGGGCGAGAGCCTGCAGGAAATCGGTGCCGCTCCGGCCCGCCTGCGTGCCTCCACGAGCGACGTCATGCTGGCCTCCTTCGGCGTGAGCACGCTGGCGGCCCTCCGTCGGCAGGTCGCCGCGGATTACGGACCGGTGGAAGGTAAGCTGACGGAGCCGCGCATGCGCTCCTTCGTCACTCGCACTTTGGATCGGGAATTGAGCGATGATGCCTGGTTGGATTCGCTTGCGAGCCTCCTGACGACGCGCCGCCTCGACACTTGGCGCGACGACACGCTGGACCGCTTCTCGTTCGAGATCCGGGCCCTTGCGATCCGCCTAACCCGCTGGCTCGCGGCGGCCCGTGCGCAGGATGCTCGCCGGGTCCCGGTCCTGAGCGTGCACGTGGTGGACCCCTCCGGCCACGAGTCCGCCGCCATCGTCCACCCCAGGCAGCAGAAAGTTGACAAGGCGCTGGTGGGCAAGCTCCGCACTCTGCTCGCCGGACGGTCGGACGCGGCCTTCGTGCTGGGCCAACTCTTAGCTGAGGAGATCACGCGAGCAACTGAGGAGACCGCCGATGCCGAAGACTGAACCCCGCCATATCCTCAGCCTGTCGGGCGGGAAGGACAGCGCCGCGCTCGCCATCCATATGCGCGGCCGGGTCCCGGGTATGGAATACATCTTCAACGACACCGGCAAGGAGCTGCCAGAGACGTACGACTACCTCGATCGCATCCAAGACTACCTGGGCTGCGCGGTCGTCCGCCTGAACGCCGACCAGAGCTTCGACCACTGGTACGACGTTTACGGCGGCATGATCCCGTCGAACCATCGGCGGTGGTGCACGAAGATGCTGAAGCTCAAACCTTTTGAAACTTACGTCGGTGACGAGCCGGTGATGAACTATGTCGGCCTGCGGGCCGATGAGGACCGGTCGGGCTACATCAGCCACAAGCCGAACATCACGCCAGTCTACCCGTTTCGCGAGGAAGGCCTCCGCCTGGCCGACATCGAGCGCATCCTTCGCGACTCTGGCGTTGGCATGCCGCCCTACACTTCATGGGGTAGGACCCGGTCCGGGTGCTACTTCTGTTTCTACCAGCAGAAGATCGAGTGGTTGAACCTGAAGGAGCGTCACCCCGACCTGTACGAGAAGGCCAAGGAGTACGAGCGTCCTTACGAGGGGAGCGGGAACACCTTCACGTGGAGCGATGGCGAGAGTCTGGCGGAACTGGAGCGGCCCGAGCGTGCCAAGGCGATCCGGAAGGAGACCGCGCGACGCAAGGCCGCAAAAGCGGAGGCGCGCGCCGATCTTACTCTGGCACAGGTCTACGCGGACCGGTTGACGGCGGCCGACGAGGACGCCGAGGCCTGCTTGATTTGCACCGTCTGAGGACGCGCCGCCCCCCTGGCGTTTGCCGGAAGGTCTTTGAGCCGTAGCCGCGGCCAGCTGAACAACCACTCGCGGATTCGCGCCCGATAATGGCCGCTTCGACTTCGAGGAAGGAAGTGGGTTGCTCGTGCCAATATCAAACAGCACAACCGGTCAGGTGCTGGCAAATCAGTCTTCCGGTTAAGTCATTCAGTCGGCGGAGGTGAAGTCGTGTCTGCATAGCGACCGAGGCTTCACCACCTTGCCGCGCGCAATGGCTAACGCGCCAGTCCGGCGTCTCAGATTAATCTCGGTTCACGTGTCAGAACCGGTCACTGTCGATGCCCGAGTTTGGAACTGACCAATTCTAAGCCGGTCGACACTCGACCGATCAGGATCACCGGTGTGTGGTAAAGCGGCCAAGCTAGGCAACCGTCGGTCTGCCAGATAGTGAGGCTCCGCATCCGTAGCCCGTCGTCTTCCGCCCAGCTCCGACTTTAACGGGACAGGGCTATGCCGAGGCGTTGACGACTGCGCTCTCCCGCTTCGGAACTTCGCCGGCGGCGTCCGTGCTCGCCGCCGCAGGCGCATGCCTGCCGAGATAGACGACGAAAAGCTGCTCGCACTCCTTCCCGGTCTGTCCGTCCAAATGGTCGACGATGCGGATGCGCACGCTCGCCGCGCCAAACTCGTGCGTGTCGCGCCTGATCATCACGGCTTCCTGTAGGGCGGATACGAAGGCGCTGGTCTCCACCTTCGACGCGAGCTTCCCTTGATGCTCGTCCGGAAAGGTTTCTCGGTTGGCCTTGACCCAGTCGCGAACCAGCCACGCAACGTCTTCACGGAGGTGGTAGACGCGCTCCCCCTTCGTCGTCTGGAATGACCAAGCGCAGCGTTCCTCCGCCCTCCGCTCCAGGGCCACGCGGTAAGCGCGGTCCGGGCCGCGGACCATGATCCTGACGCCGAGCGACTGAGGCATGGTCGGCACGACCGGCAGCCCGATCCGTCCGACTTGGCGGACCAGGGTCTGTTGCAAGTCAGCGTGATAGGGTTCGCGGATCCGTCCGACCCACAAATAGCGCCCCTCGAATGCGCTCTCTCCGTTCAGCTGCTCGACGGGAATTGTGACCGGCCACTTAGCGTTCCATTCGATGTGGAAGGGTTGCTTGTTGATCACGATGAAGTGGACGGTCGGCGACTTCACCTCCGACAGTGGCACGAGCGTGCCACCGAGCGCGGTGACGGTCTTCAAGCTGTCGGAGCTCGACCGCCCCGGCACAAGATCGCACGCCGGGGTGATGATCCCGAGCACGTCCGGCATAGGGTAGGGCAGCGGTGGCGGCTTGGGCCCGTGCGCGCGGCCGAAGATGATGTCGTAGCGCTCCACGCCCAAGAAGATGTCGCCGGCCCACGCAATCGGCTTGAACGCATCGCTTCCGGCTTGAACGGCCGAGGCAGTTACTGCGCCATAGAGTGAGGCGATTGCGGGCGTTGGCGCGACCCGTCCGGAGGAAGTCGCCTTCGAAGCGATCTTCTCCACCAGCTTGCTCGCCACGTTGTCGCGGAACCGTTCCTCGACCCGGTCGGCGAGATAACCGTTGAACAGCCAGATTAGATACGCGGACAGGGGAATGCGCTCGTTGTTCAAGCGGTATTCCTGGAGGTAGCTGTAGTCGGTGAGGTCGAGCTGTCGGACCAAGTCCAGAAGTTCGCTGGAGGCGGCTCTGACACTGGTCTTCCAATGGTCGAGCAACTCCCAGAGCGCCTCCACTTCCCGGCGTCTCGCGACGAGGCCCAGCAGGACGCCCTGAGCGCGGAAAGGATCGAGTTCTACCTGTTTCTTGGGAAGGAACTGTATGGCGCTAGCGAGGACCTCGGCCTCCTCACGGAAGGTCTCAAGGTCGTCGGCCTTCGCCTCGGACGAGATTAGCATGACGAGCGGCGTCCGGTTCGCTGAGGCCTTGATGAGCTCCTTCAGAAACACGATCGACCGCTCGCGGCCCGCACCGCCGAGCTCGCCCAGGCCCCCCGGGGGCTCAAGGTAGAAATCTAGGAAGACGAGCTCGTAAGTGACGAGGTCCGTCGCCTGGGCCTGTGAGTCGAACCGTTCGGGGACGATCCCGCTCGCGTCCTCGATCAAGGCTTCCAAGCTCTCCAGCTGCCGTCGCTTGTCCCTCCTGTCGACGTCGAACTCGACGAAAAGCGGACGCAGAAGCTTTGAGACAGGCGTCTCGCGTTCCGCGCCTCGGTAAAGTTCCCAGAGCTTTCCAAGGGCCTCGTCGTCGCTGCGCACCTTGTCGGGGATGGCGTCGGGAGCCAAGGCCAGCGCAGCGCAGACAGCGGTGACCGAGGCGGCCTCACTATCCTCGTCGACGGCGTCCTCGAAGCCCGCTTCGAATTCTCCCAACCGTTCTGGCTTTATGGTCGCATGGCGAGGCAGGTCGTAGGCGTCGTCGACGATCGCGATTCGCTTAATTTGGCTCGTTTCGAACGCAGCACGGAGCGCTTCTTGATAGCTCATCGGACGCTCTTGCCAGCTAGTTCCAGGACAAAGGTGTTGTAGCGGTCGGGACGGACCGTGGGCTCGCGCACTAGGTCCAAGCGCCAGCCCTGGTTCGTCGCGACCTCACGGGAGATGTAGAGCCCGAGCCCACGACCTTCGCCGGCGGGCTTTCGGGTCACGAACGGCTCGAAGATGCTTTCGGCCATCGTCGGGTCGATGCCTGGACCGTTGTCCGTCACCGTCACCGTGCCTCCAGCTGGATCGGTGTCGATGGTCAGGCGTGGGATAAAGCCATTTTCGACCTCCACCTGCCGGGCCAACCAGTAGAACGAGTTCGCCGCCAGGTTCTCGATGATCTGCAGGAACATCCCCGGGACGCCCCGGATCGTCCAAGAACCGGGATCTGCGTAACTGCCGCCGACCTGCATCCCTCTCCGTCGCGCCTCTCCGGCCCGTCCGTCGACGATGCGGGCGATTGTCTGCTTGACGTCGAAGTTCGTCTTCACTTGGCGGCGGGTCGTGCCCAGCACATCGAGGTTGGCCACGCGCTTGTTCAGGGTTTCGAGTTGGTCCTTCAGCACGCTCAAGGAAGCCGTTGTTTCCCGATCCAGCTTCCCCGCGCTCACGCCTTTGAGCGTCGCGAGGGTACCGGACGTAGCGCGGTCGAGCTCGTGGAGGATGAACTCTACCATCAGGCCGATCCCGGCCAGGTAGACGAGCTGGGCGCGGTCCCGGACATACTCCTCACCGAGCTCCTTCGCCTCGTCGACGTAGACACTCAGCTCCTTCACGACGCTGGAGGTTTGCTTCGCGAGCGCGCGATGCTCCTTCGGCAAGACTTCTTCGATGCGACGGAGCTTGTCCGCGACCTCGTCCTGGGCGGACTCGATCCGTTCGGCGACCGTCTCAAGCGTCGTGCGTTCCTGGACGCGGGCCGCCTTGTCCTCGGCCTCGATGAACGTCTTGAACTCGCCTAGAAGGATGTGGCGCAGCAACGCCGTGAGGACGTGCTTCTCGGGCGTGGAGACGAGCCCCTCCCGGTTAGTCTGGTCCTGCAGCCCCCTGTTCTCCCATGAGATCCGGACGCGGCCGACGACCTGCTGGCGATTCAGCTTGTAACCCTTCGAAGCGAACGCGCGCCTGTCGAGCTCTAACCAGTCGTCTTCTCCGCTGCCGTAGGGGTTCACCCGAAACCCGTCCCTAAACAGCATGAGGCCGCCCGACCACTGGCCAATCTTTTCTAGAATCTCCTTCTTGGTCCCGAGACCTTCCTGCCCCGCGATCAGGATACGGTTGAACCACCACATCTCCATGTCGAACGGGCCGACCGACCTCAGGGCGGCCAGCGACGCTCCACCCGCCGAGGAGAGGATCTCCGCCGCGCCGAGCCTGAATGTTTTCTCTTTCTTTCTGAGTCTGTACTCGACCCTTCCACGCAGGACCGGCATGCCCTCCTGGAACTCTAGCGCGGCCTCGCAGTGGCCATGGGCGAGCTCAAGGTACTGACGCTCGATCTCCGGAATGGCGACGTGCTCACCATTGAACGTCAGGCGGATAATCCGGTTGGCGGTGTCGCCGGCCCACGGGTCGACGAGCTTCGCGAACTCCTCGCGAGCGATCGTCTCCAGCTTGCGGCGATCCCAGTCCGAGCGGAGGCCGCGCACGGTCACCACGGTCCCCGACTTCGATGCGTCTGGCTTGGGCTTGCCTCGGCGTGGCTCGACGTGGACATCCTCCAGCATGGCATCGGAGGCGTGGCTGAAGGCGTTCCAGTCGATGAACAGCTCGCTCGTGTCTTTCTCCCCCGCCTTAGATGTCTCGACGAGCAGGCTCTCGCCCAGCCGCATAGTAGAGAGGCGCCCGACGCCTTTCTCTCCGAGGGGCGGTCGGCTTCCGGCCGCGCGCGGTAGCGCCTTGTCCCGCAGCCGTGATCGCGTGCCGACCGTGAGGTAGACCTCGTTCAGGTCGTCCAGGTTCATACCGTGTCCGGTGTCCCGCACGGCGATGAAGTTGTGCTCGGCGTACCAAGCGGCCAGGGCTGCAGCGATGTCCCCGCCCGTCTGCAGCGCCTCAAGAGAGGCCGCGAGCGCATCGCGCCGTGAAGGCTCGACCTCTTCGAGCGACTGCAGCAAGGTCGCCTTCAGCGTAGACGACGGCCCGGGATGGGTATCGATCTCTTCCACCAGCGTGTTGTAGAGGCTCCTCGGAATCGCGACTTGCACGTCGATGCGGACGCGCCGGGATCCTGCGTCGATTGCGTTCTTGATCAACTCGTAGATCGCGATCCCGTCGGAGCTGATGAGCTCGGCTCCGAGTTCCAGGATTGTGCGTGCGGCGATGCGAAAGGCCACGGGGTCCTCAGGATCGCGCAGGCATGGCGGCGTCGGGCGTTGGTCGCGACGCTTGGCCCGGACGGTCGGTTGGAGCCATTATGCGGGCTGCCAGCCAAGCGGCAGGGCCGCCAGCCATTACGGGGTCAGGCCGCACGGTTGGCTCTCGTCGCGACCAGGCCGGAGAGGAAGGCGTCATCCACGAACGGCACCTGCGCGTAGCAAAGGTCACGTTCCCCCTCCAGCTTGGCCAGCACGTGCCCCTTTCCGAGGAGGCGCTCGGCCCCCTTCTCGCCGAGCGCGATTTCTGAGGTCCCTTCCGAGTCCACGCGCAGGATCAGCCGGTTCCCTAGGTTGGCGCGCAACTGCATCGGCATGACGTTCGCGTCCGGCCTCTGTGCCGCGAAGATCAGGTGGATGCCGGCGGCCCTCGCCTTCACCCCCAACCGTCCGACCGAGGACGAGACTTCCCGCTTGTAGTCTTCGACCAGCATCCATTCCGCGAACTCGTCGTGGATGAGCCAGATCACGGGGAGCCGTTCGGTCGACGCGACCTTGGCGTTGTAGGCGGCGAGATTGTTCACCCGTGCCGCCTTGAAGCGCGCGTAGCGGGCGTCCATCTCGGCGACGAGCGCCTGCAGCCGTCCGCACGCCGCGTCCTGGTCATCGATTACGCCTCCGTCGAGATGCGGGAGGTTGTCGAATGCGAAGTAGTCCACCCCTTGCTTCGGATCGATGAGTACGATTCGCGCTTGCTCCGGCGTATTCGTGGCCGCGATCCCGAGGATCAGGTTTTGCATGAGTACCGACTTTCCGCTGCCCGTGCTGCCGGCGATGAGCGTGTGCGGCGCATGAGCACGTCCTGGTGACAGCACCAGGAGCTCGTTGTCGTCCTCGCGCACGCCAACTAGAAGATCCTGGTTTCCCCAACTTCCAGTCGGTGGCTGCCAGCGCGACCAAAGGGCTCGAATCCCCACCTGTTGCCGGCGGGGCCGCTCGACCGCGAGCGCCACGGCTCCGGGCTCCGCGCGCACGGAGACGACGTTCAGGCCGTAGGTCGTCAGTAGTTCCGAGCGGCGCCGGACGACCTGCTCGACCGTCAGGGATGAGGTCCCGGCGAACTTGAGGAGGGCGCTGTTCGGCGTGAGCGTGGACGACACCGACTTCGCCTGGAACCTGAGCTGCTGGAGTGCGCTGCGTGTCGCGATCGACACTTCTTTGAGCCAGCGCTCGTCCTCTTCCGAGGACGCGCCTGCTTCTGGCTCGGCGAGGAGGCTGGCGACCTCTGGGTCGGCCCATGTCCCGTTCGCGGCCGACCGGTCTTTCGGTGCCGCAGAGTGGACTGGCTTCGCGCCGGCTTGGGCCTGCACGGCACTAGGATCGATGGGGTCCGTCGTGTCCTCCGGACTTGGCCATGCAACCGGACTGGCACCAGCGTCTGGCGTATAGGTCGTCGAGCCGGCGCCATCCTCCATCCCGATCGCACGCCGTATGTCAGAGGGGTCGCGGTCGAGGCCGTAGCTCGCCACCAGCTCGCGTACCCGGGCCCGGCCGTAGGTCTCCTGGTACGATGAGCTCAGACCCGGCACCTCGACGGCAGCGGATAAGTCCGGGCCGTCCGCCGGGTCCGGAACGAACACGTGCGAGTAGCCCCTCACGGCGATCTCGCATCGGCCTTCTCGGACCGCCCGGGCGATCGAGGCCAGGTCGATACCGCTCGCCGCGGGCACGCGGATGCCGTCGATCAATAGGTCCGCCAGGCGGCCGAGCCAAGCATCTCTGTCCATTCGCGCGGGCGAGGCGTGCAGCGCTTCCGTCATCCGGAGGAGGGTTTCTCGTAGCTGCTTCTGCGAGTCGCGCCGGGCCTTCGCAGTCGCGTCGGCGTGGACGTACTTCGCCTCGGACACGATCAGGTCGAGCCGGTAGCCTCCCTCCGTGACTCGCGGCGCAAGCGCGAGCAAGTCGGCGAGATGTTCCTCGCGTTGTCCGAGCCATGCCGCGTAGTCGTCGAGGAAGTACCAGCCGACCATCCGGTCGCCTAGTTCCTTCCTCACGAGGTAGCGGCTCAGGACGAGGCCGATCAGTTCGCTCGCGCTGCGCCCCCGGCGCGCCGCGCGCAGGACGATGTCGCCGGACACCTCGTTGGCGTCGTCGATCATCCTGTCGACCAGCTTCGCGCGCGCCGAGTCGTCGAGGTCGAGGTTTAGAGCCCGAAGCCTCGCGCCGACCATCGAGCGCAGAAGGGCGAGCGAGGCACTCGACGACACGACGAGGTTCCGCCCGTACGTGTCCGTCTGCCGGAACCGGATGATGCGGACTCGCTGGTTCAGCAGCTGCCTCCGGTCCAAGAGCTCGTCGTAGTTGGCGACCCAGTTCGCGAGGTTGTGGGTCTCCTCGAAAATGCGCGCCGTGCGCTCGTCGCGGAAGTCGAGTTGCCGCGCGGGCACCAGCCGCCTTCCGTCGACCGCTGCGTCCCCAAGCGTCATGCGGGCGACGGCGTCGAGGTAGGCCCATCCCTCCTCGCCCTGCACCGGGCAGCAGAGATAGCTGGCGGACTTGAGGTCGTCGTCGGCCGCCGGTCGGCGTCGGGACCATCGCGAGGGCAGCAGGACCTCGGTCGCGGCGGGCGTGCCGTCGACGGGCAGCCACTCAAGCCTGGCGTGGCGGGAGACCACGTCTTGCGAGAAGACGATGTCGTACGGACGCCCGTCCCGTGGGTCGGGCGGGGGCGCCTCGTCGGCGGCGACGGAGATGCGGAGCCGGGACATGAAGTCCTGTGCCGCCTCGCTGGCCCCCGCCGTGGCGGCCTCCGTGGTCGTGCTCTCCTGGAGGGAGCGGTACAGGTCGCGAAGACGGACTGGATCGACGTGGCGCAGCAGCAGTTGGCAACGCGTGTCCTCACCGTCCTCGTCCATCGATCCGAGGCGGTCGATCACGGCCTGCGGGAGACGGGCCGAGTCGCAGTTGAACAGGACGACCGCCATGTTGGCGCGCTCGTGGGGATGAAGCGCCAGGTAGCGTCGGACCAGGTCGATCACGGTCGCGGCCCCGTCGGCCGGGCTCTCGTTGGTGTCGACGTCCGGGCCCGCGACCGGCGACTCGTGCAGGCTGTATTCCTGGACGAAGTCAGTCGCGGCGAGCACGGCGGGTTGGTCGCCCGACCAACCCAGGACGACCTCCGGGTAGAATGGATGCCCCAGGTCGCGCCTCACGTCCTTGAAGAACAGGCGCGTGTCGCCAAAGAGGAGCTCGCCGGGTTCGACGAGCCGGCGGACCAGACCTCCTATGAGCTGAGCCTTTCGCCACGCGGCGGCCAGGCGCAGGGGGTGCCAAGGAAGCACGACTGAAGCCGGCGAACCGCCGTCGACAACGGCCGTGCCGATCTGGAGGAGGGGTCTCAGCAGCCCTTCGCGGTTCCTGTCGCCCGGCGCGCGGTCGACGACCTCCTGGAGCAGGTCCGCGTAGGCCCGCGCCTGGGCGAGATTGCCGGCTGACCCGGCCCCTGCGGTTCGGAAATCCCGTATGGCGGAACCGTAGGCGGTCTCGAAAGCCTCAAAAGCCTGCAGCATCGCGGCCGAATCCGCCTCGGTCAGCTTGCCCTCCGCCCGCCTCGCCGCGAGGTTCGTGCGCCAGGTCGCGCCGAGGTCCCGCTCGCGCTTGTAGACCGGGATGAACGAGCCGCGGTCGCGGTCGAAAGCCGGCACGAGGGTGCGCACGTCGGATAGGTCGATAGTGGAGGCTCGGGCTCGCGCGCCCGACTGTTCTCGGCTCGCGCGGCAGGTGGTGAGGGGGCGCGCCTCCAGCCGTTCCCAATCGGACGCGAATTGGCTCACGACCGCGTCCGACTCGTACACCCAGACGAGCTGGGCCGAATGCGTGTCCGTTCCGCCTGAGCCGAGGTCCGTTTCCAGTTCAAGGTTGAACCGAAGCTGGAGCGCCGCCTTGGACTGCGAACGGTTCAGGTTTGACGAACCCGCGGCACGCCATTCGGCCAGCAGGTTCGGGAACTCGAAGAGCTGGCCGACGTCCCACGTCACCCGTTCGCCCAGAAGAGCGCGGAGGCCCGCGTAGCGAAGCGCGAAGTAGGTGCCGGCCTCGACGTTCAGGTCCCTCAGCTCGCGCTTGGTCGCCCGATCGCAGCGGACCCGCAGCCGGCGTCCGGTGCCCGGCGGGGAGCGATTGATCAAAGGTTCGAGCGAGGAGGCCAGCCCCACGAGGAAATCGGCGCATTCGAAGGGCCGGCCGTAGACGAAGCGGTCCCAAGCGGACTTGAGCTTGCGGTCTTCCTTAAACTCGGTCCGGCGGCTCTCGTAGAACGTTATGTCGTCCGGGGACGCCTCGGTCGTGCGGCGCGAGGAGAGCCGCTCCAGGTACTGCCTGTCATCCTCCGACAGCACGCCCGGCTCGCCCTCCTCGTAGAACTCCAGGGTGCGGCGGCCGAGGTTGAACTTCTCGCGCTGGAGCCCGTCGAACAGCGGCTTGACGTCCTCCCACTCGCATTCGGCGAGCGCGGCCGCGGCCTCATTCCAGCCGGCTGGGGCGGCGATGAACGTCTCCACGGCCCCGTGATGGACAGCGGGAATGACGTCCCGCACCCGGTCGAACGCCTTCCTGAGCTCGTCCTCGCCGAGCGCGAGCTGCGCGCTCGTCTGCTTGACGAGCAGCCCCTCGCGCCGGGTCCGGGCGGAGGAGAACTGCGCCTTCCAGGCGGAGGCCCGGCCGCGGACGCCTTCCTTGACCGCGAGGAAGTAGCACTGGTCGCGGGGAAGCCGTAGCGCCGGCATTGCCGCGCCGAGCGCGTGGACGAGCGGCAATCCCTCGACCTCGACGGCCGCCCGGGTCCGCAGCACGTAGCCGGCGAAGCGCTCTAGGGACGCCACCCGAAGGTCACGCAAGCCAGCCAGGGCCTTCTCCCACCAGCGCGCGTCCGCCTCGGACAGGGCGAGGTCGTCCGCGGCGGCGCGCACCCAGAGGTCCGGTCGGTCCAGGAGCTCCGCTGACCCCACCCTTGCCGCTTCCTGCAAGGATTGCTGCTCCTCGTCGCCGACGTTCGCGAGGAGGAAGGCCGACTTCGTGCAGGTTGCGTTCCGGAAGTGCGTCGCTGGGAGGTCGGTGAGTGCATCCGGCGGCAGCTGCGAGCCTCCGACGAGCTTCCCGGGCAGCTTCACCTCGATCCGGGGAGAGAGAAACGGATCGGCGAGCACCGCGAGACCGATGGCCGCGGTGATCTGGGCGCCGAGGCAGTCGAGGGCGTACCGCGCAGTCCCCGCCTCGGTGTCCATCTCGGTCGGCAGCTGCTCGCGCAGGTACAGGACGGCGAGGCGCCCCAGCAGTTCTAGGACGGTCATCGGGCAGCCCTGCGGAAGGGATTTTCGACATAGGCGCAGGCGTCGGACAGCCGCCGCAGGAGACCCAGCGCCTTCAACCGCCTCTCAAGGCGGTCCGCGTTTGCCTGGAACGCCTTGAAGTCGACGTCCCCGGCCTCCAGGACTGCAGCGGCCTCACGGTCGCCGAAAACGAGTCCGTAGCGCTCGTGCAGGAGGGCGAGGAACGCCGAGAATTCCATACGCACCTCGACGTTCGCGAGGATGACAGCCTTCAGGAACGCGTCCGTCGGAGCGTAGCGGAAGCGGTTCGTTCCGCGGCGCGAGACGAGCCCCACGCCCGCCCCGTAGCTGCGGTGGACCTGGGCAACGTGCTGCCGATGCCGCGCTAGCGCGGTGCGCCGTAGGTCGGCGAGCAGGCGTTCCGGCTCTGGGGGACCGACGTAGTCATCGGGTTTCTGCGGCCAGCGAACGCGGCCGCTCATCAGCGCCTTGCAGAGCGCGAAGCCGTCGGGCTCGACGGCGGCGCGAAGCCATTCCCCGCTCTCGCCGATCGATGCGACGTAGCGTTCGACCGCACGCGCGGGAAGCCCATCGTTGCGGGCGTAGCTGGCCACCGAGAGCTCGCGCACCAGGGTCTTGCGGGGTGCGACCACCTCGCAGACCAGCGACGGACGGTCCTCGCCGAGCACCTCCGCGGCGACGCGTAGCTGATAGAGCAGGATGTGCAGGGCCCCCAGCGTGGCGAGGTGGGGGTAGGCGTCGAAGCGCGGCAAGCCCTGGCCAAGGATGGCGGCCCAATCCTCGGCGAGCGCATCGAAACACGGGTGGCGCTCGAATGGGAGATAGCTGTTCCCGCGCACGTGGACATCCTCGGGGATGTCTGGCTGCATCTTGCCGAGCAGGCGGTCCGACGGATCGCCGCCCTCGAAGGCCCGCCCGAAATGCGTCGCGAGCTCGCCTGCGCGATCCGAGCGAGCGAGCATCTGGTAGAGCAATTCGCCCGGGAGCCCGAAGTAGATGTATTCGCGGCTCGCGTTGCCGGACGCGACGTTGAGGTCCTCGTATAGCGCGTGCGGCCCGAACGGGAACACGAAGCGCGAGCTCCAGCGCTTGTTGGAGCCGGCCTCGATGGTTGACGAGCGCAGCATCCCGACCAGCGCCACGAACTCGCGGAATGACGGGAAACGGGCGCGGAGGTACGAGAAGTCCCGCGAGGGTACCGCCTGAGCGTTCTCGCCCATCCACTCCAGCCACTTCGCCCAGGCGGTGCCGTCGTCAGCGTATCGTTCGGCGATCCTGACGAGGCTCTCGTTGTTGTACAGGATGTTGCGCAGGTACATGCGCTTACGCGGACGATACTGGAGGCGGTACGGGCTGCCGTCCGCCAGGAGGGCCCCGGCCCGGTGCTGGGCCTCGGCGACGACGAGGAACTCCATTAGGATCAGCCACGGGCTCTGAGAGTCCCAGAGCCGGTGGCCCCAGATCTGCTCGTCTATCCAGAGCTTGTTGTCGGGGTGGTCCTGTGCGGGAGGCGGCGGTGCCGCGACGGCGGGAGCGACGCTCATGCCGGCACCTCGATCACCTCGTCCCGGGGATTGCCGGTATGGTCCAGGCTGAGCAGGCGGAACGTTATGCCGTCGGCCTGTTCGGTCGGGCGCGAGGCTTGCATGGCTGAAAGGAGCGAGCTCTTGAACGCCAGGATGTCCTCAAGGCACTCCCGCGAGAAGTTGCCTGGCAGGGCGCCCTCGCCGACCCGCACGAGGAACTCGTAGCGGGTCAGGTTCAGCGCGAGGGATCGGCTGACCTCCTGGTCGAAGTGCACCTCCAGGGTCGGGAGGCCTCCAGCGAAACCGACGTCCACCCGCTCGCGCCGGCGCGGCGCGACGGAGATGCGGTCCTCCAGGAGCTGGCTTGTGCCGCCCCCCGACGTCGCGAGATTGCTGGCGAGGAGCAGCTCCCGGTCGGTTGAGACCAGCAACCCAGTGAAGACGCGGTTGAGCCCATTAGCCAGCTTGGCGACGATGCGGCGCTGGACGCGTCCCCCCGCCTTGGCCACCGCAGCGACGTCCCTGAGGTACTCGCCCGCGCGGGTGAAGACGGTGAGGTTCCAGAGCGAAAGGTCGTCCGCTTGCTCGTCCGGAATCTTGAAGAAGAGGGCGCGCCTCTGGTCGGCCAGCATCTCCAGAAACTCGCCGCCCTCGCCCTCAGAGGGTTCTTCCAGGTACTCGCGTTGTGCGGCGCGGAACCGGTCGGTCGCTCCGTAGAGGTCGTCGGCGGCCAGGAGGACGTCGTGGTATGGACGCAGGACGTCGTCCTCGCTCCCGAACACGATGATGTTGTCGATCCTGTTCGTCGTCTCCTGCCCGATGCCGAAACGCGCGAGGTAGTCGAAGATCTCAAGACCTTGGCGCTTGGTCGCGCCGAGGTTGGAGCCGAAAAGGTTTGCGTATAGGCTTGCCTGTCCCTCCGTACCCGCCGCGACCACCTCGCGCACGTCCGCCGCCTGGAGCAGGCGGTCCCGGGCGAGCGGGTGACCCAGGATCGCGTTCGCGAGCAGCATCAGGACGCGCCTGATCGGGGTGTGGAGCTCGGCGTACTCGCAAAGCTCGAACAGCGCGCGCAGCCGCGAACGGACCTGCTCGGTCCGCAGGAGCTCGTAGTTGCGGCGGATCGGGCATCTGGGGCCGAAGAAGCCGTCGGGAACGGCTTCCTCCTGGCACGCCGCCCAGCCCTCGTGCAAGACGATTGCGTCCAGCGCGAGGTCGAGGATCTCCGGGCAAGGCGTGTCGCTGAGGTTGAAGAAGCGCAGGGCGGGCGCGTCTTCCGGATCGGGCTCGCCGACCAGTCGCGCCTCGATCAGCTGATGCACGCGCAGCCCCGCCGGGTCGTCGCTCAGCCGGCGCCACGACTCGACGAGCTGCCCGTCGTTGGCGGCCAGGACGAACCAGCCGCCCCCGCCTTCGCCGAGCGCCGCGCGGCTGGCCTCCAGCAAGAGGTCGCGCTTGGACGCGTAACCACCGACGCCGCCGGAGGCGAGCGCGGTCAGGTCACGGATGACCGACACGTTTACGACAAGCCCTCCGACTGTCGCCGAGGTCTCATGGAACGTCTCGTCGGAAGCCCAGGCCGCGGGGTCGCCGCCGAACGCTTCCCAGAGCTTTCCGCAAAGATGCGTCTTGCCGTCGCCCGCCGTCCCGGTGAGGACGATCAGCCCGCCTTCCTTACCCGCGTCGCGGACGGTGTCGAGCACCGCCCGTTCGAGGGGATGAGGAAACGCCGGCGGCCGAATGCCTAGGCGCCGTGACGAGCGGCGGATGTGCTCGTCGAACATGTTGTCGTTGCGGGGTATAGGGCCGTACTGCCGGAGAAACCGGATCCAACGCTCGCCTCCGGTCATCCACTCTACCTGATCGCGATTAACGGCCTCTCGGTCGAGGATAACGCATTCTGACCTTTCGCCAAGGCGCGTTCTTCCAGCCGGAGGTTTAGGCCCGCGACAGAGAGAGCCAGCTGCGCTCCGCCCCTATCTTGGCCGTCTCCACGCTCCCGAATGCCCGCCGGTCCCTCCAAGCAGGGCGCTCAACTCGGCCGAGATACTTTCGGGCGGAGCGCAAGCAAACAGCAGCAGCGTCCCTGATTCCATCGCATTTGGCCGAGACCGACCCACGGCGCAGGCAAAAACGTGCGGAGGAACTTCATCTTGAAAGATGACATCATCTGCGAGCTTGACCGCGCCGAGGAGGCAGGCCGCATCGACCCGCTCGTTCGCCTGGTCCGTTACAACCCCGAGCTCCGCGAGGAACTGGTCGACCACTACGTCGAGATCCTACTGATGGAGTGGCGCGCCGCCCACGACCGGGAGCCGCCGTGCCCGCCGATTGATGAAGCCGAGGCGGTGCGGTCGCTGGCCCGCTTCCAGCGAGATCGCGGCCCAAGCCGCCGCCCTTTGCGAACCCTCGGCGCGGTGGGAAAATCTTTCCCAAGCCCCAGCAGCTGAACCGGTGAAAGCGCTGGACTGAAAATCCAGAGAGTGATGTTCGACTCGTCACCGAGGCACCACCATCCATGGCTGTGATCGCCCCGCGGGACGATCATAACGGCTGCCCTCTGAGAGAACGGACCGTCGATCCTGTGGATGACCACTCCGACGGTTACAAACGAACTCAAGGGCGGCGGTTACAAATCGGATCAAACGGCGGTGTAGATGATCCTGCACTTCGCTAAATTACAACGACTTAGCAAGGGTCGCGCATAGGTGGCGGAGACGGAGGGATTCGAACCCTCGATACCCATTTCTGGGTATGCTCATTTAGCAAACGAGTGCCTTCAGCCGCTCGGCCACGTCTCCGGCGCTCTGGCTCTAGAAGGTCGGATCGGGCGGGTCAACCCGATCCCGGCGGGCGGCGGCGAGGCGGCGGCGTTCCACGTGCTTGGCGACGCGCAGGTGACGCGAGATCGCGTAGTTCATCGCCGTCAGAAAGCCGTAAGTGCCGCGCACGAAATGGCGGCGGCCGAGATAGGCCTTGAGGAAGTTGCCCGGTAACTCGACGAAGACGCGCCAGTCCGGGATCACGACGCCCCGCGCCTCGAGATCGTCCGCCTGCTGGTCCGAGTAGCGGTTGAGCTTGTCCAGCTGGTCGCCCAGCGAGCGCACCGAGAAATGGTGGATCACGCCCTTGAGCCGCCCCGGCGTCACGCCGGGCTCCAGGGCGACGCGGTCGTGGACTGGAGAGGCGGAGTAGCGGCCCCGATCCTTCCGATAGAGCCGCACCGGGGTCAGCGTGTAGGCGAGCGGGTGCGGGCGGCCCTCACCCGGGAAGATCTCGGCGATCCCGACCCGCCAGGCCGGCCGCCGCGGCTCGCCCGAGACGAACAGGGTACGGATTTCCCGGGCGAGCGTCTCCGGCACCACCTCGTCGGCGTCGAGGTTCAGGAGCCAGGTATGCCGGCACTGATCCTCGGCAAACCGCTTCTGCGGGCCGTAGCCCGGCCAGGGATTGTGGATCACCCGCGCGCCGAGCGAGGCCGCGAGCGCCTGCGTCCCGTCCGTGGAACCGGAATCGATCACCACGAGGTCGTCGGTCAGGTCGCGCACCGCCTGGATCGTCGCGCCGAGCCGATCCACCTCGTTGTGGGCGATGATGAACACCGACACGGGTAGGGGACTGGCCGGACCCGCCGACATCGCGGAGGCGGGTCCGGCGAACCCGCCGCCCGTCCGAGCCCCCCTCACTCCAGCCAGTCCGGCAGGCGGTCGAGGGCGACGAGGGCCGCGACGTCGACGCGCGGCCGCACGATCGCGGCACGGTCTCCCCGGACCAGGACCTCCGGCACGAGCGGCCGGGTGTTGTAGGTGCCGGACTGGACCGCCCCGTAGGCGCCAGCGCTCATCACGGCGATCAGGTCACCGGCCTTCACGGCGGGCATCTCGCGGTTCAGCGCGAGATAGTCGCCGCTCTCGCAGACCGGGCCGACCACGTCGACCACGTGATGCGCGGTTTCCGGGCCGGGTTCGATGACCGGGCGCAGCCCGTGATAGGCCTCGTACAGGGTCGGGCGAATCAGGTCGTTCATCGCCGCGTCGACGATCACGAACGTGCGCCCCTCGCTGTGCTTCACGTACAGCACCTGGGTCACCAGGATCCCGGCGTTGCCGGCGATCATCCGGCCGATCTCGAAGACCGGCCGCAAACCCAGCGGCGCGAAGTGGGGCCGCAGGGTCGCCGCCAGGGCGGCCGGATCCGGCGGCGGGGCGTTGTCGTCGCGGTAGGGGATCCCGAGGCCGCCGCCGAAATCGATGTGGCGCAGGGGATGGCCAGCGGCCATCAGCTGCCGGGCAAGGTCGGCGAGCAAGTGCGCCGCGTCGGCGAAGGGAGCGAGGTCGGTGATCTGGCTGCCGATATGCATGTCGACGCCGTGCACCGCGAGGCCCGGCAGCGACGCGGCCGCGGCGTAGACCGCCGGGGCCCGGGTGATCGGGATGCCGAACTTGTTCTCGTACTTGCCGGTGGAGATCTTGGCGTGCGTGCCGGCATCCACATCCGGATTCACCCGGATCGAGACCGGTGCCTTGAGGCCGAGGCCCACGGCGACCTCGGAGAGTTGTGCCAGCTCCGGCTCGCTCTCGACATTGAAGCAGAAGATGCCGGCAGTGAGCGCCGCCTCCATCTCGGCGCGGGTCTTGCCGACGCCCGAGAAGACGATCTTGCCGGGATCGACCCCGGCCGCCAGGGCCCGGTGCAGTTCGCCTCCCGAGACGATGTCCATGCCGGCGCCCTGGCCCGCGAGGGTACGCAGGACAGCCTGGTTCGAGTTCGCCTTCATGGCGAAGCAGACCAGCGCATCGTCGCCCGCGAAGGCCTCCGCGAAGACGCGGTAGTGCCGCTCCAGGGTGGCGGTGCTGTAGCAGTAGAACGGGGTGCCGACCTCCGCGGCGAGGTTCGTCAGGGCGACATCCTCGGCGTGCAGGTGCCCGTCGCGGTACTGGAAGTGGTGCATCTCGGCCGTGTTCTCGTCTGGCGCCGGGGCGCTGGGCTGTTTCCCGTGAAACATCCGGCCGCGGGCCGACGCGCGTTCCGGGTTCCCGGCGGCACGGCACGACGGCGCGGAGCGGCGCTCCGGCCCCCGCCCTCTACAGCAGCGGGTCCAGAATGAAAGGCTCCTTCGGGACGCGGTAGCGGCGGCGTGCCCCGCGGCTGGTCTCCACCGGCGCGTCGGTGCCGCCCGGCGGCACGGCCGCCACGGACAGCTCGTCGCCCGCGCGGACCGCGGCCGGGTCCGGCTCGGGCGCGCCGCCGCCGAGACCCACCGAGACCGGCAGCGTCCTGCGGCCGCTCACCGTGTCCGTGCCCGCCTGCGCGGCGGCTTTGGCGGGAGCGGATGTCTGGGGCGGTTCGAGGGCTCCGCGCCGCCCGCAGGCGGAGACCGCGAGGGCGACGAGGCCGGACACGGCCAGACGTTTCAGGGCAGGGGTCGACAACATCGCGCGAGGGTCCGGCGGGCTCGGCGCCGGCCCGCGAGGGCCGGCGGAAGCGCTACCTTAGCCGTTGCCACGCCCCGGCGCGAGCGCGCAGCCGCCACAGGGCGGCCACGACCCTCAGCCCCGGCGTTCCTTGCCGCCCTGCGACCCCTGCCGACCCTTGGGCGGCGCGCTCTGCTCCTGCTCGGCCTCGTAGGCGTCGATGGCGCGGCGGCAATTCTCGCTAAGCTTCTTCCAGTTCTTCTGGAAGCACGCATCTGTGGCCGGATCGTCGGGAGCCAGGTTGCCGCAGTAGGTCAGGTAATCGCCGGTGCAGTACTTCTTGAGGGTCTCGTTCCCCCGCTTCGACTGCTGTGCCGCCACCGGCAGCGTCAGGGCGAAGGCCGCCGCGATGGCGAGGACGATCGGCTTCAGGCGCATGGGTATCCGTACCGTTTGTCGAAGGTGAAACATGGGGGCAAGTCCGGGCTGCGATGATGCCTTTGCGTGGTCGAAACAAGGCCGTCGTCGCGCGCCACCGTACCGGACCGTCCCGAATGGGCTCGATCCCGGATGCGGAAGCGGTCAGACGCGCTCGGGTTGCGGAACCGGGTAGGCGGCCCGCGGCATCCGGCCGGGGCTCGTGAGCGCGTCGGCGACTTCCGCGATTCGCCGCCGCAGATCCGCGTTCTCCCGCTCGATGCCGGCGTGATGGCCCGCGGACCGCTCCTCAGTCCGATCCGCCTGCCTATCCGCCTGCCGGTCCGCCAAGGTCAGGGCCAGGGCTTCCTCCGCTGCCTTCAGGCTGGCGCGCAGGTCGTCGCGCTCGGCCGCCAGGGCCAAGGCGTCCGCACCGGCCTCCGCACCGGCGGCCGGGGCATGCACCCCCCGACGCATCGCCAGGAGGCTGTCGAGCAGGTCCGCGTGCGCCTCTTCGAGGGCCTGGAGGGTGGCGAGGCTCGCCGTCCCGTCCTCACGGGCGACGGCGAGTTCGGTCTCGAGTTCCCGGGACTTGGCCTGGGCCAGGGCGATGTCGGAGTCGCGGGCCGCGACGTCGCGGGTGAGGGCGGCGACGCGCATCGTCCCGGCACCGATCGCCGCCATGTCGGCTTGCCGCTTGGCCTCTGCGGTCTCGACACGACGCTCCAGTCGGCGCTGCTGGACGGCGAACTGCGCCCGCAGGAAGTCGCGCTCGGCGGCGATCTCAGCCGGCGACAGGGGCAGGCGCGCCTCGGCCCGCCGCCGCTCCAGGCGTGTGGCGCGCGCGTTGAGGGCCGGCAGCAGCAGCAAGCCGCACAGGCTCGCCGCCAGGAAGCCCAGCGCGAAGATCATCACCGTTTCGATCACGAGGGAACAGCCCGCGCATCCGGCCGGAAGGCCCGGCCCGCCACCACTCTAGCCCAGGTCGGCCGCGAGGGTGAAATCGAAACCCGCCGGACAATCAGAACGGGTTCCAAGTCGGCTCCCGGGTGAACTTGAGATACCCGACATTGATGCCCAGCCGCGCGCCGACGCCGCTGCGGATCGGCACTACGATGATCCGGTCGTTCACCACCGCGGTCATGCCGAAGCCGCCCACCAGATAGGCCGAACCGTCGACGCCGGCGAAGCGACGGTACAGCTCCCGGACGTTCGGCAGGTTGTAGACCAGCATCATGGTGCGCGCCCCGTCGCCGCCGACGTCGAAGCCGAGGGAGGGGCCCTGCCAGTAGATACGCCGCTGGCCGGCATTGCGCGTGTAGAGCGTGCCCTCGCCGTAACGGACGCCGGCCACCACCGCGCCGCCGCCCTCCTGGCCGAGGATGTAGCCGTTCGGCTCGCCCCAGCGCCGGCCCGCCTCCTCGACGGTGAGCGCGAGGCCGCGGGACACCGAGCCGAAGAAGCGGTGGCCCGATTCGACGATCTCACCGGGGCGGAAGGTCTCGGGCGTGTCGAGATCCTCGCCGCGTGCCAGCGCCGCGCCCGCGGCGCCGAGGCCGGCGAGGGGAGAGCCGAGCGCCAGGGCGAGGCCCGCGCGCAGCAGGTGGCGGCGGTGGGTGCTGCGATCGTCTCGTGCCGTCATCGTTGTCTCCTCGCCCGGTTCGATTAACGGTTCGTGCGATGGACCTGTGCCGCTCCCGCCCCGTCGGTCGGCAGCGGTCGCACCCGCGGCCCGGAGCGGCCTGGGCGCCGTCATCCATTCGGGCCCGCGTCCAGCGAGGCCCGGGCGAATGAGTCGGACCAGCTTCTGAGGGAATTCGCAAGATGTGGTTAACGCGTCCCGACCCCGCACCCGGCCGGCCAAGCGGGCCGCGGCGAGCCTGCATGCTTGCTGGCACGCTTGCCTGCGCTGGTGCCCTTGCCGCCGGACTCGGAACGGCCTTGCCGATCCGGGCCGAGCCGACCGGGACGCGGATCGCGCTCCTGACGCTCAACGGCTTCGACCCCGTCAGCTACTTTCTGGAGGGCGGACCTGCGGCGGGCTCGGCGCGGTTCGAACTGTCCTGGGGCGGGCAGGTCTGGCGCTTCGCCAACGGCGCCAACCGCGAGGCCTTCCGGGACGATCCGCGGGCCTACGCGCCGCGCCTCGGCGGCTACGACGCCGCCGGCATCCTGGACGGGCGGCTCGTGGACGCGGATCCCCTGGTCTTCGCGGTGATCGGTGCGCGCCTCTACCTGTTCCGGGATGCTGGGCGCCGGGCGCGGTTCCTGGCGGATCCGGGCCTGGCCGAGCAGGCGGAGGCGGCCTGGCCCGGCCTGCGGGGCCTGCAGGATGTCCCGGTCACGGATGCCCTGCGCTGAGCTGTGCCGACCGGCTTCCGCACGACGGGAGGGCGAGCCGGGACGCCAGTGCCGGATCCCCCAGCGCCGCGAAGGGGCCGTTGCGGTGGTCGGGCCCGTTCTCGCCGTAGCGGATCGGGCCACCGCCCGGCACCACCACGCAGCCCCCGGCCGCCGCCACGATGTGGTCGCCCGCCGCCGTGTCCCACTCCATGGTGGGGCCGCAGCGCACGTAGATGTCCGCCTCGCCGGCCGCGATCAGGCCGAACTTGAGGGCGGAACCGACCTGGCGCGTCTCCAGGACGGGGAGGGCGGCGAGGCAGGTGGCGGTCTCGGCATCGCCGTGCCGCCGGCTGCCCAGGGCGACGAGACCGGTTTCCGAAACGGCGCGCGCGTGCACCGGCCGGCCGGTGCCCGGCCGGCCCGCGATCACCGCGGCCTCGACCGTCGCCGGACCCGCCCACCAGACCCGGCCGAGGCCGGGGGCGGCCAGCGCCGCCGCCACGGGGCGCGCGCCGGCCACCAGGGCGATGTTGACCGAGTAATCCGGCGTTCCGGCCAGGAAGTCGCGGGTGCCGTCCAGGGGATCGACCAGGAAGAAGGTGTCCCCGGGGCGCGCCGTGGCGTCCTGGGCGCGCTCCTCGGCGACCACGGCGATGCCGGGAAACCGCTCCGTCAGGGCGGCGACGATCAGGTCCTCGGCCTCGACGTCGGCGGCGCTCGACGGAGAGCCGTCCGGCTTCAGGGCGTGCGGGCAGGGGCCCCGGTGATAGCGGCGCAGGATCTCGCCCGCCGCGCAGGCGATCTCGGCGAGCACCGCGGCGATCCGCTCGCGCTCAGGCCCCGAGATCGTCGTCGCGCCCGTCATGGTTCCTCCCAAGACCGCTCTGAATGCCCGAGCGCGGAGGCGATGTCGACGGGTTTCGATACCGGTCGGGACGGGCTGCTCGGTCGACGCACCGAGCCCGGCGGGTTCTGGACCCGCACTTCTAGGATTCAGAATGCGATCGCACCGTCCTGCGGATCCGCGCCAGCAGGGCCTGGCTCCGGCGCCGGTGGCGGCGCAGTTCCGCCGCGAGGCTGCGTGCGTCCGGCAGGCTCACGGCCTTGGCGATCTGCCGGGCCGCGGTTTCGGACGGTTCCGCGGTGGGATCGGCCATCACCAGCCGCTGCCACTGATAGACCGCGTCGAGGAACCCGTAGGTCTCGGCGAGGGGCGCCGCGGCGCCGTCCGGCAGGAGACCGCGTGCCCCGGCCTCGCGGAAGACGACCTCGGCGCCGAGGCCGATGCAGCCCGGCCATTCACCGGCATGGCTCAGCACGATGGCCTGGGCCAGGAAGTCGAGGTCGAACAGCGCCCCCGGCGCGAGCTTCAGGTCGTAGGAGCCGCCATGGCCGCGCTCGCGGGCGACGAGCGCGCGCATCGCCCCCGCCTCGGCGCAGACCGCGGCCGGGTCGCGCGGACGCCCGAGGATCCCGGCGATCTCGGCCGTGACCGCTTCGCCCAGGGTCGCGTCGCCGGCCACGACGCGCGCCCGGGCGAGCGCCATGTGCTCCCAGAGTTCCGCTTCACCTCCGTGATAGGCTGCGAAGCCGCTGAGCTGGACGGCGGGCGGGCTGTGGCTTCCGTAGGGCCGCAGCCGCAGGTCGACCGCATAGAGCCGCCCGCGCCGCGTCGCGGTGGTCAGCGCCGCGAACAGGCGCTGCGCCAGCCGGTTGTAGGCCACCACGGCGTCGAGGGGCCGCCGTCCGTCGCTGGTGCGGTCCTCGGGGTCGAAATCGTACAGGAACACGAGGTCGAGGTCGGATTCGGCGCTGAGCTGCCGCGATCCGAGCCGGCCGAGGGCGAGGACGCAGCATCGCCCCTTCGGCACGGCGCCGTGGTCCAGCCGGAAGCGGCGCTCCTCCGCCTCTAGGCTCAGCGCCACCGTCGCCTCGGCGACCGCCGTGTAGGCCTCGCCGGCCTGGCGCGGCGTGAGGATGCCCGACAGGAGGCGCGCCCCCGTAACGAAGGTCATCTGCCGCGTGGCGTCCCGGCAGCGGTCGAGGAACTCCTCGTGGCTCGCCGGCTCTCCCACCAGGGCGCGGTACTGGGCGCGCACCGTGTCGGGATCGGTGGCCGGCGTCACGAAGTCCGCGTCGAGGACGGTGTCGAGGACGTGCGGGCTCAGGCCCACCGTGTCGGCGAGGCGCGGCGCGGTCCCGAGGATGTCGGCGAACAGGAGCCGCAGGCGCTCGTGCGAGCGCAGGATGGCGAGGAGTTCGGTCACCGCGGGCATCCGCGCGAAGGCCCGGTCGAGGGCTAGCAGCGCCGCGTCCGGGTCGGCCGTGCCGCCGAGCGCCCGCAGGAGGCCCGGGAGCGTCTCGGCCAGGATCTCGCGCGCGCGGCCGGCCCGCAGGGCCGGGCGGCGCCCGAGATGCCAGCCCTGCACGGTCTCCCAGGCGAGCGCCGGGTCGCGGAACCCGAAGGCGCCGAGCCTTGCCAGGGTTGCGGGGTCGGGCTCGGTCTCGCCGAAGACGAGGGTGTCGTCCTCGGGCTCCGCGGATTCGAACAGCAGGGCGTAATGCGCCTGCACCCGGCCGCAATGGTGCAGCAGGGCCGTCTCGAAGGCCTCCAGATCGGGAAACCCCGAGAATAGCGCCAGCCCGGTCAGCGCCTCGGTGCCGGTGGGCAGGCGCTGGGTCTGCTCGTCCCGGACCATCTGGACCCGGTGCTCCAGGGTGCGCAGGAAGTCGTAGGCCGCGCGCAACTCGTCCCGGGCCTGCCCGTCGATCCAGCCCTCGGCGACGAGGCAGCCCAGCATCGCGACGGTGCGCCGGCCCCGCAGGGCTGGCTTGCGGCCGCCGAAGACGAGCTGCTGCGTCTGAACGAAGAACTCGATCTCCCGGATGCCGCCACGGCCGATCTTGATGTCGTGGCCGGCCACCGCGATGGTCTCGTGGCCGCGGACCATGTGGATCTGCCGCTTCAGGGCGTGGATCTCGGCGATGGCCGGGAAGTCGAAGTGCCGCCGCCAGATGAACGGCGCGAGTTCGGCGAGGAACGCCTCGCCGGCCGGGATGTCGCCGGCGATGGGCCGGGCCTTGATGAAGGCGGCGCGCTCCCAGTTCTGGCCCAGCGTCTGGTAGTAGTCGAAGGCGAAGCCGGTGGAGAGCGCCACCGCGGTGGAGCCCGGGTCCGGCCGCAGCCGGTAATCGATGCGGTGGACGTAGCCGTCCGCAGTCCGGTCGGCCAGGAGCTTCACCAGCCCCTGCGCGAGCTTGACGTAGAACGCCTTCGGATCCCCGCCCGTCGCCGCCGCGGCGGGCTCGGCCTCGTAGAAGACGACGAGGTCGATGTCGCTCGAATAGTTCAGCTCGCAGCCGCCGAGCTTGCCGAGCCCGAGGACGATCAGGCCGGACCCGTCCTGCGGCCTGTCCGGGTCCGCCGCCGTGAAGCGCCCGGCCGCCATCCCCTGCCGGAGCAGCGCCTCGGTGGCGGCGCTCACCGAGGCGTCGGCGAAGGCCGACAGGGCCTGGACCACCGCGTCGAGATCCCAGCAACCGCCGAGATCGGCGAGCGCGACCAGCAGCGCGTGCGCCTGCCGGTTGCGCCGCAGCCGGCGGCCGACCTCGGCGAGATCGGGATTCGCCCCGCAGGCCCCCCCGACCGCCCGTTGCCGGGCGATGATGTCCCGGCTGGCGGCGACCGGCGGCTGGTTTAGCAGGGCGACGAGTTGGTCCGGCGCGCGCGTGGCGGCCTGCCAGAGGAACGGCGAATGGTCGGCGAGGCCGAGCAGCAGGTCGCGGCAGGCGGGGGTCAGGAAACCCGGCGGGAAGGCGCCCTCGATCTCGGCGAGCCGGGCCCGCGCGGCGTCCGGGTCGGCGAGCCTCAGGCGGGGGCTCAGGCTCTCGCGCAGGGTCGGGGCGGGCTGCATCGGGCGAACCTCCGCGTCAGAGGGCAGGGCGCACGCACATGGGCACGATCGCGCCGCCGGTCCAACCCCCCGGTGCGCCGCCTCCCCGGTGCGCGGCGGGCTGGGGCGGCCAGGCCTGGCTCACGCCGCCGCGGGCGTAGGCCGCCGGTCCGGCGCCGCGATCACGGTTGGCGGCGCAGGCCCGAATCGACGGTGCCGCCGGCCCTCGGTGCCGCCCGGTAACGCTTTTCAAAGCCGAACGTGGCGTCTATCCGTGCGGACCGGTCGTCGCCCCCGGTCCGACCTGCAGGCCGTGCGGGATCCCTTCGGGCGATTCGATCCGCCGCATCGGGCGGCCCAGAACCGGCATGCCCGTTCGGGATCCCGGCCCGCAGACGTCCGACTTCCAGATCCGCCCGCCCGGAGCGCACCATGTCCTCCCCGAACTCGTCCTCCCCGACCTCGCCCATCCTGGACCTCGACGGCCTCGACCTCGCCGCCCTGCTCTGCTCCCGGGTCTGCCACGACGTGATCAGCCCCGTCGGCGCGATCGTGAACGGGCTCGAAGTCCTGGAGGACGACCAGGACGAATCGATGCGCACCTTCGCGCTGGAACTCATCGGCAAGAGCGCCCGGCAGGCCTCGGCGCGGCTGAAATTCGCCCGGATCGCCTTCGGGGCGGCGGGCTCGGCCGGCGCCTCGATCGACCTCGCCGACGCCGAGGGCGTCGCCAAGGGCATGTTCGCCGACGACAAGACCAAGCTGACCTGGAGCGCGCCGCAGGCCCTGTTTCCCAAGAACAAGGTCAAGCTGCTCCTGAACCTCGTGATGATCGCGACCTCGGCGATCCCGCGCGGCGGGGTGATCGACGTCGTGGTGTCGGGCGACGGCGAGGCGCCCAGCCTCGTGCTCAAGGCGAAGGGCTCGCATGCCCGCATCCCCCCGCACGTGGAGGAGCTGATGGCCGGCAGGCCCGAGAGCGGCACCGTCGACGCCCACGGCATCCTGCCGTTCTACGCCGGCCTCGTGGCCCGGGCCGCTGCCATGGATGTTCGGTTCGCAATCCAGGATGATGAAGTGACGATCAGCGCGACGCCCACAGTGATCGCGACACATGATGCGGGTGATGGAGAAGCTTCGGACACGGCGCTCGCGTAAGATTCTTCAAAACAGCGGCGCGGGGTCGGAACGGAAACGCTTCCCTAACCCCGCGCGAGTAAGTAGGTTGCGCGAGACCTTCTCCGCGTAACGAGTAGCGCTTATGGACGACCTGCTTCGCGAGTTTCTGACCGAGAGCGGGGAGCATCTCGATACGGTCGACGCAGAACTAGTTCGGTTCGAGCAGGATCCGAATAACGAGACAATTCTTCGGAACATCTTTCGTCTCGTCCACACGATCAAGGGAACCTGCGGATTTCTCGGCCTTCCGCGCCTCGAAGCCTTGGCGCACGCTGCCGAAACCTTGATGGGCCGGTTCCGTGACGGTCTGCCCGCCACGTCGGCTTCGGTCACGCTGATTCTCCTGACGCTGGACCGGCTCAAGGCCATCCTGGCCGACCTGGAAGCCACCGGCACGGAGCCAGCCGGGTCGGACGACGACCTGATCTCGGCCCTGGAGCGCATGGCCGCGGGCACCGGCGAGCCCGAGCAGGCCGCCCCGCCACCGCCGCCGGAGCCGGTTCTGCCCGAGCCCGTGGCCCGCGAGTTGAAGCCCGGCGAGGTGTCCCTAGAGGACTTGGAGGCCGCATTCCTGGCGGCTCCGGGACCGGACGAATCGGATTTCGCCGCGCCGCCGCCCGCGCCGCCGCCCGTGCCCGCTTCGGTCGCCGCGGCCGCTTCCCCGGCCGTCAGCGCGGCCCCGGCAGCTGTGCCGGCACGGGCCGAGCCGGCCGAGGCCGAGCGGACCGAGCCGGCCCGGGCCGAGGCCGCCGAGGGCGAGACGACCGCTGCCGCCAAGAACCAGACGATCCGGGTGAATGTCGACACGCTCGAGCACCTGATGACCATGGTCTCGGAGCTAGTGCTGACCCGCAACCAGCTCCTGGAGATCGCCCGGCGGCACGAGGATTCGAGCTACAAGGTCCCGCTGCAGCGCCTGTCGCACGTGACGGCCGAGCTGCAGGAAGGCGTGATGAAGACGCGCATGCAGCCGATCGGCAACGCGTGGCAGAAGCTGCCGCGGGTGGTGCGCGACCTCTCTGCCGAACTCGGCAAGCAGATCGACCTCGTGATGGTCGGCGCCGAGACCGAACTCGACCGTCAGGTCCTCGAGGTCATCAAGGACCCGCTAACCCACATGGTCCGCAACTCGGCGGATCACGGCCTCGAATCGACTGCGGAGCGCGTTGCAGCGGGCAAGCCCGCCCGCGGCACGATCCGGCTCGCCGCCTACCACGAGGGCGGCACGATTACGATCGAGATCGCCGACGACGGCAAGGGCCTGAACCTCGCGGCGATCCGCAAGAAGGCGGTGGAGCGCGGGCTCGCCGCCCAGGCCGACATCGACCGGATGACCGACGCCCAGGTCGCCAAGTTCATCTTCCACGCCGGGTTCTCGACGGCGGCGGCGGTGACCTCGGTCTCGGGCCGCGGCGTCGGCATGGACGTGGTCAAGACCAACATCGAGACCATCGGCGGCCTGATCGACATCGCCACCACGGCGGGCCGCGGCACCACCTTCACCATCAAGATCCCCCTGACGCTGGCCATCGTGGCCGCCCTGATCGTGCGGGCCGGCGAGCACCGTTTCGCCCTGCCGCAGGTGGCGGTGCTGGAACTGGTGCGGGTCGATGCCGGGGCGCAGAGAGTCGAGCGCATCAACGGCGCGCCGGTGCTGCGGCTGCGCGAGCGGCTGCTGCCGATCGTCTCGCTGACCGGCCTGCTCGGACAGGCCGCGGCCGGCGCCGAGACGGAGCAGGCTGGGTTCGTGGTGGTGGCGCAGGTCGGGCGCGAGCGCTTCGGGATCCTCGTCGACGAGGTCTTCCACACGGAGGAGATCGTCGTGAAGCCGATGTCGGTGAAGCTGCGGCACATCCCGATGTTTGCCGGCAACACGATTCTGGGCGACGGCGCCGTGGTGCTGATCGTCGATCCGAACGGCGTGGCCCGCCAGGTGGCGCAGGGCGTCCAGGGCAGCAACAGCCACGGGGATGCCGACGCCGAGGCGGCCCTGGAGGTCGCCGACACCAAGACCACGCTGCTGGTGTTCAAGGGCGGCCAGGGCAGTTTCAAGGCGGTGCCGCTGTCGCTGGTGACCCGCCTCGAGGAGATCGAGTGCGCCAAGGTCGAGTGGCTCGGCGGCCGCGCGCTGATCCAGTATCGCGGGCGCCTGATGCCCCTGGTCCCGGCGGATGCCGCGATCACCATCAAGTCGGAAGGGACCCAGGCCCTCGTGGTGTTCTCGGACGGCGAGCGGGCCATGGGCCTCGTAGTGGACGAGATCGTCGACATCGTGGAGGAGCGGCTCGACATCGAGATCGCGGCCGACCGCTCGGACCTGATCGGCTCGGCGGTGCTGCGGGGCCGGGCGACCGACATCATCAACATCGCCCACTTCCTGCCGCTGGCCTACGACGACTGGGCGCGCGGCCTGAAGCGGCCCGAGCAGGTCTCCACGATCCTGCTGGTCGACGACTCGGCCTTCTTCCGCGACATGCTGAGCCCGGTGCTGAAGGCGGCGGGCTACCAGGTGGTCACGGCGGCGAGCGCGGACGCGGCGCTGGCGACCCTCCAGGCCGATCCCAAGATCGAGGCGGTGGTCACCGACCTGGAGATGCCGGGCCGCAGCGGCTTCGACCTCGTTGCCGCCATGCGCCGGGCCGAGCCGCGGCTCGCGGGACTTCCGGTGGTCGGCCTCACCGGGGCGATCGGCGCCGACGCGGTGGAGCGCGCCCGGGCGCTCGCGATCACCGACCTCGTGGCGAAGTTCGACCGGGCGGGCCTGATCGCGGCGCTCGCCGAGATCGGCGCCGCGGCGGTGTCGGAAGCCGCCTGATCGCCGCGCCGCACGCACCAAGTCGGTCGAGACCGACGATCGAATCCGGAGAGTTCCGATGCAGGCTGCCAACGCCAACGCCACCGCCGCCGAGACGGGCGCCACCGACGACTTCGTGACGGTCTATGTCGGCGAGACCCTGTTCGGGCTGGCGATCGAGCGGGTCCACGACGTGTTCGTCCCCTCGGGCGTGACGCCGGTCCCGCTGGCGCCGTCCGAGATCGTCGGCCTCCTGAACCTGCGCGGCCGCGTGGTGACGGCCATGAGTCTGCGCCGACGCCTGGGCATGCCCGACGCCGAGGCCGCGGCGGACGGGACCAAGGCCAACCCCCAGATGGCGATCGGCCTGGAACAGGCCGGCGAGACCTTCGCGCTGGTGGTCGACGGCGTCGGCGAGGTGCTCAAGCTCGGCGCCGACAGCCGCGAGGCTGTGCCGATCAACCTGGACTCGCGCTTCCGCGACCTCGCCACCTGTGTCCACCGCCTCGACGGTCGGCTCCTGGTGATCCTCGACGTGGACGCGCTCCTCGGCTTCACGACCGCCGGCGCCAAGGCGGCTTGAGGAGAGGGCAATGAAGGCGCCGCACCAGACAACCTGCCTCGTGGTGGACGATTCCGCGGTGATCCGGAAGGTCGCCCGGCGGATCATCGAGGATCTCGGCATGAACGTCAGCGAGGCCGAGGACGGCAGCGCCGCCCTCGAAGCCTGCGCGGCCAGCATGCCGGACGCGATCCTGCTCGACTGGAACATGCCGAACATGGACGGCTACGCGTTCCTCCAGGCCCTGCGCCGCAGCGAGGGAGGCGACGCGCCGAAGGTCCTGTTCTGCACCACCGAGAACGATATCGGCGCGATCGCCCGGGCGCTCCGGGCGGGGGCGGACGAGTACATCATGAAGCCCTTCGACCGCGACATCCTGACGGCCAAGCTCGAGCAGGTCGGCCTCGTCGCCGACGCGGCCTGACACCTTCGCTCCGACACCCCTGCACCCGCGACCTGTCCCCGAGGCAAGCATCATGGCCCTCAGTCCCGCGGTCGCCCCGTTGCGCGCCCAGCCCGCCGCCCAGAGCACGACGACGTCCGCCGCCTCGGCGATCCGGGTGCTGGTGGCCGATGACTCCGCCGTGGTGCGCGGCCTCGTGGCCCGCTGGATCGGCGAGGCCGGGTTCGAGCTCGTCGGCACGGCCTCGAACGGCCGGATCGCCCTTGAGCTGATCGCCAAGCACGACCCGGACGTGGTCCTGCTCGACATCGAGATGCCGGAACTCGACGGCACGACCGCACTCCCGCGCATGCTTGCCATGAGCCCGAGCGTCCAGGTCGTGATGATGTCGACGCTGACGACGCGCAACGCCGACATCTCCCTGCGCTGCCTCGCCCTCGGGGCGGTGGACTACATCGCCAAGCCCGAAAGCAGCCGCGGCGTCACCACCTCGGACACGTTCCGGGCCGACCTGATCGAGCGGGTCCGGGTCTTCGGCTCCGCCCGCGCCCGGGCTCGGCGCCCGGTCCCGGCCCACGCCCCGGCCCATGCCCCGGCTCCCACGGGTCTTCCCGCCACGCCCGTCGCCGCGCCGGCCCCGCAGCCGGCCGCCGCCGCGCCTCGCCCCGCGACGCCCTTCACCCTCCGCCCCAAGGTGCGCAGCCGAACCCAGCCGCGTGCCCTGCTGATCGGCTCGTCCACGGGCGGACCCCGGGCGGTGGGCGAGATGCTGGAGGGGATCGGCGCGGCCGCCCTGCGCCGCGTGCCGGTCCTGATCGTCCAGCACATGCCGCCGATCTTCACGGCGGTGTTCGCGGAGCACCTCGCCACCCGCACCCGCCTCCCGGCCGCAGAGGGCAAGGCCGAGGAGCGGGTCGAGCCGGGCCGGATCTACGTGGCGCCAGGCGGCCGCCACATGGGCCTCGCCGCCGGGCCGAACGGCCCCGTCATCAAACTCACCGACGGCCCGCCGGTGAACTTCTGCCGCCCCGCGGTCGACGTGCTGTTCAAGGATGCGGCGGTCGTGTTCGGGGCCGCCACCGCCACCGTGATCCTCACCGGCATGGGCTCCGACGGCACCAACGGCGCCCGGGCGCTCACGGAGGCCGGCGGGCCGGTGCTGGCCCAGGACGAGGCCACCAGCACGGTCTGGGGCATGCCGGGCAGCGTCGCCCGGGCCGGCCTCGCCGAGGCCGTCCTGCCGCTCCCCGAACTGGCGACGGCACTGCGCGCCATGATCACGGGGCAGCCGGCATGACCGAGCTCGAATTCGACTTCCTGCGCAGCTTCCTGAAGCAGCGCTCCGGCCTCGCGCTCACCGCCGAGAAGCGCTATCTCGTGGAGAGCCGGCTGACACCGGTCTGCCGCCGCTTCAGCCTCGCCAGCCTCGGCGAGCTCATCGGCGTCCTCAAGCTCGGCCAGAACGGGGCGATCGAGCGCGCCGTGGTCGAGGCGATGACCACGAACGAGACCTTCTTCTTCCGCGACCGGATCCCCTTCGACCTGTTCCGCGACACGCTGCTGCCGGAGCTGCTGGTGCGCAACGCCAGCCGGCGCCGGCTGCGGATCTGGTGCGCGGCGGCCTCGACCGGGCAGGAGCCTTACTCGCTGGCCATGCTGCTCCAGGAGGCGGCGCCCCGGCTCGCGGGCTGGCAGATCGAGATCGTGGCGACCGACCTGTCCACCGAGGTTATCGAGAAGGCCAAGCTCGGGCTCTACAGCCATTTCGAGGTCCAGCGCGGCCTGCCGGTGCAATGGCTGATCAAGTTTTTCACCCAGGTCGGCGAGCAGTGGCAGATCGCCCAGAGCCTGCGCAGCATGGTGGATTACCGCCAGCTCAACCTGCTGCACACCTTCACGTCGCTGGGCCAGTTCGACGTGATCTACTGCCGCAACGTGCTGATCTACTTCGATGCACCGACCAAGTCGGACATCCTGGCGCGGCTCTCCGCCCAGCTGGCGCCGGAGGGTGCGCTCCTGCTCGGAGCGGCCGAGACGGTGATCGGCCTGACCGACCGGCTCTGCCCGCATCCGAAGCATCGCGGCCTCTACGGGCACGCCGTCCCCGCGGCGCGTTCCGCCGAGGTGTTGCCGCCGCTGCGCGTGGCCGCGAGCGTCTGACCGAGCTTCCGGTCCCCGTCTCGCGGGTGCGACCGGTTCCGTCATCGCGCGCGCCGGAGCGACCCCGGAGCGCGCGACGTCGGTGACGGAGCCGGATGGCTTCGTTCCGCTCGCGGAGATGGCGGCGCGGCTCTCGCTCGCCCCGACGGCTCCTGCACAATGACGCACAATGACGGTGAAACGCGGCCTTAAGGTGCGCGTGGGTAATTTGCACACGGACCCGCCGTCGGGCGTTTCCGGCAGATCCGTGCCCCGAGCGCCTTCATGAGCACCATTGCATCTCCCACGACATCGCACCCCTACGCGCCGCGATGGTCCGCCCAGGACAGCCCGACGACGCGGATGTCCGCCACGATCAGCAGCGCGCTGTCGGCCGGCACGCTGAGCAGCACCGACGCCACCGCGCTGACGAGCGCCTTGTCGTCCATCGACGCGAGCCTCTCGGCCAACCGGCCGGGGGCTGGCAGCAGCAGCACGAGCCCGGCGACGCTCGATCCCTCCTCCTTGAAGGACCGGATCGACAGCCTGATCTCCGATCAGGTCAGCAGCGGCGCCCTGACCAGCGACCAAGCGACCGCGTTGAAGACCCTGTTCGCCGGCCAGGGCCGGAGCACACAGGCCTCCGACATCGCCTCGGGCGACGACGGCATCGCGGGCGTGGGTGGTCCGCCCCCGGGACCCCCGCCCGGCCTGCCGCCGAGCATCTCAGCCTCCGGCAGCACCACGGACGGGACGTCGTCCGACACGTCGAGCGGGCCCGGTGCTTCATCGACGAACGATCTGCTCGCCACCTTCATTCAGCAGCTTCAGAGCAGCCAGTCCGGCGCTGCGCGCTACGGGGCCAGCGGCACCAGCACCGGCACCACCTTCTCGGCGCTGCTGTTCGACTTCCAGAGCTGAGACCGACGCGTCCGGCGCATCGGCCGCCTGCGTCGGGCGGGGTCGACCCTGGCCGCCCGACGCGGCATCACACCGCCATCGCATTCGCGCGGCCGGAGACGGCCGGGAGGCACGGCATGGCGGCAGGATCGGCGGCAGGATCGGCGGCAGGATCGGCGACGGAACAGGCGGCAGCCCATGGGACCGGGCTGCCCAAGGTCGCGTTCATCGGCACGGGCGGCACGATCTCGTCCCTCGGGCGCGACGCCCTCGACATCCTCGACTACACCGCCACCGACCGGCGCCTCGAAGCCGGCGGCATCCTGGAGGCGGTCCCGGAGCTGACGGGCGTGGCGCGCGTGGTGCCGGTCCCGTTCCGCGCGGTCCCCAGCCCGGCGATCGGCTTCGCCGAGTGGCGCGACCTTGTGCGCCTGTGCGAGCAGCTCGCGGCCGAGCACCCCGACCTCGCCGGGATCGTGATCGGGCACGGCACCGCCACTCTGGAGGAGACCGCCTACGCGCTGAGTCTCACCCTGACGGTGGATCTGCCGGTGGTGCTGGTCGGCTCGCAGAGGCCGATGAGCGCGCTCTCCACCGATGCCAAGCTCAATCTCGTGGCGGCCGTGCGCGTGGCGGCCGCGCCCGCCTCCCGAGGGCGCGGCGTCCTCGTGGTGCTCAACGACGAGATCCAGGCGGCCCGCGAGGTGACCAAGACCTCGGTGGCCCGGCTCCAGACCTTCCGGACCCCGGACTTTGGCGTGCTCGGCCACGTCGACGGCGACAGCGTGCGCTACTATCGTCGCTCGGAGCGCGCGACCGCGCCAGGCACGCCCTTCGACATCCGCCCGCTGGCGGCGCTGCCGCGGGTCGACATCGCCTACGGCTATGCCGATGCCGACGGCACGGCCGTGCGGGCGTTCCGGGCCGCGGGGGCCCGCGGTCTCGTCGCCGCCGGCCTCGCCCCAGGCATGACGCCGCCGGCCGAGGCCGAGGCCCTTGAGGCGGCGGCCGCCGCCGGGCTCGTGGTGGTGATGTCCACCCGCGCCGGCAGCGGCGTGGTGCCCCTCACGACCCGCCTGCGCAGTCGCGGCATCCTCAGCGCCGACAACCTGACCCCGCAGAAGGCCCGGATCCTCCTCGCTCTGGCGCTGACCGTCACGGGCGAGCCGGAGGTGGTGGCGCGGCTGTTCGCGACCTATTGACCGCGATGCCGCTGATCGACCCGACCCGCTCGCTCCTCCTCGCCATCGATCTTCAGGTCAGGCTCATGCCGACGATCGCCGATGGGGCGGAGGTGATCGCCCAGACGGGCCGCCTCGCCGCGGCGGCGCAGTGCCTCGACGTCCCGATCCTGTTCACCGAGCAGAATGCCGGCGGGCTTGGGCCGACTGTGCCGGAACTCGCCCCGGCGCGCGGCGCCGCGTTTCCGAAGATGAGCTTCGGGGCTGCGCGGGCGCCGGGCTTCCTCGACCGGTTGCCCGCCGACCGCGACTGCGTGGTGGCCGGGTGCGAGGCGCATGTCTGCGTGCTGCAGACGGTCCTGGGGCTTCTGGAGGCCGGGCGGCGGGCCTATGTCGTCCGCGACGCGGTGGGCTCGCGCCGGACCGCGAACCGTGACGCGGCGCTGGCTCGGATGGCGGCCCACGGCGCCGAGATCGTCACCACCGAGATGGTGGTGTTCGAGTGGCTCGGCAGCGCCCGGAACCCGCGCTTCCGCGAGATCGTCCGGCTCATCAAGTGAGCGGTCCGGGACCCGCCCTCAGGGGCTGTCCAGGGCGGCCCGCGTCTGCGCGTCGGGACCGATATCGTCGCTCCCGTCCATGCCCAGGACCTCGATGAGGCGCAGGCGCGCCCGGCTCACCCGGCTCTTGATGGTGCCGACCGCGACGCCGCAGATGGCTGCGGCCTCCTCGTAGGTGAAGCTCTGGGCGCCGACCAGGACCAGCGCTTCGCGCTGCGCGGGGGGCAAGCGGTTCAGGGCGTTCTGGAACTGCGCCATCTCCATCCGGACCTCCTGCTCCGGCAGGGAGGTCAGCTTGCCCGCGAGGACGCCGTCGGCATCCTCCACCTCGCGCTTGCGCTTGCGCTGCTCCGAGTAGAACAGGTTGCGCAGGATCGTGAACAGCCACGCGGTGAGGTTGGTCCCCCGGCGGAAGCTGGCGGCGTTGATCCAGGCGCGGACCAGCGTGTCCTGCACGAGGTCGTCCGAGCGGTCGAGATCGTAGGTCAGCGAGAACGCGAAGGCCCGCAGGGCCGGGATCGCCGCGAGCAGGAGGTCGCGCATCTCGGTGTCGGTGCCGGTCGGTGTGCCCGTTGCGGTGGTCATGGGTGCCGATCCGGTTCCGCTCCCCGCGGGAGCGGCGTGCAGCATCAGAGTCATGGCTGGACCTCCGTGTCCGAGCAGGCGGCGAGGTCGTCGAGCAGCGTCCGGAGCCGGTCCGGGATCGGCAGGGCCAGGACTTCGGCATAGTGCAGGCGCAGGCCGCGCCCGATCCGGTCCCGTGCTACGCCGTCGAAGGGGCGGCGCGGTGCGGGGTGCGGCTCCGCCGGGTGACGCGGGCGCGCAGAGGCTGGCCCGGCCGCCTCCGCCATCCCGGCGGTGGCCAGGGGCGCCTGCTCGTCCTCGTGTCCGGTCATGGTCGCGCCCCGTCCCGTGCGCGATGCGGCCCCGAGGGGCATGGCGGCCCACCGCGCCGGCCCTGCGGCCGATTGCGGCGAAAACGCGTCTCATCGCCTTCTGGCGGCGCTGGTATGCCTGGCGGATTTAATCAGTTCTGAATTGCGCATTCATCCAATTTTAATTTAGCAGAATGCGAGCTTGACCATAAATTGGCAATCTTGATCGCAGATACAATTCAGAAATACTTGTACTTACCTTGACCGTGGGGACTTTCGTACGGCTCAGCTGAACGGCGGCTGAGCGGGGATCGGGCGGGATAGACGGGCGCTGATGATGGTGGATCGCGCGCTTCGCCGAAGCCGTCGGGGGGCGAGGATCTGACCTCGGGCGTAGCGTGACCTACCCATCGGTTTCAGTCGCCGCCGTCACCGCCGCCACCGCCGCCGCAACTCCCGCCGTCGCCGCCGTGGGCACCCCCGTGGCAGCCGCCGTGATCGGAACCGAACCAAGAGCCGCCCTCCGAACCGGAGACGCCGACGCTGCCGCGACCTTCCGAAGAGCGCCTGTCGGATCCCCGTGAGCGCAGCGAGGCCGGCATCAGGCTGCGGCCCAGCGGGACGACCGTAACGATGAAGAGGACGAGTTCGAACGCCTGCTTTCTGTCCATCGGAACCTCCACGGGTTCGTCGACCACAGAAGTATAGCACATCAGCCTCCACGGCCTTCGGGGCGCGACCGGGCGACCGGCCGGTGAAGCGCCGAACGCGATCGGGGTGCGGTGGCGCCTGACCCGGGGTGGCGGTGAACGGCGTGCGCTGCCCGCACCGCGTCCGTCAGGACAGCCAGGGCCCGCTGGTCTTCTCCCGCACCGACTCTGGCCGCCTGTCATTCGCTGGGGCCAGGGCGCCGTCAGCAGGGGCAGCGCACGGTCCGGCTCGGCGCCCGGACGCCGGCCGATGGTACTGATGTCAGGACGTCGAAGGGATCAAGCCGACGGGAGGCGGGCCACGATCGAACTTCGCCAGAGGCAAGACGTTGTGCGGGCGGAGCATCCTGATGACCGTCGCCCGCCTCCTCGCGGCAGCCCTTGCCGTTTCGCTCAGCATCCTTGCTGCGCGGGCGTCTGAACTGGAGCAGGCTGGCACCATCGATCAACCCGCCGACATGGAACGCATGCTTGAGGCGCCGACCCTTCCGGCTCCCGCGACGAAGCCCGCGAGCGAGGACTCTGCTCCGGTCGCCCTGCCCAAGCTGAGCGTCACCACGATCGAGCCGGTGCCGAAGCCGCTGCCGCCGCTGAAACCGCTGCCGAAATGGGACCCGCACGTGTGCATCGGTTGCTGAGCCGGCGCGATCCGGAAGGCGGTCGTCGCGCCGACGGCATCAGGATTGGGGGCGCCCGGTAAGCGACTGCGTCAGGCGCATCACGACGTCGTCGCCGCCGGGACCGGCCGAGAGCTCCGACGCGGACGCCTTGGCGTCTTCGACCCGCTGGGCGACTTCCATGATGACCTGCTCGACGGAGGACGGCCAAGGCACGTCGTTGTCGAGAAGCATCCGCGCTGCGCGAACCAGCATCCGGAACTGCTCGGGCGGGATCTCCATCGCCGCCTCGTGCTGTTCGAGGATGCGGTCGGCGATCGCCG
This sequence comes from Methylobacterium sp. A49B, assembly GCF_053346215.1. NCBI lineage: Bacteria > Pseudomonadati > Pseudomonadota > Alphaproteobacteria > Hyphomicrobiales > Methylobacteriaceae > Methylobacterium > Methylobacterium sp. A49B. The sequence continues at coordinate 69,830 of NZ_JBKFBO010000071.1, forward strand.
CCGCCAGTCCGGCGACCTCGGTCATCTTGTCGGGCTGATCGCCGACACGCGTCATGTCAGATAGCCCTTCGCCTTCAGATGCTCGGTGAGGAGCCTCTCCATGAGGCTGGATACCGACCGGGTCTCATCCTTCGCAGCCCTCCGGACCGCCGCCGGCACGGCGAGCGGCAACCGGAACGACACCGGCAGGGTCTTCGGGGCGTCGACAGGCGGGCGGCCCATGGCGTCCAGTACATCGAGCCAACGGTCGATCTGACGACACTTAATCACAGCGGCTGCGCGAGTGAAAGCGTCACCGCTCGGTCCGGGCTCGTGCCGCTGCCACGGTGGAGAATGCGTGGTGCCGGGCGAGCCGACCGAAGCACGGAGGCGGAGCTGCGCCAATCGCGATCTGCACGGAGGATTTTACCATGACCGACGATGTCGGAGAGGCAATCGTGGCTGTCGAGCCGACACGCGCGATGAGGGCGCGATAGCCGCCACGTCCGAGCGGTGGCCAATGAAGGCTTGTGACTGTGCGCGGCCCGTCTGCTTCCGAACTCGGGACATGGGTAAGCGGACGCCGGTGTGGCTTTGGTCATGACCGCGACGGAAATGCAGGGACGCATTGATCCAGCGCATAACCCTTCGCCCAGCCCGGCCGCAGTCAGGAGGCTCGCAAAGCCGAGGACGCCCCGAGGATGTCGACTGCGGCCGTAGGCTCAACCGAAGCAGGATGCTCGAAGGTCGCCGGGTGGGCGTCACGGCTGCGGGAATGGCTGGCACTCCTCCCGCTCACTGCCCTCTGCGTGGGCCTTCTGCTGCGCGCGCTGGGTCATCCCGAATTCGCCGCCTGGGCGTGGACGCTTGCGACCCTGACGATCCTCGGCGCCCTCCTGATCCAGATCGCGGCGAGTCTGACGAAGGGTGACGTTGGGCTCGACCTCGTCGCCCTGATCTCGATGGGCGGCGCACTCGCCCTATCCCAGCCGCTGACTGGCGCCGTCATCGCTCTCATGTACGCGGGCGGCGAGGCGCTGGAAGCTTACGCGGCTGGCCGAGCCGGGCGGGCGATGACGGCGCTGCTCACCCGCCAGCCGCGCACCGCCCTGCGCGAGGAAGAAGGCGCGTTGAGAGAGGTCCCCATCGCCGCGCTAAAACCGGGAGACCGCATTCTGGTGCGCGTCGGTGACGTCCTGCCGGTGGACGGCCGGGTTGCCGCGGGTCGCGCCGTGCTCGACCAGTCGAGCCTCACTGGCGAAGCGCTGCCCGTCACCTTCCGCGCGAACGAACCTGTGCTGAGCGGCACGGTGAACATGGGCACGCCGTTCACCCTGATGACGGAGCGGCGCGCGGCCGAGAGCACGTATGCCGGGATCGTCCAGCTCGTGGAGGCGGCGCGAGCCCAAAAGGCGCCGATGGCACGGTTGGCGGACCGATACGGGCTCGCTTTCCTCTTCCTCACGCTGCTGCTGGCCGGGGGCACCTGGCTCGCCACCGACGACCCCCTTCGGACGCTGGCTGTGCTGGTCGTCGCCACGCCATGCCCGCTGATCCTGGCGGTGCCCGTCGCCCTCGTCTCCGGCCTCTCCCGCGCAGCCGGCATCGGCGTTCTCATCAAGGGCGGCGGCGCACTTGAGATGCTGGCCAAGGTCCGTGTGCTGGTGGTCGACAAGACGGGCACCCTGACCGACGGGGCCGCCCGGCTGACCGCCGCACGGATTCTGGGCGACCTTGGCGAAAGCGAGGTCCTGAGGCTCGTGGCGTCACTCGAACAGGCCTCCGGTCATCCGCTGGCACGCGCCCTGATCGAGGAATCGGCTCGACGAGGCCTGACGCTCTCGCCGCCCGAAGACGTCGAGGAAACGCCCGGGGACGGCATGGCCGGGCTGGTGGAGGGGCGGCTCGTCGTTGTCGGGGGACCGCACCTGATGCGGATGCACGGAGTCCACTTCCCGTCGCAGGACGAGGGCGGAGGCATGGCGGCAATCGCGGCAACCGTGCTGGTCGCCATCGACGGCGCGGCCGCCGCCGCGCTGGTGTTCGCCGATCCGCTGCGGGCGGACGGCGGCAACGCGCTCCTCGAACTGCGCGCGTGCGGCATCGAGCGGGTCGTGCTCGCGACCGGAGACCGACGCGCCGTCGCGGAGGCGCTCGTCGCCGGCCTGCCGGTCGACGCCGTCGCCGCCGATCTGAACCCGACAGACAAGACGGACGCCGTGACCGCAGAGCGCCGGCTCGGTCCCGTGATGATGGTGGGCGATGGCGTCAACGACGCGCCCGCCTTGGCAGCCGCCGACCTCGGCGTGGCCCTCGGCGCTCGGGGCGCGGCAGCCGCTGCCGAGGCGGCAGACGTCGTCCTGCTGGTCGACAGCCTAGCCCCGTTGTCGGATGCCATCCGCATCGCGAAGCGGACCCGTGCCATCGCGCTTCAGAGCGTGTGGGCAGGCCTGGGGCTTTCGGTCGCCGGCATGATGGCGGCTGCGCTGGGCCACCTCACGCCCCTGCAAGGGGCGCTTCTGCAGGAGGCTATCGACGTCGCCGTGATCCTCAACGCCATGCGCGCGCTCGGCGGTCCCCGGGGCGGCCGCCAGCGGTGGGCATAAGGTGTCGCCCGCCGTCCGTGAGGCCGGTCCCGACGGTGCCCCTGCGAGCTTGCGATGGATCAAGGTGGCCCATCCCAGGCGAGGCAAGCTTCCCGTCGTCGGCATCGAGGCACGACGGAGGAGACCATGGACTACGCGAACATCCTCGTCTCCATCGATCACGGCGACGCGGCGCCCGACCGGATCCGTCTCGCCGCCCACTTGGCCCGACGGTTTGAGGCGACCCTCACGGGAGCGGCCGGCCACAAGGTGCCGGTGCCGCTCTTGGTACGGGACGCTTACGACGCCGTCGCGCAGGAGGAACGAAACATCGCGGACGTCCGCCGCATCCTCGACGCGGCGCGTGCCCTGTTCGAGCGGAGCGCCGGGACGGAGATCCGCACGGACTGGCGCGAGGCTCTCGCCGATCCCGTCACACACCTCGTGGAGCGGGCCCGCGAGGCCGACCTCGTCGTGATCAGCCGGCTCGGGCCGGATGACGAGGACCCCGGGCCCCTCGCCGTGCCGCCCGGACCGGTGCTGATGGAAGCTGGCCGGCCCGTCCTGGTCGTGCCGCCGCGGCTCATGAACCTGAACGCGGCCCGCATCGTCGTGGCGTGGAAGGACGGGCCTGAGGCCCGGCGGTCGGTGACAGCGGCGCTGCCTTTCATTCGCGATGCAGATCAGGTCTTCGTCGCGACCGTCGGCGCGAACGGGGAGCGCGAGGGCGCCGGCGACGTCGCCGCCCACCTCGCCCGTCACGGCGCCCACGTCACCGTCCACCTCCTGGATCCGACCGGACGCGACGGCGACGAGATCGTCGGCTTCGCCCAGCGACGGGACGCGGACCTCATCGTGATGGGCGCCTACGGCCATTCCCGTCTGCGGGAATGGATGTTCGGCGGGGTCACGCGTGACCTTCTGGACCGTTCGCCCCTCTGCTGCCTGATGTGCCACTGATGTCCGGCAGGGGCATGGTCCTCGGCACGACCGTGGCGCTCTGCCTGCTCGCCAAGCCCGCCGCGGCGGAGAATGTCTCGGCAGCGCGCGGCCGAGACCTCGCGGGCGTCGTCTGCGCGCGCTGCCACGCGGTCCGCGCGACGGACGCGAGCCGGATGCGCGAGGCGCCGCCGTTCCGCGCGCTCGCCGGCACATTCCCCATCGGTGACCTCGCCGACGTCCTGGACGAAGGCGTCGAGCGCCGCCATCCGGCCATGCCGGACTTCCGGCTCAGTCCGCGCGACGCCGCCGACCTGACGGCCTACATCAGGACGCTCAGGCGGTGAGACGTACGTAGAGGTGCCGGCGAACGGGTGCTGCGGACGAACGTTCGCCGGGACACCGATGCCCAGGGAACGGGTACCATGGACGGATCGCTTCTCTACGTCAGCCGGCGGGTCTCATCCGATGCTGACGTCCGGGACATCGTCGCGACGTCCAGGGCCAGGAACGCCGGGCTCCGGATCACGGGCGCGCTTGTCGCATCCCGGAGCAGGTTCGCGCAGATCCTCGAGGGTCCACGCTCCGGGGTGGACGCGCTGATGGACAGCATCCGCCGCGACCCGCGCCACACCGGCGTGGAGGTGCTGGTCTACGACGACATCGACGGGCGGCGCTTCGCGGACTGGACCCTGGCCTATTCCGGCGCTTCCGTTTACGTCGACGGGCTGATCGGGGCCCTGACCGAGCGCGCTACGCCTGAACCGCACCGGGCCGACCTTCACCGTCTGATCCAGGCCATCGAGGAACTCGCGCGGGCACAGCTGTGACGGCCCCGCAAGCCTGAAGCGCAGCGGTGCGCGCGGCCCCATCACTCGACGAAGCCCCAGCCGGCCTCCAGGGCGCGCAGTTCCTCGTCGTTCAGCGGGTCGGGCCACTCTGGCCGGTTCGGTGCCCGCACTTGGGCAGGCGGCTCGCCGTGCTTCAACGGTGCCGGCCCAGGCTGGTCCGGCGGACGCGCGGAACCCGGCATCCGCGTTGCCCGGCGGACCGAGCCGCCCCGTGGTGGTCTCCGGTTCGGCATCATCGAACTCCCGTGCTCAGTGGGCGAGGAACAGCGGGGCCGGGCTGCCCCTCAGGAAGGAGCGCGTCACACCACCGAGGAAGTATTCGCGTGTGGGTGAGTGCCGGTAGGCGCCCATCACGATCATGTCGGCCCGGAACAGCCCGGCCTGGGCGCGCAGGGTCGCGGCGACGCTCTCGCCCCTTGGCAGGTCGTTGACGGTGGCGTTCACCCCGTGGCGGGCGAGATGGGGCGCGAACTCGGCCCCCGGCACCTCGGCGTGGATCTCCGCCTCGGTGCCGACGGACACGATCTCGACCGCCTCGGCCGCGCGCAGGAACGGCAGCGCGTCGTTCGCCGCCCGCGCGGCCTGGGCGCTGCCGTCCCAGGCGACCATGATCCGCCGCACCGTGAAGGCATCGTGTCCCGGCGGCACCGCGATGACCGGGCGCCCGCTGTGGAACAACGCCTTCTCGATCATCTCGCGGTCGAGGTCGAAGGCCCGAGCGCCGATGTCCAAGACGGTCAGGTCGTGCAGGCGCGCGCGCTCGGTAAGCCGGCTCACGATCTCCGGATAGGGCAGGCTCGGCGTCTCCGTCATGCAGATCACGCCGGCCTGCGCCGCGTCACCGGCCGAGCGCTGCGCGATGGAGCGGGCCAGCGCGTCGAGCCGGCGGTCGATGACCGCGACGCCCTCGTCATCGAAGTCGCCGAGCCAAGCGTCGTCACCCGAGAGGCGCCACGAGGCCGATTGGACGGTGAGGTGGGCGCCGGCGGCCTTGGCCAAGGTCAGGCCATAGCCGATGGCCGACGAGGCCCCTTCGCGCTCGCCCTCCACGGCGGTGCCGACGAGGACGTCGCGGATGCCCGCGAGGGCCGAAGGGCTGGTCGAAGGGCTGGGCGAAGGGCTGGGTCTGGACATGGGGGTTCTCCGATCTGGATCGACCCCATGGTTCATCCCCTCGTCGCCGGGAGGCCTTGATCCACCTCAAGCGGCTCGGCCCAAAGAACTATCCGACGCCGACTTTGAAAACCTGTCGGCGGCTGTTCCTCGTACCGGAATCGCAGTAATGACCGGACGCGCGATGCAACTGGTCTGAAGGCGGAGAGAGGCCAGTTTCACGACCGCCGCGCGCAGGATTTTTCCGGGTGCGGTTCATGACGGACCCCGTCGACATGCCCAGCGCCGGCCTTGAGCGAGACGTCACGCCGGCGAGTGACGAGCTTCGGCAGACCCTGGACGAGGTCGGCATCTGCGTCTGGTCGCTGGATATCCCGACCGGGCGGGCCACCATCTCTCCGACCTGCGCGCGCCTGTTCGGAGTGCCGCCCGAGCGGCTGACCACCTTCGCCGACTCACAGGCTCTGGTGCACCCCGACGACCGACAGGGCCGGGCAGACGCCATCCAGAGGACCTTGCGGGATGGCGGGAGCTACGAGGTCGACTACCGCATCGTGCGGCCCGACGGACACGTCTGCTGGCTGCGCTCGCGCGGGCGGGTGAGCCTTGATGCGGACGGCCGGCCGGCACGGCATCGCGGGGTGGTCCTGAGCATCGACGAGCAGAAGCGGGCCGAGGAAGACATCCGGGCACGCGCGGCGCACCTGCGCTCGATCCTCGACACCGTGCCCGAAGCGATGGTCGTCATCGATGAGGCGGGCCTCATCCATTCCTTCAGCGCCGCGGCCGAGCGCCTGTTCGGTTACGCGGCTGGCGAGGCGGTCGGGCAGAACGTCCGCATCCTGATGCCGGAGCCGATGCGGCGCGAGCATGACGGCTACCTCGAGCGCTACCACCGGACCGGCGAGCGCCGCATCATCGGCACCAACCGGGTCGTAACCGGCCAGAGACGCAACGGCTCGACCTTCCCGATGGAGCTCGCCATCGGCGAGATGCGCTCGGGCGAGCAGGTGTACTTCACCGGCTTCATCAACGACCTCACCGAGCACCAGCGGACCCAGGCGCGCCTCCAGGAACTCCAGTCCGAACTCGCCCATGTCTCCCGGCTCAGCGCGATGGGCGAGATGGCCTCCGCGCTCGCGCACGAATTGAACCAGCCGCTCGGCGCCATCGCGAACTACACCAAGGGCTGCCGCCGTCTGCTGGCGCGCACCGGCCCCGAAGCCATCGCCAAGACGATGGAGATCCTCGACAAGACCGCCGAGCAGGCGTTGCGAGCCGGCCAGATCATACGGCGCTTGCGCGAGTTCGTAGCCCGAGGCGAGACCGAGAAGCGGGTCGAGCCGGTCGCGCGGTTGATCGAGGAAGCCAGCGCGCTGGCGCTGGTCGGGGCCCGCGAGCAGGGCATCGTCACGCGCGTCGCTGTCGACCCGCGGGCCGGCTCCGTTCTCGCCGACAGGGTCCAAGTGCAGCAAGTCCTGGTGAATCTGCTGCGCAACGCCCGCGAGGCCATGCAACGGAGCGACAGGCGCGAACTGACCGTCGAGGCGAGACCCCTGGGCCGGAGGGCGGTCGAGATTGCCGTGTCGGACACCGGTCCCGGCATTGCCGAAGAGATCGCGGACAGGTTGTTCCACCCATTCGTCACCACGAAGCAAAGCGGCATGGGCGTGGGGCTCTCGATCTGCCGCACCATCGTGGAGGCGCATGGCGGACGCCTCGACGTCGAACGCAACGACGTCGGCGGGGCGACCTTCCGGCTGACGCTCCCGGCCGCCCACGAGGGGAACCCGCGCGATGGCAAGTGATCTCGTGCATGTCGTGGACGACGACCCGGCGATGCGGGACTCTGTCGGCTTCCTGCTCGGAACCGAGGGGTTCGAGGTCCGGCTCTACGAGGCCGGGGCGGACCTGCTCGATGGGCTGGCGAAACCGTCCGCGGGCTGCGTCCTGACCGACATCCGCATGCCGGGCATCGACGGGCTCGAACTGCTGCGCCGTCTGCGGGCGGCGGGGCACGCCTTGCCGGTGGTGATGATGACGGGGCACGGGGACGTGCCGCTCGCGGTCGAGGCGATGAAGCTCGGCGCCTGCGACTTCATCGAGAAGCCGTTCGACGACGACGCGCTCATCCAAGCGCTCAGGTCGGCCTTGGAGCGGGGCGAGGTCACCGGAGCGGTCGATCCGACGCTGCGCGAGTTCGTGCGTCGCGTGGGAACCCTGAGCGAGCGCGAGCGGCAGGTTCTGGACCACCTCGTCGCCGGCCGCACCAGCAAGGAGATCGGCCGAACGCTCGACATCAGCCCGCGCACCGTCGAGATCTACCGGGCCAAGCTCATGGCCAAGACGCAGGCGGAGAACCTTCAGGAACTGGTGCGCTGGTCGGTGCTGACCGGCTTGGCCTGACACCGGCTTGAGGCAGGTCAAGGCGGCCGCCGGCCTGTTCTCGCATGGTGGCGATCTTCAATCGAGGACCGCACCGACCGGCAGCAGCCATGACCACAGCTTCACCCCGCCTCGTCTACGTCGTGGACGATGACCCGGCCGTTCTCCATTCCACGCGCTTCCTGATCGAAGGCGAGGGCCATGCTGTCGAGACGTTCACCGACGGCTCGGGCCTGTTGGCGGCCTTCCCGGGGCCGCGCCCGGCGTTGATCCTGCTCGATCACGTCATGAAGGGCATGGACGGCCTTGAGGTGTTCGACCGACTTCGCAAGCTCGACGCCAAAGTCCCGGTGGTGCTGGTCACCGGCCATCCCGACCCGGGCATCCGAGCGCGGGCCAGGGATGCGGGCTTGCCCTTGGTCGAGAAACCACTGGTGTTCGACGCGTTACTTGACCTGCTTGCCAGAGAAGCGCGCGATCCCATGCCCTCAGGCTTGAGCGGGAAGGCCATGGCGGATCCGGGCGCGTCCGCCGCCCGCCGCCCGCCTGGCGAGATCCCCGCGCAGCCGGCCTGATCCGCGCACCGGAGTCGGATTGCGGCAGATCAAGGCCGCGCGATGACTTCTCCCCTAGCTCCGAAGCCAGCCGGAACGAGGAAAGCACACGCTGTCCCCTCAACGTGGGCCATGGGGCGTTCCGCGTAAGCCGCCGCGCCCGCGAAGTCCCGCGGCGGGCTTCACACGTCGCGACCGTCGATCTCCGGCATGAGGAGGTCGGGGCCGGGACGCCGGCCCCACGCGGGTTGCGTACCGCGGGGATAGGGTTTCAGCTCCCCTTCGATCCCCTTGAGCCACATCAATGCTTCGATGCGAGAGGGCGGGATGCTCGGCCTCAGGAGGCGGCCGGCCATCCGCCGCCGCAGGCCCGGCGTTCGGTGTCTCAGGCCCCGGTGCTCCCACACTCCTGCCAGGAGGCGACGATGCGGACCATCGAAAACCGGACGGAGGACATGATCCCGAACGCGCTCAACGCTCTCCTGGGCGTCGCGCTGCTGATGGCACCTTGGTACCTCAGGCTCGGCAGCGAGACCGCCGCAGCGCGCAATGCTTTTGTCTGCGGGGGGCTATCACCGTCGTCGCCGTGCTCGCCCTCGCCAAGTCCTACGACTGGGAGGAATACATCAATCTCGCCGCCGGCCTCTGGGTGTCCATCGCCCCGTGGGCGCTGGGGTTCGCGGACACGCGATACCCGATGTGGCTGCACGTGGGCATCGGGCTCGCGGTCGCCGCGCTGGCAGCGTTCGAACTCTGGCGGCTCTTCGTGTCGCCCCAGGCCCGTTCGGTCTGAGGCGTCGTTCATCGCCGGAGGGGCGGCGGTTCGCCGTCCGGGCGCGGCCCATCCAGAACCGTGGACCGATCACCATCCGGAGCGGCGCGATGCCTCTCGACCCGTCTGCATTCCTCGTCGCCTCGTCATTCACCGCGGGCTGCGTCGCCATCCACGCTCTGCGGCGAAATGCAGACGCCGTGACGCTGGTGCTGGGGGTCGTGGCGTACGGGCTCGCCACCGCTCTGTGCTCGCTGGCCGCGGGTCGCGACGGTCACTTCGTGATGCACGACCCCGTGCGTGCATGGGGCCTCGCGATGACCGCAAGCCACTGAACGCGGGGGAGAGGGCGCCTACGTAATTGCCCTTAAGCAAACCTGCGTAAGAGACCGACCGGAATTTCCCCGGAGTCCCGGCCCCGCCAATCTTCCCTCCATCCCAATGCGGACGAGGAGAGACGCGATGGCCGCCGAGATCACCCTGCACCCGTCTTCGCGCGTGACCGCGAACGCTACTGGCGGCGGCAAGCTCGGGATCGCGCTCTTCGCCGGCTGTCCCGAACTCATCGGCACCCCCTTCGCCTATGCCCGCGAGGAGGAGATCTATGGTGAGGGCGAGGAGGCCGAGTTCGTCTACAAGGTCGTCAGCGGCGCGGTGCGCGCCCACAAGGTTCTGAACGACGGCAGACGCCAGATCACCGGCTTCCACCTGCCCGGCGACCTGTTCGGCCTGGAGCAGGGCGAGATGCACCGGCACACGGCCGAGGCCTTGTCGGAGACACAGGTGCTGATCTTCCGCCGGCGCGGGGTCGAGCGCGCCGCGACCCGCAGCGCCGAGGTAGCCTGCCAACTCTGGGCCATGGCGGCCAGCGGCCTTCGCCACGCCCAGGACCATATGCTGCTGCTCGGTCGTCGCTCCGCGGTCGAGCGCGTCGCGACCTTCCTCATGGAGGTGGACGAACGTCTTGGCGGTACCGGAACCTTCGCCCTGCCGATGACCCGGCGCGACATCGCGGATCACCTCGGCCTCACCATCGAGACCGTGTCGCGGACCTTCTCGCAATTGGAGGAGGACGGGGCGCTGCTGCGCACGGGCGGGCGCCAGGTCAGCCTTCGCCGCGCCCGACTTCGCCGCATTGTCGAAGATTGAGCCTGGCGCTGTCGACCGGTCGTTGCCGGAGCTTCGTCCTGCCGAAGGCTTCCGAGATATGCGTCCCGAACCGGGTCGACCTCGGCGCATCGCCGGCCCAATCCACACGTGTTCGGATGGGTGGGTGCGGGCGCCGGCCGTGCAGGCGCGTCGGCCTGCCCCGGCAGGCCGGACAAGGTTCGAACCGGGAGGCGAGAAGGACCTCGAAGGCTCCTGCCGAAGTCGCTGCGGCAGGAGGGCCCGTGGCGGCTTTGCCGCCAGAACAGTCAATGGGCCAGAAACAGCGGTATTGAGCTTCGGGTCAGGAGCGACTGGGTGACGCCGCCGAGGAACCATTCATGCACGCGCGAGCGGCGGTAGGCGCCCATCACCAGCATGTCCGCGCGGAACAGGCCGACCTCTGCCCTGAGCGTTTCCGCGACGTTGTCGACGATCGGCACAACGTTCACCGTTACAGTCACGCCATGACGCGCGAGGTGTGGCGCGAACTCGGCGCCGGCCATCGAGGCCGGCAGGTCCTTCTCGCCGATGGCCGACACGATCTCGACCGCCTCAGCCGCGCGCAGGAGCGGCAGCGCGTCGTTGGCGGCCCGGGCGGCTTGGGCGCTGCCGTCCCAAGCGACGACGATCCGCCGGGCGGAGAACGCTGCGCAACCCGGCGGCACCACGATGAGCGGGCGACCGCTTCCGAACAGGACCCCGTCGATCAGGTCGCGGTCGAGATCCACCTCCCGCGTCTCCGCGTCCAGGATGGTCAGGTCGGCGAGCCGGGCGCGGGCGGTGAGCCGCGCGATCAGATCCGGGTAGGCGAGCGCGGGCGCCTCTGTCGTACAGGTCACGCCCGCGCTGGCTGCGTCGCCGGCGACGCGTTCGGCGACGGCTTGCGCGAGGATCCGCAACCGCCGGTTCTCGCCCGCGACGAGGTCGTCGACGAACCTCAATCCCGCCCCGCCGACCATGGTGAGGCGGCGAGCGGCGGACTGGACGGTGAGATGGGCGCCCGAGGCGGCGGCGAGCGTGAGGCCGTAGCCGATCCCCGTCCCTGGCTCGTCGCCGCGGCCCTCCTCGGTGACGGCGACCAGAATGTCGCGCAACCCGGTGAGGGAAGATGAGGATGGGAGAGACATGGGGGCTCCGGCTTGCCTAGCCGCCCAAGTCTCGACCGGCGCGGCCGGCCTGCCTTGATCCAGCGCAACGTCGGGCCTCCCGGTAGACGCCCGAGGCCCCGACCCGACCCGGTCAGGGTTTCCGGAGGCGGGACACGGCGCGCTCGATCGCCCTGGCGAGCGCCTCAAGCCGTGGCTTCAGCGCCGGGATGTCCTCGCTCAGGAGGGCAAGGCCAAGGGGCAGCATCCAGAGGCCGAGGACGGGGAGGAACGACAGCACGCCGCCCCCGATCAGAGCGAGCGCCGCCACCAACCGCACCGGGCGTCGCGATGGTCGTCTCAGCCACGTGACCGCATCGCGCACGCGCACCGGGAGGCGGCCGGTCAAGCGTTCGACCCGTGCATCCCAATCCGCCGCGGTCGGCTCCATGGTCACGCGCTGCCAGGTGTAAGCGCGCGGGGACGCTGACGTCGCCCATGCGAAGGGTCATCGTACCTCAAGCAGGGGTCTCCTCAGGGACGCGTCGGTGGCGCCTGCGACCGCGGTCCCGAGTTGGACGACCACGACCGGTGCGAGGCTCGCCGAGAGAACGAGTAACCAGCCGGTCCAATCGAGCGGGTCGAGACCGAGCACGCTGCCGACGGGGGGAAGGTAGGCCGGGCCGACGAGCAGCGCCGTGCACAGGAGCAGGGCAGCCCAGACCCAGGGATTGCGCGTGATCTCGTTGCGGAGGAGCTGCGAGCCCGAGGCCCGCATGTTGAAGACCTGCCAGAGCTGCGCGAAAGCGAGCGTCAGGAACGTGACCGTCACGACGGATGCTGGGTCGAGGGCGAGCTGAAACCTGGCGATGGCACCGGCCGCGAAGGTCGCCGCCGTGATGGCAACGGCATGCAGGCCGATCCGAGTCCATTGCGTCCGCCCGAGGATGGGCTCCTTCGGGTCCCGCGGCGGACGCCGGAGGACGTCCGCCCGGCCCTCCCCCAATGCCAGCGCGAAGGCTGGGAACACGTCGGTCACGACGTTCAGGTAGAGGATCTGCAGCGGCAGGATCGGCAGCGGTAGCGTCGACACGACCGCGAGCCCGACGACCATCACCTCACTCAGGTTGCAGGCCAGGAGGTAGGCGACGAACCGGCGGATGTTGTCGAAGATGATCCGTCCCTCCCGTATGGCGCCGACGATGGTCGGGAAGGCGTCGTCGAGGAGGATCATGGCGGCCGCCTCGCGCGCCACGTCCGTCCCCCGCCGGCCCATCGCGACGCCGATATCCGCCTGCCTGAGGGCCGGGGCATCGTTGACGCCGTCGCCGGTCATGGCGACGACCTCGCCCCTCTCCTGGAAGGCGCGGACCAGCGCCAACTTCTCGGCCGGGCTCACCCGCGCGAAGACGGCGACATCCTCCAGGCCGCCCGGCGGACCGGCGCCGGGGACGCCCTCGACGACGCGGTCACGCGGACCGGCAAGCCCGACGGCAAGGGCGATGCTGCGGGCCGTGACGGCGTGGTCGCCGGTGACCATGACCGCCCGGATTCCGGCGTCGCGGCAGGCTGCCATCGCCTCCGGCACGTCCTCCCGGGCGGGGTCTTCCAGCCCAACCAAGCCGAGGAAGGTGAGCTCCTCGAACGGCTGGACATCCATCGCGTCCACCGTCCGCTCGGCGCAGGCGATGACCCGGAGGCCGCCCGCACCCAGTTCCTCGACACGGCGTCGCCAGAGGTCGCGGCCGCCGTCGTCGAGCGGTCGGTCGCGCTCGCCGTCACCGATGCGTCGCGAGGCGGCGAGCACGGCTTCCGGGGCGCCCTTGACCACCACCAAGTAGTGGGATCCCAACGCGTGGCCGGTGGCCATCAACCGCGTGGCGGCGTCGAAGGCCCGCTTGCGGATCATAGGCCGGTCTCGCAGGACCGTGGCGCGGTCCAGGCCGGCGGACCGGCCCGCCTGCAGCAGCGCCTGTTCCATGGGGTCGCCGCTGCCCTCTCCTGCGCCGGACCCGAGCGAGGCGTCGTTGCAGAGCACCGCGGCGCGGAGCAGCCGTTCCGCCTCGGATGCGACGTGGAGGCCTCGCGCCGCCTGATCGTCCTGTCCAGAGGGCAGCGACAGCTGCCGCACCGTCATCCGGTTCTCGGTGAGCGTGCCCGTCTTGTCGGTCAGAATGAGTGTCGTGGCGCCGAGGGTCTCGACGGCCGACAGGTGCTCGATCAGCGCGTTCTTCCGCGCCATCCGCCACATCCCGCGCGCGAGCGCCAGGGTCGCGACGATGGGCAGGCCTTCCGGGATGGCCGCCACCGCCAGCGCGATGCTGGCCTCGGTCATGAGGCGGAGATCCTTTCCGGTCGCGATGCCGAGGCCGGCGAGGATGACCGCCACCGTCAGAACGACGCAGACCATCTGGCCGGACAGGCGCTGCAGCCGTCGTTCCAGGGGCGAGCCGTCGGGCTCGGCTTGTCCCACGAGCCGCGAGATGCCGCCGAGCTCGGTCGCCGGGCCGGTCGCGACCACGACACCCATACCGCTCCCACGAACGACCAGCGTGCCCCGGAACAGCATCGAGGAACGCTCGGCAAGGCGTGCCTGCGCGGCGACCGGATCGACCGACTTGTCGACCGGCACGGATTCTCCCGTCAGCGTCGACTCGTCCGCGCCCAGGTTGGACGCCTCGACCAACCGGATGTCGGCCGGGACCGCGTCGCCGCCCTCGACCAGCACGATATCGCCCGGCACGAGGTCTTCGGCGGGCAGAACCCGGGTGTGACCGTCGCGGCGAACGCGGGTTGAGCGGGTCCCGAGCGCCCGCAAGCCCTCGACGGACCGGACTGCCCGCAGCTCGGTGAAGAAGCCCAGGCCTGTGTTGACGGCGAGGACGGCTATGACGGCGACCGCCTCCCGCCAATCGCCGAAGGAGAGCGAGAGGCCACCGGCCGCCGCGAGCAGGTAGACGACGGGGCTCGCGAACTGGTGCAGGAGCAGGGTGAGCTTGCCGGCCCTCTTCTTCGGGGCGATGACGTTCGCGCCAGCCTTCGCGCGCCGTTGCCGGGCCTCCGCGTCCGTCAAGCCCGCGTGCAGGGAGGTTCCGAATGCCTTCGAGACCTCCGCGAGCGGGAGGGCATGGATGGGCTTCGTCCCTACCGCCGGCCAGCCCGCCGTGTCCTCCGGCTCGGCCAGCCCAGGTTCCTTGGCGAGACCCGGCTCATGCATGGCGCAGCCGGTCGAGGGACACGCCGTTCGGGCAGAACTCCGGGTAGGTGTCGGCGGCCGTCCCTGACCATAGCTCGCGCGTGCACCGGCTGCGCTCCGTGCAGCCCAGGCAGGCCGCTTCGAGCGCCCGCATGGCCTCGGGCTGCCGCCGCCGGATGGCCTCGGGGTCGAGGCCGAGGCTACGCATCAGCCTCGCGACGCTGCGGACCTTCGCGGCGGCTTCCGAGGACAGGGGAGCGGAAGCCGGGGCGTCAGCCTCCAGCATCGTCGCCATCATCTCCGCATCGATGTCCCTGAGCTCCCGGGCGGCCTTCAATAGACAGCACCACTCGCCCATCGAGGCGGCGATACCGAACGGGTCGAACGGGTCGGGTTTGTCGGTGGATGCAGTCATCGAGGCCTCCTCAAAGCCTCTGCGTGCCCCACCGCGGCTGCGGCTTCCTTGACCCATCTCAACGCCAGCGAGGCGGCCCTGGCGCACATATCGGTCGGCGCGCCACCCTCAGGCCGGCACGTCCTGCAGACCGCCACGCGATCTGAACGCCGGGACGCGTCACCCTCGACCCGAGCGGTCTCCGAGGTCAGCCGTCCGAGGATCAGCGTGCATGTCGCCCGTGGACCAAGACGCCGTCGTCCGATTCGTGACGCTCGCCCTTTCGGATGCGGGAACAGTGGACACCGCGACCACGCATATCTCCCGGCTCTTCCTGGCAGAGGATTGCGTGTTCAAGCTCAAGCGCGCCGTCCGCTTCCCCTATCTCGACTTCTCGACGCCCGAACGCAGGTTGGCCGCCTGCGAGGCCGAGGTGGCGCTCAACCGCCGTACAGCGCCCGCGCTCTACCTCGGGGCCCGGCGGATCACGCGCGAACCGGGCGGGACCCTGGCTTTCGATGGAGACGGTCCCCTCGTCGACGCGGTGGTGGAGATGCGCCGCTTTCCGGAGGCGGACCTGTTCGACGCCATGGCACGGGATGGTCGCCTGGGAGCGCACCACATCGCCGACCTCGCGCACGTCATCGCGACCTTTCATGCCGGCGCGGAGATCCACCGCGACTGCGGAGGCGCCGCCGCCATGGAGGCGCTCGTCGACATGAACGGGGTCGCGCTCCGAACGACAGGACTCGCCTCGGCCGACGTGGCGGAGTCGATGACGGCCCGATTCCGTGCGGTCCTGGCGCGACACGCGCCCCTGCTCGACGCCCGCCGCGCCGCCGGCAAGGTCCGTCGCTGCCACGGCGATCTCACCTTGCGCAACATCTGCCTGTTCGAGGGAAGACCGACGCCGTTCGACTGCATCGAGTTCAGCGAGACCATCGCGACGACCGACGTCCTCTACGACCTCGCCTTCGTCCTCATGGACCTCTGGCACCGGGAGCGCTTCGACCTCGCCAACCGCCTGCTCAACCGCTACCTCGACGTGGCGGACGAGACTGACGGGATCGGCTTGCTGCCGTTCCTGATGGCTCTGCGCGCGGTCATCCGCGCCCATGTCACGGCGGCGCAAGCCGCCGGTGGGACCGGCGATGTCGCTGCCGCGACGACCGCAGAGGCGCAAGCCTATCTGGCGCTCGCGGAAAACCTGCTGACCGACAGGCCCGTCGTCCTCCTCGCCGTCGGTGGCTTCAGCGGCTCCGGAAAGTCGAGCGTCGCTGCGGCGGCCGCTCCCCGGATGGGCGCCCCCCCGGGCGCCCGGGTCCTGTCGAGCGATCGCATCCGGAAGCGGCTGCACGGGGTCGGCGCTCTGACCCGGCTGCCGGCCTCGGCCTACGCCTCTGCCGTGTCGCTTCGCGTCTACGCGGCACTCCGGCTGGAGGCCGCACGGGTCCTGGCCGTGGGCCATTGCGCTGTCGCCGATGCGGTCTTCGACCGCCGTACGGAACGGGATGGCATCGAGGCGGTCGCCCGGGACAATGACGCGGGGTTCGTCGGCGTTTGGCTGGAGGCGCCGACCGCGACGCTCGCGAGCCGCATCGCGTCGCGCGTCGGTAACCCTTCGGACGCGACCGCGGCGGTTCTGGCGGCCCAGGTCGCGCGCGGCTGCGGCGCCCTCACGTGGCCTCGTCTGCAGGCGGACCTGCCGCTGGACGTCCTGGGCTCGACCGTCCTGTCTCTCGACAGGAGCGTCGGGGCGGGGCGGCCGGCGGCCCGGCCGCCCGAAGCGGGTCCAAAAATCCCGACCGTAAGAGGTCGAACGGCGCACGCACGGTGCGTCCGTTGATGCAGGTCAAGGCGATGCCGGATGCAGGCAGCCACCCTGACCTCGTATGGGCAATCGGGGCCGGGCGATGCCTCTTACAGCGACCACAGGCGAGCCGGCACACGACCGGCGTACCCACGGTCGCGCATTCAGGTGTTTGATCGTCGGCTTGGCCGGGGTCGCCGGGGCTGTCGTCGCGGTCCTCGCGACGCCGGCGTCACCCGACGCCGGCGTAGGGTCGAACCGCTTCAACGAGCTTCCATATCGCGATCTGCTCGCCTTCGGGGCCGCGTTCCACGCCATCCGGACACGGGCGGTCGACGTGCGTGGCGAGAGCCAGTTGATCGATGCGGCCATAGCCGGGCTGGTCGCCACGCTGGACCGGCATTCACGCTACCTCACCGCAGCCGAGTTCCGCCGGCTCGACCAGCAGGACACCGGGAGCTACTCCGGCGTCGGACTGGAGGTCGAGGCAGGCGGGACGGTCGGGAGCACGCTTCCGGACACCCCGGCGGCGCGGGCCGGCCTCGCGCCTGGGACCGTGATCGAGAGCATCGCCGGCGCCGCGGCCGAGAACCTCGGACCCGACAAGGTCGCCGACCTCCTGAGGGGGGAGCCGGGCTCCACCGTGCACCTGCGGGTCGTCCGTCCGGGAGAACGTGCCCCGTCCGAGGTGGTGCTGACACGGGAGTGGCTGCCGCTGCACCCGGTCCGCATGCGGGCTCTGGACACCGTCGCCTATGTCGGGCTTGACCACTTCGACGCGTTCACCTCCGGCCGGCTGCTCAAGGCAGTCGCGACCCTGAAGGCCGGTATCGGTCGTGACCGGCTCTCGGGCTTCGTCCTGGATCTTCGCGGCAATCCGGGCGGCCTCGTCGTGCAGGCTGTGGCGGTGGCCGGGGCCTTCCTGGGGCGCGGCGAGATCGTTCGCTTGGTCGGTCGCGGCTCGGGGAACGTCGAGCGGTTCGCGCTGGACAGGACCGGCGAGGACCGGATCGACGGCCTGCCGCTCGTCGTGCTCGTAGACAGGGGGACGGCCTCCGCGGCGGAGATCGTCGCGGGTGCGCTCCAGGACCACCGACGCGCGACCGTCATAGGCACGCGCACCTACGGCAAGGGTGCCGTCCAGACCACCTATGCCCATCGGGGCGGGCGCGGTCTGCGGCTGACGACGGCGTGGGTCGTCACGCCCGCGGGCCACCGGGTGGAAGGCAACGGCATCGAGCCCGATCGCTTGGTGCCCGAGAACGGCACAGTGGCCGGCGTTGACGGTGGACCATCGGGGAGACGGTACGGGAGCGGCGGGTCCCTGCAGGACGGCATCGTCGAGGACGGCCTGATAGATCCTTCGCGGGACCGACAGTTGACCGCTGGCCTGAGGCGCCTTCAGGCAGCCGATCAGGCCGGCGACGACGGCTTGATCCAGCGCAACGACCCCGTCGCCGGCCGATGATGTCGTCCGCCACGAGCGGAAGGCGTCGGACCCACCCCTATGAGAAAGACCGCGGGTCCGGCCCTCGCCCAGAGTGCTTCCTCGCCGCCGGACCTGCCGCCAGCCGCGGCCACCGCGCCCTTCTGGACGCGCGAGCCCGAGGCGCTCTGCGCCGAACTCGGATGCGGGCTCGACGGGCTCGGCTCGGTTGACGCCGGACGGCGGCTCGAACGCTTCGGGCCCAATAGCGACGCCAGGAAGAGAGCTTCGGGCGTTTGGCAGGCGGTGCTGCGACGCCTGCTCGAACCGCTCGCCCTGATCCTGCTCGCGGCCGGGCTCGTCTCGGTCTTGACCGGCGAGGTCGTCGGGGGTGCAATTATCGTCGTCATCCTCGGCCTGTCCATCGGGCTCGACACCGTGCAGGAGGGCCACGCCAAGAGGGCGGCCGAGGCCTTGCGCCACGCGGTTGCGCTGAAGGCCGAGGTCCGGCGCGACGGCGGCTTCCTCACTGTTCCGGTGGAGCAGGTCGTTCCAGGCGACATCTTGCGCGTGCGTGCCGGCGACATCGTCCCGGCCGACGCCCTCGTCATTGAGAGCGACGCGTTCACCGCCACCGAGGCCGCGCTCACGGGTGAGCCCTATCCGGTCGGGAAGCGACCGGGCCCCGTGACGGTCACCGAGCCGGCAGAGGCCGCGAACGCCCTCTTCCGCGGCGCTGTCGCTCAGACGGGTGAGGCGACAGCCCTCGTCGTCGCGACCGGCCCGGCAACGATGTTCGGCGCCGCGGCCTCGGCTCTGGCCGAGGTGCAGGCATCCTCGCCCTTCCAGCGCGACCTGCACGCATTCGGCTTGATCGTCGCGCGGCTGACCCTCGGTCTGGTGCTCGCCGTTCTGGCGGTCCGCGTCGTCCTGGGCCGGCCGGTCGTCGACTCCCTCCTGTTCGCCGTCGCCCTCGCCGTCGGCCTGACACCGGAGTTACTGCCGATGGTCACCACCGTGACGCTCTCGCGGGGGGCGATGCGCATGGCCGCGCGCAAGGTCATCGTGAAGCGCTTGGCCGCCATTCACGACCTCGGCGCGATGACCGTGCTGTGCACCGACAAAACCGGCACGCTGACCTCAGCCGAGATCGCGCTGGCGCGCAGCCTCGACCCGGCGGGCCGGCCGGACGAGCGGCCGGCGAGGCTTGCGGCGGTCGCGGCTGCCCTCGGCGGAGACCGCGGTTCGCTCGACGCCGCCTTGGCGCATGCCCATCCGGACGCCGGGAGGGGTTGGGAACTCGCCGGCCAGCGGGCGTTCGACTACGGACGCCGCTCCGGTTCGGTCCTCGCGCGGGGACCCGAGGGGCCGCTGCTGATACTGAAGGGCGCCCCCGAGGCCGTGCTGGCCCTCTGCCAAGCGCGACGTGCCGGAGGGCGGATCGAACCGATGGGCCCGAGAGGTCGCGACGAGGCTCTCGGGCAGGTTCGGACCCTGGCCGAAGACGGGCTGCGCAGCATCGCGGTGGCCTCGCGCCCGTGGGTCGGTTCCCCGCACCCGCTCGGTGTCGCGGACGAAATCGACCTCGTCTTCGAGGGCTTCTGCGCCTTTGCCGATCCGCCCAAGCCGACGGCCGATGCCGCCATCGCGCGGCTCGCGCGGGCCGGCGTGCACGTGAAGATCCTGTCCGGCGACGACCCTGTGGTCGTGCGCCGGCTCGCGGGCCTCGTCGGGCTGCGGGCCGGCACGGTCCTATCGGGCCCTGAAATCGCGGGACTGAGCGACGCGGCCCTCACGGTCCGGGTCCGGAAGGTGGATGCGTTCGGGCGGCTGGCGCCTGACCAGAAGGCGCGCGTCGTCCGGGCTTTGCAGGCCAAGGGCGCCGTCGTCGGCTTCCTGGGCGACGGCATCAACGACGCGCCGGCCCTCGCGCAAGCCGACATCGGCCTGTCGGTCGACGGCGCGACCGGTGTAGCGCAGGCGGCCGCCGACATGATCCTGCTCGCCTCCGACCTGGAGGTCGTCGCCGACGGCGTCGAGGAGGGACGGCGAACCTTCGCCAACATCCTGAAGTACGTCCGCATGGGGGCGAGTTCGAACTTCGGCAACATGCTCTCGATGGCGGTCGCCTCGGTGGCGCTGCCGTTCCTGCCGATGCTGCCGACGCAAATCCTCCTCAACAACCTGCTCTACGACCTCTCCGAGGTCGGCATCCCCTTCGACCGGGTGGCCCCGTCCGCGACCGTCCGGCCCCAGGTCTGGGACATGGCGGCGATCCTCCGGTTCGCGGGGGTGATGGGTCCGCTCTCGTCGCTGTTCGACCTCCTGACCTTCGGCACGCTGCTCCTCGTCTTCGACGCGTCGGCCGAGGCGTTCCGCACCGCTTGGTTCCTGGAATCGATGGCGACGCAGATCCTGGTGATCTTCGTCATCCGGACGAACGGCCGCCCCTGGGAGGATCGTCCGAGCGCGGCGGTGGCCGGATCCTCGCTCGCCGCGCTGGCAGCCGCGCTGGCCCTTCCATTCTCCCCGGCGGGAAGCTGGTTCGGCTTCCAGATCCCCGCCCTGCCGATCCTGCTCGCTATCGGGCTGATCACCGTCACCTACCTCGCGGCGGTCGAGGCCGTGAAGCCATGGGTGGTCCGCCCGCGACACAGCGCCCAGGGCCGACGTCCGGGAGCTTGATCTGCCTCAAGGCTGGTCGCCAGGGCCGGTCGAAGGATGGCTGATCCGCCGCCGGTACGGTCCGGCGCCGCACTGAGACGGAGGCTTCCATGACCACGATGTTCGACGAGCGTGAGCGGGCCGCCGAGCGCTGCTTCGTCCAGGAGGAGGAAGCGCGCTTCCACGCCCGCAACCGGCGCAATCGGCTCCTCGCGACCTGGGCCTGCGAGCGGATGCGCCTGACCGGTACCACGGCTGAGGGTTACGTCACCGCCTTCACGGAGTGGGCGGTCGTGACCGACGACGAGACGCTGATCGCGAGGCTTCAGTCCGACCTGAAAGCCGCCGGCATCGAGACGACGGCCGCTCGCCTGCGCACGGAAATGGGGCGGTGCACCGCGCTGGCGCAGGCCGAGCGGCGCGTCGGCGTTGCGCTGGATCAAGGCTCCTCCGTCTAGGCCGCGCAGGATCGCCGGCAGCCGCCCCGCACGGATCGGACACTTGCCATGAGGAAGCACGCCATGACCGACAAGGACCTGCGCCGCGACGTTCTCGACGAGCTCGACTTCGACCCCAGCCTCGACGCCGGCGCCATCGGCGTCGCCGTCTCGGAAGGCGTCGTGACGCTGACCGGCCACGTCGGAAGCTACGCCGAGAAGGTCGAGGCGGAGCGCGCGGTGCGGCGCGTCCGGGGCGTGCGCGCCATCGCCCAGGAGATCGAGGTCCGCTACGCCGACGAGAAGAAGGTCGCGGACGACCAGATCGCGGCGCGCGCCCTGGCCATCATCGACTGGTCCGTGCACCTTCCGAAGCGTGCCATCCAGGTGAAGGTCGCCGGCGGCTGGGTCACGCTGACCGGCATGGTGGACTGGCAGTACCAGATGGCCGGCGCCGAGGCCGCGGTCCGGAAGCTGTCCGGCGTTCACGGCGTCACCAACCTCATCGAGGTCAGGCCGCGGGTTCCGCCGACGGCCGTGAAGGACAAGATCCTGGAGGCGTTCAAGCGGGGCGCCCTCTTCGAGGCCGATGGGATCAAGGTCACCGTCGCGGGCGACAAGGTCACGCTGGAGGGCGCGGTGACGGCCTGGGCGGAACGGGACGCCGCCGAGCGCGCGGCCTGGTCGGTTCCGGGCGTCCGGTCCGTCGAGGACCGCATCGTCGCGCTGAGCTGAGGAGGCGGCCATGTCTCACGCAACGCACGGGCCGACGGTCGCTCACGGCGAGCCGGCGCCTCCAGAAAGGACCGGCGCCCCGGCCGCGCTGCGCCGGGTGATCCTGACGCTGGCGCGCTGCCCCGAGCATCCGGACGGCAGCGTCGGGCGCGGCTACGAGGTGGTCGCGCCTCTTGGGACGGATGGACATCTCGATGCGGTGCTCTGGAACGGGACCCGCGACCGTTGCCGCGTCCGCCGCTTCTGGACGGGCGAGCCCGACCGCCACGGCCGGCTCGTGCACCGGGCCGGCGGCGCGGGCGGCGCGACCTGGCTGATCGATTACGACGACCGCACCGACGACGACGACGAACCCGGCTACCGCCTCGGCACCCACACCTTCGTCGAAGGCGAGTACGTCTCGATCCGTGAGGCCGACGACGAGGCCTACCACACGTTCAAGGTCGCCCGCGTGAGCGCGCCGGGCGCGGTAAGCCGCGTGGGGAGCCCCGCGTGACTGCCCGTCCACTCGCGCCGCCGATTGGGGGGCTCCCGCCGGACCTAGCCATGGCCGAGGCGGCGTGGCTTGCGCTGTGGCGGACGTTCTGGCTCGACCTTCCACTCGCCTGGGCGAGCGAGATGGACCGCTTCCTGTTCCGCTGGATGCCGGCGGTCGACGACGGGCCAGCGGGCGGCCGTTCCGACGCGCCGGATTGATCCACGACCAGCTGGCAGCGCAGCGCCGCCTTATCGCCTGTCCGGCAAGCCGCGTTGGCAGGCATCCGGACACTTCGGCGCTCGCCGAGCCGGCTGGTCCGCGCCCGGCTCGAACATAGCGCAACGCAGGCTGGTGGAACCGGCGTTGAGGACGAGGATCATCGCCCGGCCTCAGGAGACCATCGTCCACCCGTCAACGGCCTCAGCCCGCCCGGACGCATCCGCCTCGGTCGGGCCGCACTGCATGATGTCGCCCTCGATCCGACGATCGTGGTCCTCGGGCGCGCGCCGTTCCGGCCAAGCCCAGTCCCTCACCTCCGGCAGATCCTCGCCGGTGCGGCGGACGTGCTCGCGGTGGGCCGCCAGAGCGTCCCGCAGCGCTTGCTCGGCGTGCTCTGCGCGCGCCCCGAGCCCCGGCACGGCCCGTAGTGCGGCCTGCGCGAGGTGATAGCGGTCGAGCCGGTTCAGCACGCACATGTCGAAGGGCGTCGTGGTCGTGCCCTCCTCGATGAAGCCATGCACGTGGAAATTGCCGTGATTTGTCCGCTTGTAGGTCAGCCGATGGATGAGCCACGGATAGCCGTGGTAGGCGAACACCACCGGTCGGCCGCGCGTGAACAGGCTGTCGAAGGTTGGGTCGTCGAGGCCGTGCGGGTGCGTCTCGGGCGCGGGCAGCGTCATCAGGTCGACGACGTTCACGACGCGGACCCTCAGCTCCGGCACGTGCCGGCGCAGCCAGTCCACGGCGGCCAGCGTCTCCTGGGTCGGCACGTCGCCCGCGCAGGCCATCACCACGTCGGGTTCCGCCTCGCCCTCGTTCGAGGCCCAGTCCCAGATGTCGATGCCGGCCGCGCAATGCGTCACCGCCTCGTCCAGGCTCAGCCACTGGAGAGCGGGCTGCTTGCCGGCGACGACGACGTTGATGCGGTCGTAGGTGTGCAGGCAGTGGTCGGTGACGCAGAGCAGGCAGTTCGCGTCCGGCGGCAGGTAAATGCGGGCCGTGTCACCGCGCTTGTTCGCCACGAAATCGATGAAGCCCGGGTCCTGGTGGCTGAAGCCGTTGTGGTCCTGCCGCCAGACGTGGGACGAGAGCAGGATGTTGAGAGACGGCACGGGCCGGCGCCAGGGCAGGTCGCGGGACGACTTCAGCCACTTGGCGTGCTGGTTCACCATCGAATCGACGACGTGGGCGAAGGCCTCATAGGTCGCGAACAGGCCGTGCCGGCCGGTGAGGACATACCCCTCGAGCCAGCCCTCACAGAGGTGCTCGCTCAGCACCTCCATGACGCGCCCGTCCCGGGCGAGATGGTCGTCGCCAGGGAAGATCGCCTCCTGCCAGGCGCGGCCCGTCACCTCGAACACCGCATCCAGCCGATTCGACGCGGTCTCATCCGGCCCCATGATGCGGAAGTTGCGGGCCTTCGCGTTCAGGGTCAGGACGTCCCGCAGGTAGGTGCCCAGCGCCCGCGTCGCCTCTGCGCGGGTCCGACCCCGGCCCTGGACCGACACGGCGAAGTCCCTCAAGTCCGGGAGGCGCAGCGGCGCACTCGTGTGCGCGTTCGCATGCGGGTTGGCCGAGAGGCGCCGAGGTCCCTGCGGCGGCAGCTCGGCCAGGGCCGGCAGCAGCGAGCCGTCCTCCGCGAACAGGTCCTCCGGCCGGTAAGATCGCATCCATCCTTGCAGGATCGCGAGATGCGCCGGGTTTTCCCGCGTAGCCGCGACGGGCACCTGATGCGAGCGCCACGTCCCCTCGACCGGATTGCCCTCGACGGTCTTCGGTCCGGTCCAGCCCTTGGGGCTGCGCAGGACGATCATCGGCCAGTGCGGGCGCCCACCGTCGCCGCGGCCGGCGTGCCTTCGGATCTCCGCGATGGCGTCGAGGGCCGCGTCGAGGGCCGCGGCCATGGCCTGGTGCATCCGGGCCGGCTCGTTCCCATCCACGAAGGTCGGCGCGTAACCGTAGCCGACGAGGAGGCTGCGCAGCTCGGTCTCGGGCATGCGGGCGAGGATGGTCGGGTTGGCGATCTTCCAGCCGTTGAGGTGCAGGATCGGCAGCACGGTGCCATCCGCCCCGGGGTGGAGGAACTTGCTGGCGTGCCATGACGCGGCGAGCGGCCCCGTCTCGGCCTCGCCGTCGCCGATGACGCAGGCGACGGTCAGGCCCGGGTTATCCAGGGCCGCGCCGAAGGCGTGCGCCAGGGAGTAGCCGAGCTCGCCGCCCTCGTGGATCGAGCCGGGCAGCTCCGGCGAGGCGTGGCTCGGAATGCCGCCCGGGAACGAGAACTGCCGGAACAGCCGGCCCATCCCCTCCGCGTCCCGCGCCACGTCCGGATAGATCTCGCTGTAGGTCCCCTCCAGGTAGGCGTTGGCGACGAGCCCCGGCGCGCCGTGGCCCGGCCCCCAGACGGCGATCATGTCGAGGTCGCGCTGCCGGATGACCCGGTTCAGGTGCACGTAGATGAAGTTGAGGCCCGGCGTCGTGCCCCAGTGCCCGAGGAGCCTCGGCTTCACGTGCTCGGGCCTCAAAGGCTCGCGCAGAAGCGGGTTGGCCATCAGGTAGATCTGGCCGACCGACAGGTAGTTCGCGGCCCGCCAGTAGGCGTCGATCCGCCTGAGCCCGTCCGGCCCGAGCGGCCCAGGCACGAAGGCCAGGTCGTGGCTGCCGTACGCAGGCTCGGGGTCGCGGCGTTCCTCGCGGGCTTTCCGCGGCTCGCGGCTCGCGTCCATGTCGGCCTCCCGGTTGCGGATCCTGAGCGACCGTGCAGGCGGCCGGGGCCCGTGGCGTTGAGGTGGATCAAGGCGGCTCCCGGGTTGGGCGGCAGGATGTCTCCCGTCAGCAAGACGGGAGCGAGCGATGGCCTTGGTTCTTCGAACCACCCTCATCACGACGGTGCGCAGCGCGCGGGTGCCGGTCATGCTGGCGCCGACGAACGATGCCGAACCCCGGGTCGTCACGGACGCGGCGCGGTATCTGTCCATCGGCAGTCTTCAGGCGCTGGCGCTCGCCGTCGCGGCCTCGGTGGTGACGCCGGCGCTGCTCTGGCTCGCCCTCTGAAACCCATCGAATCGAGGAGACACGCGATGGACGACATCACCGTGCGCCGGCACGTGCTCGAGGAGCTGGAATACGCCCCCATGGTCGACGCGGCGCAGATCGGTGTCGCGGTCGACGACGGCGTCGTGACGCTCACCGGCCGCGTCCGGAGCTACGCCGAAAGGACTATCGCCGAGCGCATCGCGTTCCGGGTGCGCGGCGTGCGGGCCGTGATCGAGCGGATCGAGGTCCGCTACCCGGAGAACCCGCGGGTCGGCGACGAGGCCCTGGCCGAGCGGTGCGCCCGGGTTCTGGAGTGGGACGTGCAGATCCCGGAGCACTCGGTCTCGCTCAAGGTCGAGAAGGGCTGCGTCACGCTCCAGGGATGCGTGCCGTACTACCACCAGAAGGCGGCGGTCGATAAGGCGTTGCGGCGCTTGGCCGGCGTCACCGACATCGTCAACGTCATCGCGGTTAAGCCGCCGGTCCAACCCACCGAGGTCAAGGACAGGATCCGCGCCGCCCTGAGGCGCAGCGCCCGGGATCCCGATACCATCCGCGTCCACGTGGATGGGGACAAAGTGATCCTGGACGGGTGCGTCGACGTCTGGAGCGAGCGCAAGCTCGCCGAGCGGGCCGCGTGGTCGGCCCCCGGCGTGCGGGCCGTCGAGGACCACCTGACGCTCGCGTGAGGTCGGTCCGATGCTGGCCATGGTCCTGCGCGCGGTCGGCGCCACGCTCGTACCGGAGGTGCGGACGGACCCGGTTCCCGGCCCGGGCGAGGTCCGCATCCGGGTCGAGGCCTGCGCGGTGTGCCGCACCGACCTGCACGTCATCGACGGCGCGTGGCCTCAGGCCGTCTAGCCCATCGTTCCCGGCCACGAGGTCGTCGGCACCGTCGAGGCCGTCGGGGCGGCCGTGACGAGCCCGTCGCGCGGCGCGCGGGTCGGCGTACCTTGGCTCGGGTACGCCTGCGGCCACTGCCACTACTGCGAGACGCAGCGCGAGAACCTGTGCGACGCGCCCGGCTTCACCGGCTGCACCCGCGACGGCGGGTTCGCGACCCCTCTCTTGGCCGCCGCCGCCTTCACGATCCCGCTCGACGCGAACCTCGACGCGGCCGCGCCCGCGCCGCTCCTGTGCGCGGGGCTCATCGGCTGGCGCACGTTGCGGATGGCCGGCGATGCCTGCACGGTCGGGCAGTACGGGTGCGGGGCGACTGCCCACATCGTCGCCCAGGTCTGCCGCTGGCAGGGCCGGCGCGTGTTGGCGCTCACCCGCCCTGGCGATGGGAGAGCCCAGGCCTTCGCCCGCTCCCTCGGTGCGGAATGGGCCGGTGGGTCGGACGAGGCTCCGCCCGCGCCACTGGCCGCGGCCTTGATCTTCGCGCCCGACGGGAGCCTGGGGCCCGCGGCCCGGCAGCCCGTTCGCAAGGGGGGCCGGGTGGTCTGCGGCGGCATCCACATGAGTGACATCCCGGCCTTCCCCTATGCCCTGCTCTGGGGTGAGCGGACGGTGCTCTCGGTAGCCAACCTGACCCGCGACGACGCACGGCCCCTTTTCGAGCTGGTCCCGCGGGTCGGCATCGTAACCCGCACGGACACGTATCCGCTGGCTCGGGTGAACGAGGCGATCGCGGCGCAGCGGTCCGCGACCCTGAGAGGCGTGGCCGTTCTCGTGCCCTGATCATCGTTTTGCTGGCTGACGCTGACCGCAGCGGTCGCCGGGCCCCGGGGCATCGGGTCCTTACCGCCGAAACCTGAGGCTTGCATGCTCAGCTAAGCCCGGATGACGGCGGCTCCAGCGCCACGGTGCGCGCCGGGAGGTCCAGGTCCGGACGGTGGCTCGTGAACACGACGACACGGTCGCGCCAACGCGTCAGGAGACGTCGCAGGATGCGTTCGGCCTGGTCATCGCCGAGATGCTCGGCAGGCTCATCGAGCAGGATCACGGGAGCGTTGCAGAGGGCTGCGCGGGCGAGGTTCAGGCGCTGGGCCTCGCCGAGCGACAGGCTGCCTTCCCCTATCCAGGCGTCGAGGCCCCCCGCCGACCGGATGCGCATGTCGAGCTCGACCGCTGCGAGCGCCGCCCACGCGTCGGCGTCGGATGCCGCGGGTGCGAACAGGTTCTCCCGCACGGTGTCGGCGAGGACCGCCGCGTCGTGCAGGCCGAGATAGGTCAGCGTGCGCCGCTGGGCGGCGGAGATGGCCGTGCCGCCGAGCCGGATCTCCTCGCCGGGCCGATCCACGCTCCAGCCCGCGAGCGACTTCAGCAAGGTGGTCTTGCCGCAGCCGCTTGCGCCCGCGACGGTCAGGGCGACGCCGGGCTCCACCGACAGGGCCGGTGCCGGGCCCAGGTCCCGTCCGTCCGGCGCTCGCAGCCGAAGGCCGTGCAGGGTCAGCGCCCCCGCCGTCCTGCCAAGCGCGGGGGTCGTCTCCGCGCCTGCGCGCCCCTCGAGAGCAAGGCTTGCCTGCGCGAGGCGGGATCGGACGGCGCCGAGGAGCGCGCGGGGAAGCGCGAGCAGCGGCTCCGCGAGCCCGACCCAGGCGAAGGCCAGGAAGGCCGCGGGCAGAAGCCCCATGCCGCGTGCCCCGGCGCTCCAGGCGACCAGCAGCACGGCGAGAGCGGCGGCCGGGCCGGCGAGCGCCAGCGATGCCTCCAACCTGGCAAGCGCTCGCCGCTGATAGGCGATCGTCCATTCGGCGTCGCGGACCGGGTCGAGTGCGTTCCGCAGTGCGGTCGCGCGTCGACCCTCCGCGTCGAGGGGCACGGCGCCGGCGAGCGCCCCACCGAGATCCGAGGCCGCCGCCCGGCGCGCCGACCGCGTCCGCGCTTCGGAGGCCACGAGTTCGTCGGCCGTGCGGCGCGCGAGGAGGACGTTCGTCGTCGCGAGCACGGCGATTGGCAGGAGGGCGAGGGGCGCGACGAAGGCGGTCGCGGCCAGGAGTGCGAAGAGGGCTGCTCCGGTGAGCGCGAGGGGAAAGCCGACCCGCAGCCGGGCGTAATCGACGTCCGCGACGTCGTCGATGTAATCGGCCAACCGCTCCGGACGACCTAGCTGCCAGCCCGCCGCTCGGCTCGCGGGCGCCCGCGCCAGTGCTGCGAACAGGCTCGCCCGGCTCCGGACCTGATCGGAGAGCGCCGCCTTGTGCCCGGCCATGCGCTCGCCGTAGCGCGCGACCGTGCGCAGGAGCGCGAGGAGACGAACCAGGGCGGCCGGATGGTGGAAGTTGAACCCGAACGCCGCCGGCCCGACGCCGACCAGCGCCACCGCGGCCAGGAAGGTCACGGCGGTGCCGGCGAGTGCCACGTTCGCAGCGAGCGCGACCGCCGCGAGCGCGAGGGCGAGGCGCCATGCGCGGCTCCCTGCGCGGTGCCATGCGCGGCCGTGCCCGGCCGGGGCGGGGTCGGTGCCGAGGCGGATCATGCGGCCTGCCTTTCCGGGAGAGCAGCGGTTCCGAGGGTCACGCGCGCGTCGGCGAGGGCCATGAGCGCGGGATCGTGGGTCGCCACGACGACGAGGCGGCTCCGGGCGGCGGTCAGAAGGGCGCGCCGGACCCGCGCCGCGTTGATCGGGTCGAGCTTGGCGGTCGGCTCATCGCAGAAGGCGATTCCCGGTCGCAGGAGGAGCCGCGCCACTCCGACGCGGACGCGCTGGCCGCCGGAGAGGTTCTCCGCGCCCGCCCAGACCCGAGCGTCGAGGCCGCCGGGCCAGTGCGGATCGGCCGCGAGGCCGACCGCCGCGGCAGCCTCCGCAACCGCCTCGGGCGAGGCGGGCGAGCTCTCGGTGAGCGTGTGACGGAGCGTTCCGGCCGGAACGGGCGTCTCGGGGGAAACCCACGTCCTCGGCCCGTCCGCCGGAAGCTGAACCGTGCCGGCGAGCGGTGCCTCGACCCCGGCGAGCACCCGCAGCAGGGTGGACTTGCCGGCCCCGCTCGATCCCGTCAGCGCGACAAGCCCCGTCGGCGGCAGGTCGAGATCCGGGACCGGTCCGACATGTGGCAGGACGAGGCCGCGGAGGCCCGGTGACCCCAGGCACGGCCCCGGGTCCGGAATACCGGCCGCTTCCTCCTGCGCGAACGCCCACGCAAGGGCCGCGGCAGCGGCCTCGCCCTCGGCTTTGGCGTGGTAAAGCTCGGCGTAGCGACGGAAGTGCGAGAAATACTCGGGCGCGAGCAGCAGGATCAGCAGGCTCTGCCACAGGGCCAGGTGGGCAAAGCCCGGCACCTCGGCGAGGCCGAGATGACCGAGCCCGAGGAAGACCGCGAGGATCGCGATGGCGAGCGAGGAGAAGAAGTCGAGCACGCCCGCGTTGAGGAAGGCGACCGCGAGCACGCCCATGGTGCCGTCGGAATAGGCCCGGAGCCGCCGGTCGAGCTTGGTCGTCTCGCGCGCGAGCCCGTGCGCGGCGAGGATCGTCGGCAGCGTGCGCACCCGGTCGGCGAACTGGGTGGCGAGCCGGCCGAGCGCCGCCTCCTGCGCCGCGGCCCGGTCTCGGATCATGCCCCCGACGAGCGCGAAGAAGACGACCATCGCCGGCATCGCGAGCAGGAGGGCCAGCGCGGCCTGCCACGACACCAGGGCGACGGCCGCCGCCGTCAGCATGGGGCCGAGCGCCATCCTCCGGCGCGCCGCGGCATGCCCGACGACGAGACGGGCGAGCGCGCCCGGATGGCGCAGCATCCCGGCGACCACCGCGCCCCGCGGCAGGGTCGACGCGGCGCGCGCCGGCATGGTCGCGAGGTGCGCCTCCGCGGCGTCGATGAGCCTCGCGCTGACCTCCGCCTCGAGGCAGGCTCCACGCGCTTCGGTCACGGCGCCCAGCCAAGCCCCACCGACGGCGCAAACCGCGGCGAGGCCGACCGCCGGTCCATCGATCTGTCCCGTCTCGATCAGCGAGCCGGCGAGCCGCGCCAGCGCCACGGCGCCGGCGAGCGTCGTGGCGGTACGCAAGGCATGGAGTCGGTGGATGCGATGCAGTCCCCCTCGCGCCGCCCTCCGGGCGAGGCCGAGCGCGGCGGGTTCGAGCGGCGCGCGGTTGAAACCGGCGCGCGATGTTCTCTGGCGGGGCATCCCGCCTTGTGCGGGGCACCGTCCGGGCCGGCTTTGATCTGCCTCAAGGCTCCGGGCCCATCGCCGGGCGAGGGAAGCGGCCGGACCAGGAGACCTCCATGACCGATCCGCTGCTCGTCGACCTGTCGCGCCTGCAATTCGCGCTGACGGCGATGTACCACTTCCTGTTCGTGCCTCTGACGCTCGGGCTCTCGATCCTGGTCGCCATGATGGAGACCGTCTACGTCATGACCCGCCGCAAGATCTGGCGCGACATGACGAAGTTCTGGGGCCTGCTATTCGGCATCAACTTCGCGCTCGGCGTCGCCACCGGCCTGACCATGGAATTCCAGTTCGGGATGAACTGGGCCTACTACTCCCACTACGTCGGCGACGTGTTCGGGGCCCCGCTCGCCATCGAGGGCCTGATGGCCTTCTTCCTGGAGGCGACCTTCGTCGGGCTGTTCTTCTTCGGATGGGACAAGCTGGGGCCGCTCACCCACTGCGCTGTCACTTGGCTGATGGCGCTCGGCACGAATTTCTCCGCACTTTGGATCCTGATCGCCAACGGCTGGATGCAGAACCCGGTCGGCGCCCTGTTCAACCCCGACACGATGCGTATGGAGGTGACCGACTTCGCCGCCGTGATCCTCAATCCCGTCGCCCAGGCGAAGTTCGTCCACACGGTCTCGGCCGGCTACGTCTGCGGCGCGGTGTTCGTGCTCGGCGTCTCAGCCTTCTACATCCTGCGGGGCCGGCACCTGGAGCTTGCCAAGCGCTCGTTCGCCATCGCGGCGGCCTTCGGCCTCGCCTCCGCGCTCAGCGTCGTCGTGCTCGGCGACGAGAGCGGTTACGCCGTCACCGACCACCAGAAGATGAAGCTCGCCGCCATGGAGGCGATGTGGCACACCGAGCCGGCACCGGCGGCCTTCACCGTGGTCGGCGTCCCGGACGTGGAAAGCCGCACGACCCGCTACGCGGTCCATATCCCGTGGGCCATGGGCCTGATCGGCACGCGGTCGCTGTCCACCGAGATCCCCGGCATCAATGAACTGGTCGAGCACGCCCGGGGTCGGATCCGCAACGGGCTCGTGGCCTACGATGCGCTGGAGCGCATCAAAGCCGACCGCGCGGACGCCGACGCCCGTGCGATCTTCGCCCGGACGCAACAGGATCTCGGCTACGCCCAGCTCCTGAAGCCGCTCATCGGCGACCCGCGCAAGGCGACCGACGCGGATATCGAGCGGGCGGCATGGTCGACCGTGCCGCACGTGCCCTCGATCTTCCTCACCTTCCGGGCCATGGTGGCCTGCGGGTTCCTTCTGATCGCGTTGTTCGGCGCCGCGCTCTGGTACACGGCGCGCGAGGCCGCGGCGCCGCGCTGGCTGTTCCGGGCCGCACTGCTCGCCCTGCCGCTGCCCTGGATCGCCATCGAGTTCGGCTGGTTCGTCGCCGAGTTCGGCCGCCAGCCCTGGATCATCGAGGGCGTCCTGCCGACCGCGCTCGCCACCTCGGAACTCGGAATTCCCTCCCTGCTGATCACCATCGCCGGATTCACCCTGGTCTACGGCGCGCTGGCGGTGGTGGAAGTCCGCCTGATGCTGCGGGCCATCGCCAAGGGGCCCGAGACGCTGGCCGAGGATCCGGCGGCGCTGTTCCCGGGCGTCGGCGCGAACGGAGACGGCGCGCGCCTGGTCGCGGCCGAGTGACCGCCTGCGTCCGTCTTCCCTCCTCCGGCCCTCCATAGCCCTCGCACAGGAATCCTCTCCGATGTTCGCCTTCCTCTCGGATTACGAGACACTCCGCCTGACGTGGTGGCTGCTCCTCGGCGTGCTGTTGATCGGGTTCGCCGTCACGGACGGCTTCGACCTCGGCGTGGGCGCGCTCCTCCCCTTCGTCGCCCGTACCGATGTCGAACGGCGGGTGGCGATCCACACCGTCTCCGCGACGTGGGAAGGCAACCAGGTCTGGCTGGTGCTGGCCGGCGGCGCGATCTTCGCCGCGTGGCCGGCGCTCTACGCGCTGAGCTTCTCCGGCTTCTACCTCGCCATGTTCCTGGCGCTGGTCGCGCTGATCCTGCGCCCCGTGGCCTTCAAGTACCGCTCGAAGAACGAGAGCGCGGCTTGGCGCTCGGCGTGGGACTGGGCCCTCTTCGTCGGTGGGGCGGTGCCGGCCCTGATCTTCGGCGTCGCCGTCGGCAACGTGCTCCAGGGGGTCCCCTTCCACTTCACGGACGACCTGCGTCCGATCTATGGCGGCACCCTCTTCGGCCTCCTCAACCCCCTCGCCCTCCTCTGCGGTCTGCTCTCGGTCGCGATGGTGGTCGCTCACGGGGCCGCATGGCTCACCCGCAAGGCGGAAGGTCCGGTCGCGGTGCGCGCGCGCGCGGCCGGGTCGAGGGCGGCGCTCGCCACCGCGGCGCTCTTCGCGCTCGGTGGTGTGTTGATCTGGGCGGGCGCCTTCGGCGGCTACCGCGTCGTGACCCCTCTTCCCGGCGACGGCGCCTCCAATCCGCTGACCAAGGAGGTCGTCGCGGAGGCCGGCGCGTGGCTCGCGAATTTCCGAGCACAGCCGGTGCTGGCTCTCGTGCCGCTCATCGGCGTCATGGCCCCGCTTCTGGCAGCGGCGGGCTTCCGCGCCGGCCGGGCGGGCCTGACGCTGCTGGCCTCGACGCTCGGCATCGCCTGCATCATCGCGACCGTCGGCCTCGCGATGTTCCCCGTCATCCTGCCGTCGAGCACGCATCCGGGCCACGCACTGACCGTGTTCGATGCCTCCTCCAGCCGAGCGACGCTGCGCAACATGCTCATCGCGACGGTGATCTTCCTGCCGCTGATCCTCGCCTACACGGCCTGGGTCTACCGGGTGCTCCGGGGCAAGGTCTCGGAGCGCGACATCACCGCTCCCGGCTCGCCGGCCTATTGAGGCGTATCCCCGCCTCGACACGTCCCCTCACGAACCGAGAAGGAAGCGACGATGTGGTATTTCGCCTGGGTTCTCGGCCTCGGACTGGCCGCGGCCGCCGGGGTCCTGAATGCCCTCTGGTACGAGTTGCGCACGGTTCGGGATGCACCGCAGGACATCGCGGCGCAGCTCCCAACACCCTGAGGCCGGAGGGGATTCCTACGGTGTGGCATCTCGCTGGGGTCGCCGTCGGTTTTGTCGACCCGGAAGACTGATGCCGTGGCGGCGGGGGCGTGGAGCCGACCTTGGGATTGCAGGCGCGCGTCCAGGGGCACGTTCTGGGGCGCTGTGTGGGGCGCTGACGTCGTACTCTACGCCCAAGCCTTCGCCGGAAACTTCGGGCGAGACGGCGAGGTACCTCGCCACTCTGCGTGCGGCTCGAAGCAAAGACATGATCGACTCCGTGCCGCCCGGCGCTGCTCGACCGCCGCCGTTGCCGTGAGGCCGGCGCGGATCCCGGCTCCCGCGCGGGGCACATCGCGCGGGTCGCGGCTGGGTTGAGGAGCCTGACCGGCGGGCTCCGCAGGAAGCTGGAGGCTCTCGATCCGTCCGTACCGCTGAGCGGTGCCGTCGCGAGGCGGCCGAGATGGCGCTCGCGCTGGCCGACCCGGGGCGAGCATCGGTTCCGGGGCGGCTTCAGCGGTCTTCGCTTCCGCCTGCGCCTCGGGCCCCGCGGCCAGGTGAGGTTCCGGGGCAGCCAGGGCGGGGACCCGGGCGGCGCTGGGAGGCAGTCGGTCCGGTTCGCGCCGGGCGCGGCGTGAACGATCCCCTTGAGCTGGATCAAGGTGGATGCCGCGAGCGGGGATCAGGGTCGCCGTAGCGCCGGAACCACGGCGACGGAGGCGGACATGCGGATCTCCAACATCCTGGTCTCGGTCGACCTTGGGGCGGCGGCCACGGACCGTGTCCGGCTGGCCGCCGATATCGCCGGGCGCTTCGAGGCTACCCTGACCGGCGTCGCCGCGCGGCAGCTCGTCACCATGATCCCGGTCGAGAGCCCCGATGCGTCGGAGCGCATCTTCGAGATCGAGGAAACGCGGGCGAAGGAGGAGCTGGCCGAGGCGCGCGCGCTGTTCGTGCGCGAGGCCGGCGAACGGGCCGGGACCGCGTGGCGGGGGGCGCTGGCGGAGCCTCTGGCCTATCTGGTGGAACAGGCCCGCGCCGCCGACCTCGTGGTCGTGGGCCGCCAGGGACCGGCCGACGGCGATCCCGGACTGATGGGTGTCGCCGCGGGAGCTCTGCTGATGGAGGTGGGGCGTCCCGTTCTCGTCGCACCACCCGGCGTCGAGCGCCTCGCGGCAAAGCGAGTGGTCGTGGCCTGGAAGGACACCCGCGAGGCACGCCGTGCCGTCCACGACGCCCTGCCGTTCCTGGTGCGGGCCGACCAAGTCCACGTCGCGGTGGCGGGTCCGGCCGCGCGTCGAGAGGGTGTGGCCGATGTCGCCGCCTACCTGTCGGGCCACGGCGTCAGCGTCGCCACCTACCTGCTGCACCAGCCTGAGATCGGCGCCGCGGACGAGATCCTCCGGTTCGCACGGCGGGAGGACGCTGACCTCATCGTGATGGGCGCCTACGGCCACTCCAGGCTGCGCGAGTGGGTCTTCGGGGGCGCGACCCGGGACATGCTGCAGGGCACCTCCCTCAGCTGCCTGATGAGCCACTGATGAGACCGGTCACCCGCCTCGCCGCCAACCTCGCCGTCATCCTCGCGGTCATGTCGGGCCTGCCCGCCGCACCCGCGACAGCCTGGAACCGGCAGGTGCGCCAGGGCGAGACCCTCGCCCGGACCAACTGCGCCCGGTGCCACGCGGTCGGGCGCATCGGGGAAAGCCCGCTGCGTGCCGCGCCACCCTTTCGCGAACTGCATACGCGCTACCCCGTCGAGGATCTCGGCGAGGCGCTGACCGAGGGCATCCGCACCGGCCATCCGAGCATGCCCGAGTTCCGGTTCGACCCGGACCAAGCGGAAAACCTGATCGCCTACCTGAAGTCGCTCGAGCGCTGAGGGAGAGCCTCGATGTACCTGCGCTGCCTCCTCGTCCCCACGGCCCCAGGCATCGATGCCACCCACCGGCTGGACGCAGCCCTGCGCCTCGGGCGGCGGCTGCAGGCGCACATCGGGGTCGCCTTCATGGCGCCGGGCCCGGAGCACGTGCTCGCCGGCATGGCGAGCCTCGTGCCCATGGACTGCGCGACCATCGAGGCCATCGCGCGGGGGGTGCGCGAGGCGGCGACCGAGGGCAAGGCGGTCCTGGAAGCGTGGTGCAGACGCGAGGGCGTGCCATTGGTCACCAAGGCCGAACGGCTGGACGCCACCTTCGTGACCTGGACCGAATACGCGGGCGAGGTCGAGCCACTGCTGACGCTGGCCGGGCGGGTGAACGACCTCGTCGTCGTCGACCGGCCCGATCCGGCGCGATCCTTCACCGGGCGGGCACTCGACACGGCCCTGTTCTCGGTCGGCCGTCCAACGCTGATGGTCGGCGACACCATTCCGTACGATCTGCTGGACCACGTCGTCGTCGCCTGGAACGGCAGCCTGGAGGCGACGCGGCTGATCAGCCAGTCCATCACGCTACTGCACGAGGCCGCCAGGGTCACGGTCGTGCATGCCCGGACCGAACGCTTCGAGGAGGCGCGGGCGGCGGACCTGTGCGCCTACCTGCGCTGGCACGGCATCGTGGCCGAGGCCGTCAATCTGCCGGTGGAGGATGAGACACCGGTCGGCGCGGCCATCCTTGCCGAGGCGGAGCGGCGGAACGCGTCCATGCTGGCGTTGGGCGCCTACACCCACAGCCGCGTGCGCGAGTTCCTGCTCGGCGGCGTCACCCGTCACGTGATCGAGAACGCCCGCATTCCCGTGCTCATGGCTCACTGATGCAACGAGCCTGCAGGGTGGCCTTGAAATGGGTTGCCCCATCCCAGGACACCGGCAGCCCCGTCCTCAACGTCGTGAATTGTGACAGTGCATGCGTGGCGGCGCCGTGCCGCAATCCAGGCTGCAAGTCTGGTGGGGCTTGCAGAACCACTGCAGGGTCCCGCTTCTCAGGCAGGCGCCCGCGCAATGGCGGTGGGGCGCATTTGCCGGCTCGACGAACATCCCTTTCGCATCTGGCGAGCCGGCCGTCGGCTGCGCCTGGGCGGGCGACGCGCTCGCCAGGATCACGTCGAGAAACAGGAGGGCTGCGCGTGCCTCGCTGGTCCGCAGAAGGCCGGGCATCAGTGGCTCATGAGGCAGCAGACGGGGGCATAGGACAGTAGGTCGCGAGTGACGCCGCCGAACGCCCACTCGCGGAGGCGGCCGTGGCCGTAGGCGCCCGTGACGATCAGGTCGGCCCCGTGCTCGGCGGCCGCTTCGACCAGCGCTTGCGCAGCGGACACGCCCTCCGCATCGCGGCGCACGCGGATGGCGGAGACGTCATGGGCTTGGAGGAGACGGAGGGTGTCCTGTCCCTCGGAGCCGGCCCCGTCGTCGACGGAGACGACGAGCACCTCGGACGCCCGCTTCAGGAACGGCAGGGCGTCCCGGATCGCACGGCGCGCCTCGCGTGTGTTCTTCCATCCGACCACGACGCGCTTTGCGTCGAGATGGTCGACGCCCGGCGGCACCACCAGCACCGGCCGCCCGAGCTGCATGGTCGCGTCGGCCGGGTCGACCGCGATCAGTGCGGGCCCAGGGTCCGTCTCACGTCCGACAATCACGAGGTCGGCGGCCGCGGCCTGCGCGACCAGGAATGCCAGCGGGAAGTCGAGGTTGGAGCGCCACTCGACGCGGCTGCGCCCGCCGACGGCCTCCTCGAAGGCCTCGTGGGCCACCCGGAGGTCGTTCAGAACCGCCTCTTGAATCGAGGAAAGGCCGAACGCCCCTCCTGGCGTCGGACCGGCCGGAGTCCAGCTATAATCCGGCATCTCCGCCGCGACGCCGATCAGGCCGGCGCGAAAGTCGTCGGCGAGGTGTCCCGCCAGCCGCACGCGGCTTCGCGCGCCCTCCGTCAGGTCGACGGCGACCATGATGCTCGCGTAGGTCATGGGACGGCTCCGGGTCGAAGGGCGATGGAACGGCCGCGGGCAGGCCATGCGGCCTCGCCCCTCTTGATGGTCTCAGCCGAGCGTGAGGTGATCCTCGAC
The DNA here is from genome assembly GCF_053346215.1 of Methylobacterium sp. A49B. NCBI lineage: Bacteria > Pseudomonadati > Pseudomonadota > Alphaproteobacteria > Hyphomicrobiales > Methylobacteriaceae > Methylobacterium > Methylobacterium sp. A49B. The sequence goes on from NZ_JBKFBO010000071.1 coordinate 107,778, forward strand.
GGCGCACACGCCTGGGGCCGACCACGCGGCGGACTCGGCGAGGCGGCGCTCGTGCCAGGCGTTGACCTTGCCCTCTAGGACGACCCGCGCATCCTTGACCGTCACCTTGATGGCGTCGGCCTCAAGCTCGGCGTTGCGCTTGAGCGCCGCCAGGATCTTCGCGCGAACGTCGGGCGCGCTCGCTTTCGGCGCCACTTCGATGGTGTTGATGATGCCGGCGACGCCCGCGAGGCGCTTGATCGACTGGTAGGCCTCCTCCTTCTGGTACTGCCAGTCGACTCGACCGGTGAGCGTCACCCAGCCGTTCTGCACCTTCACCTGTACGGCAGCCTTGGGCACTGTCGCGGACCAGTCGAGCATCTGCACCGCGCGTTGCGCCAAGTCCTCGTCGCGCGGCGGCGTTTCCCCGCCGAAGCGCACCTTGATCTCCTCGACGACGCCGCGGACGCCGCGCACCTTCTGGGCCGCCTTCTCGGCGGCGACGCGTTCCGTGAAGCTGGCGACGTGGCCCGTGAGCGTGACGATGCCCTTGTTCACGGCCACGCCGATGTGGGCGGCGTCGATGCTGGGGTCGAAGTCGAGCTCGTCGATGACGTTCTGGCGGATCATCTTGTCACCCATCGTCGGATCTCCTCGATGATGTCCAGGCGACGCCCGGCCGGGGCCGACGCTAGGCCCGGCAGGCGACCGGACATTGATCCAGCGCAACCTCTGCCCCGGCGGCGATCCGGTGCAGCATCGGGCAGGCCCGGGGACAGCCCGGGACGGCGCACCCGGCGGTTACGGCGGAGACCATGTCCCGGGCGTCGAACAGCCGGGCGAACAGCGGCACGTCCGCGAAGGATTTCGGAACCCGGGCGTTCCCCGCGATCAGGGCGAAGGGGATGCCCCGTCGGCGCAGCGCGCAGGCGAGCGGGAAGCACGGGCCCTCAATCAGGTCGACGCTGACGATGGCGAAATCCGGAGGCGTCCCGTCGAGGCTTCCGGTGGCGTCGCTGCTGGTGCCGTAAGGGCCACTTACCGCGCAGCCGGCATCCTTCAGGACATCCTCCAGCCACATCCCCGGCAGCGCCTGCGGCTCAGCGACCAGCACGACCGGCCGCTCCTCCGTTCCGTTCTCCATCGCCCGACACTCATCCCCGGTTGCGATGGTGCGAGGATGGACCGGGCGGACCGGTTCGCCTTGCGCTAGGTCAAGGGCAGCGCGACCTTGGCGAACATGGCCGCGACGGCGAGCAGCATGCAGGTCGTGGCGATCCATCCGATCAGCCGGAGCGGCCCGCGCACCGCGAAGGCGCCCATGATGTCGGAGCGGGAAGCGGCCAGCATCATCACGGCCATGACCGGCACCGCGATGATTCCGTTGACCACCGCGCTCCAGTAGAGCGCCCGGATCGGGTCGACCGCGCCCAGGCTGATGACCGTGCCGATCAGCGTGGCGAGCGCCACCGTCGCGTAGAAGGCGCGTGCCTCAAGGATGCGCCGTCCGAAACCCACCGGCCAGCGCCGCGCCTCGCCCACCGCGTAAGCCGCGGAGCCCGCGAGCACCGGCACCGCCAGAAGCCCGGTGCCGATGATGCCGAGCGCGAAGACCGTCGCGGAGAACGGGCCGGCCAGGGGGCGAAGCGCCTCCGCGGCCTGAGCCGAGGTCTGGATGTCGGTGATGCCGCGCGGGTGCAGCACGGCGGCGGTGGTGACCATGATGGCGAGCGCCACGACGTTGGAGAAGGTCATGCCCACGACCGTGTCGACCCCGATGCGGCGGAGAGCGGCGCCTCCCTGCTCGGGCGCGTGCAAGAGGTCGCGCCGGCGCGGAAAGGCATTCAGGTCCTGGGCCTCCGCGGCCGCCTGCCAGAAGAACAGGTATGGGCTGATGGTCGTGCCGAACAGCGCCACCAACGTGGTCAGCCCTGGGCCGCTGATGTCGACGTGTGGCTGCACCAGGGCGACACCCAGGTCCCACCAGGACACCCGGGCGAGGATCACCACGCCGAGATAGGCGAACAGGCTGAGTGTCAGCCACTTCAGGACGGCGACGTAGCGTGCGTACCGCAGGACGAGCTGCATGTAGGCGCAGATGCCGGCGAAGAGCGCGACGTAGAGCCAGCGCGGTCCCGGCAGGAGCAGGTTGAGCGCGTCCGCCATGGCCCCGAGGTCGGCACCGAGGTTCAGGACGTTGGCGGTGAGCAGCAGGAGCACCACGGTCTGCAGCAGGCCGTTCGGGTAATGCTCGCGCAGCACGCCGGCGATGCCACGGCCGGTCGTGCGCCCGATCCGGGCGGAGACCATCTGCACCGCCGCCATCAGCGGCAGGGTGTAAAGCATGGTCCAGCACAGGCCGTAGCCGAGTTGCGCTCCGGCCTGACCGTAGGTGGCGATGCCGCTGGGATCGTCGTCGGAGGCGCCGGTGATCAGGCCCGGTCCGAGCACCCGCAGCAGGCACGACGTCGAGGGACCGACGGCCGGACCCGCCACCTCGGGGTCGTCGACGTCCTCGTCGATGGGGCGGACCGACGCGCTCATGCCGCCGCGTTCGGGCCGGCTCCCTCGCCCTGGACGGAGCGCGCAACCCTCAGGGCCGCATCCAGGTCGTTGCGGTCCGTCCCGTAGCGCCCCCAGAGGCCATCCAACCATTCCGGCCGCCCAGCCTCGGCGTCCGGGATCTCGGAGAACGGCACGTGGTACATGCCATCGAGCGCCTCGATGCCGTAGCCGGTGACGGCCCATTGCCGTCCCTGCCAGTGCACGGGTTCGGTAAGTCCATGGCTCATCCCTACCTCCTCAGGCTGCCTGCTCGTCGAGTTCGGCGACCTCGCAGGTGTCGGCCCGCATGCGCCAATCGACGATTCCCGCTGTCTGACAGAACAGCGCCTGGGCCGCGCAGGCGGCGGCAGCCGCCGAGTGCGCGGAGACGACGGCCTGCCGCTGCAGGGCACGGTGTTCGTGGCCGCTGTCGTCCGGTACGACTTTGCGGAAGGTGACGAGGTACTTGTGCATGGCGCGCCTCCGATCGCGATGGTGCGGAGACCCTGGGCGACGACCGGACCGGCGGCCTTGATCCAGCGCAACGCTCGGCGCGCAGTCAGACCCTTGGTGCCGGCGGGAAGAAGCGTTCCCGACTTGGTTCAGCCCTGACGACGTGGCCGGTCCGCGCGGTTCGATGCGTGTGTGCCTTGCCGTGCAAGGGCCAGTACCGCTCCATCGCCAAATAAGTGAACGAGGCCGACCACCCGATCAGGAGCAGACCGTTGAGCGCCTCGACTCCGGCGAGCAGCCGGGTGTGCGAGGTCGGGAAATGGTCGCCGAAGCCGAGCGAGGTGTAGGCCACAACCGAGAAGTACAGGCAGTCCTCGAAGGACGTCACCGGAGCGCCCGCGAAGGCGCCGACGCCCAGTCGGAGCACGAGCAGCCAGTAGGCGCCAGCGTAGATCCAGACCGCAACGGTGTGCCCGACGAAGGTCATCAGCACCACGGCGAGGATCCGGGCGCGCGGCGGCACCGGCAGCTCGGACAGGTGCTCCGAGGTTAGCCGCAGCGTCTCGTAGAGCACCAGGATCGTGGACACGACGAGGACGACGCTGACCGCGAGGGCGAGGAGCATGGCGCGGGACCGGGTGGATGCTGTCGGTGAGCCTGCACCAGGAGCCGAGAGCCTCATTGACCTGGCTCAAGGCCTCCGAAAGCCGCGCCGTGATCCAGATCAAGGCGGCTTGCCGCCGGATGACCTTCTCTTCCGGAGGTGCCCGCGGATGTGCCCGCGACGGGCGTCCCGACCCGGGAGGCGGCCATGGCCGACGTACAGGGAGCGGAGGAACTCTGGTCCACGGCCCTGCTGCCCGAGGGCGTCCTGGAGCGGTGGTTCGTGGCGGACGGGGCGCGGGTGCGGGCCGGCGAGACCGTAGCCGCCGTGCGCATCGGCGCAGCCCTGCACGACATCGCCTCGCCGGCCGGGGGCCGCCTGACGGTCCTGGCGCCCGTCGACGGATTGGTCGACCCCGGCCGCATCATCGCCGAGGTCAACGCCTGAAACCTTGGAGGCAGCCCATGTCCCACACGAACACGGCCACGCCGTCGCCGACTTGGCGGACGGAAGAGATCCTGGTTGGCATCCTGCAGCACGCGGCCGGCGTCGCGCTGCTTCTGGCGGCGTGGGTGCTGGTCTTCACCGACCATGCTCGCGCGGCCGGGTCCGCGCTCGTGCCGGGTTTGCTCATCATCACGCTCTACGGTGTCAACCAGATCCGCTTCCGGGCCGTGCTCGAACGGGCGGTCCTTCTCGTCGGGGCCTGGACGCTCGTCGCGCCCTGGGCGCTCGGGTTCGCGGCCAATGACGGAGCGACGTGGGCGCATGTTGCGCTCGGTAGCGTGGCCATCGCGACCGCCGTGGCCCTGCTGCGGATCGCGAGGCGGCCATGACGCTCCCGGCGCGCGTCGCCCGTGCGGCCGCCCCGGTCGCCCTTCTGGCGGCCTGTACCGCCAACTCGTCTGCCGGTGCCGCCGAGGACCACCGCATCCGGGGATGGACCATCGCCACGCAGCTCTGCAGTCCGTGTCACGTCATCGGCCGCGCTTCGCAGCCCGGCGAGTTCGTCGGGCCGGCGTTCCTCCGGGTCGCCGGCATGCCCTCGACGACCGGACCGGCGCTCAACGTCTTCCTGCAGAGCCACCATCGGCGGATGCCGAGCCTGCGGCTCGACCGGGACGAGCTGGACGCGGTCATCGACTACATCCTCAGCCTCAAGGAGGCAGAGGCCGTACAACGGTGAGGCCTGTTTCGGAGGGGCGGTGACGAATGAGGCGAAGGCTCAACCAACCGAAGCACGCCCCGCTCTCCAGGTCGCTCTCGACGGCCTCGTGGACGGACAGTCACCGCGCCTGACGAACGCGGAGTGCGATCGCCTCTTCGGCGTCAACGATGCCCTCGTCGGTCGGGTCGCCAACTGCGCGCGTGGCCACCAGGGCATCGTGCTCTGAGGCGCGACCGGCTGACCGTTCGCCGGCAGCCGCGAGCCTTTGGCGAACCCGATTCCGAGGCTCCCGAGATCCAGGTCGGAGGCGCGGCCGTGTTGCCCTATCCCGTGCGCTTGGCCGACATCGGTGGCACTGGCGCCCGCTTCTTCGTCCTGCCCGTGCCGCACGGGCGTCCGGGCGCGATCTGGACGGTGTCGACGACCGCCTTCCCCGGCCCGGTCGATGCCATCAAGGCCTATCTCGCCTGGCATGACGTGGATCGGCCGCGCTCGGCCTTCCTCGCGGTGGCGCGGCGCGTCGACGGCGGGATCGCGGCCGAGAGGCTGCTGTCCGGACCGGGGCTCGTCAGGCTTGCCCGGGCCATCGCGGCGGTCCGCGGCGCGGCTTCCCGCTGGGATCTACCCGCCGCGGTCCTCGACGAGACGAAGGCCGACCCACTCGCCAGAGAGGCGGACTACCAGTTCGCGCGCCTGCTGGGCCGGTTCGCGGGCGATCCCGCGCTTCGTGGTCACCCGCCCGGAGCCGGCCATCGGCGACCTCGCGGCGCTCCCGGCCGACGAGGACCGCTTCCTATTCCCCGGCCAGGACTGGCGGGCTTGAGGCAGGTCAAGGTCGCTCGACCCGGGCGCCCGCACAGTGACGGCCGGAGATTCGATCCCAGGAGACCACCATGTCCTATGCGAGCATCTTGGTCGCGGTCGACGACGGGCGTCACGCGCCGGCACGGGTGCGCCTTGCCGCGGAATTGGCACATCGCCTCAGCGCGCGCCTCGTCGGGGCCGCCGCCTGCGTCCCGGATTATCCCCGGGGCTACGGCGAGACCGCCGTGCCCATGGGTATGGTCATCGAGGAGATCCGCCAAGCGGCACTGGACCGGATCGCGGGTGTCGAACAGGTCTTCAGCCAGGGCTCCTGCCTGAACGACCGCGTCGAGTGGCGCTCGGACCTCGATCATCCCGTGCATTTCCTCGAGCAGCAGTCGCGGGCGGCCGACCTCGTCGTGGTCGGCCGCTACGCAGACGATGAGGGCGTGACGGTCGGCTTAGCCGTCGACGCCGGCGACGTCCTGATGGGGATAGGGAAGCCCGTTCTGGTCGTACCGGCTGGCGTCGAGCACCTGGAGGCCAGGCGCGTGCTCGTCGGCTGGAAGAACACTCCCCAGACGCGGCGGGCGGTGTCGGACGCCCTGCCGCTGCTCAGACGCGCCGAGGCGGTGCAGGTATTCCGCGTGTCGGACGGCGAGGACCGGGCTGAGGTCGAGGACGTGGCCCGATACCTGGCGTTGCACGACGTCAATGCGACGGCGCAACTGGCCAAGCCCTCGGGCTGGACCGTCGCGGACGACGTCCGGAAGGCGACGCGTGATTTCGACGCCGACCTGATCGTGACCGGCGCGTACGGCTACAGCCGGTTGCGCGAGTGGTTCTTCGGAGGGGTCACGCGTGACCTGCTGACGCAGGCGCCTGTCTGCTGCCTGCTGTCCCACTGACCGGAGGGTGTGGCGATGGCCGATCCGGGCAACCCTGGCAATCCTGCGCCGGACTTCCCGCCCCCGTCTCCCGTCCGCCCCCCGGAGCCGGGTCAGAACCCGCTGCCAGAGCCATTGGGCGTGCCGCCCTCGGAGCCGGAAGACGTGCCGCCGGCGAACGAGCCGCTCGGCATCCCGGGCGGGATGCCGCCGGAGATCGTACCCTGAACGCCCGCGCTCACGGGACGCTCGGCTGAATCCTCTGGTCCGTGAACGGCATGGTGGTCGGCGTTTGGATGCGGATGACTTACACGCCGCCGGCCGTGTGGCAGGCATTGCAGGCTGCCGTCAGCTCCGCGAAGGCGATCTGGGACCTCCGTTGCGTCCGTTCGCCGGGCCGCCTCTCGCATGCGAGCGAGGCCGCGGTCCGAGTCCATCACGAACTCGACCGGTATGTCCCTGTACAGCAACGCCCGACGGTCAGATCATCCGAGACGTGACGCAACTGTATGCGACCAACGCCCAGTCCTCCCCCCTGCTGCCAACCAGATCCTGGTAAGACAGGCCGAGATCACGCCAACATCCGGAGCAAAATGTTCTCGAGGCCTGGTTGGGCTCGATTCGGGGACGATGAGGATGGAGGTCGAGCGTACGGAGGCTGCTGACCCGTGGCATCGGTGCAGAGGACGACGCTATCGAGCAGATCGACGCTATCGGGCAGATTGGTAATGGCTCGATCCATAGCGGTAGGTCTCCGGCGGTCGGGCTGGGACCGGGCCAACGGCGTTCGCCGCATTCCGACGACCGAGGTGGAGATAGTTCGGGCGGAACAGTGAGGCGCGCTCCAGCGCGGGCAAGTCGAGGATGGTCAGCCAGCGGCCGCGCAGCGTGATCAGGTCCCGGTCGCGCAGCGCCCTGAGGCAGCGATTGACATGCACCTCCGTCAGGCCCAACGCGTCGGCGAGTTCCGACTGGCGCAGCGGCAACCCGTAACCGAGGTCCCGCGTCAGCCCGACGGCCCGAAGCCGGTGGAACAATTCGCAGAACAAGTGGCCGAGTCGCGCGATCCCTTCACGTCGGGCGATGTTGACCGTCCACTCGCGCTGCACGGAGACTGCGGCGAGCATCTCCCACCACAGCGCCCGGCCGACGATGGGGCGGCTGCCGACGAGGGCGTCCAGCCGGTCGCGGGCGATCTCTGCCAGGGTGACCGGGGTGATCGTTCCGATGGAATGGTCCATCTCGCAAAGCACGTTCACGTGGGTATCGCACAGGTCGCCGGGCAACAGGATGGCGGTGATCTGGCGGCGGCCGTCATCCAGTTGCCTGTATCGGCAGGCCCAGCCATCCAGGATCATCCGGACGGGCCCGTGCGCTTGGCCCTCGTGAGCGATATCCTCCCGCGCCCCGACCTGCCGCCGCTTGGCGGTCGCCCCGTGGAGGGCTAGGCGGTCGGCGTCCGACAAAGGCGTGAACCATTGCAGCTTCGCGATGACGAAGTTCGGCAGTACGGCCTTGAGATTCGAGGGCCTCGTCGCGCGGTGCGATTTTCCGGGCAGGGGAGTCGGCGCGCGCATTCGGCAGGACCCATGCTCGATCTGCGTTGGGGTGGCCCAATCTGATCTTGGCAACGTCCCGCAACATTGAGATGCATCAATCCTTCATTCGCAAAAGACTCCCGCATGCCATCCCGATGGAACCGATCAGGATCGGGACCTCCACGAGGCGCGGCCGGAGGCTTGCTGCGCGCGCACAGCACCGTTCGTTCCGGATGCCGCAGCCCAGCGTGCCACCACGGCTCGAACGCGCGCCCCGAGGCGGGAGGCAGTTCCAGCCGCGCGACCCGTGAGCGCGAAGTCCCGGGCCTGCCCGGGATCCGGCCCAGGCGATCACCGCTTCTCAATCCAGAGATCCTTCGCCATGGAGCGCGTGGCCCAGCACCCGTCCAATGGATCCGGACCGCCGCTGGATGTCTGCTGCGGAGCAGGCGTCATCGTCGTTGGAGCGGCTGTAATGGGCCACCGTATTCGAGGACCGGTGACGGCCCGAGGTGCGACGGAAGGGGAGACGATCCGCTCGCCCATCTCGGCATAACCCGCCGTCGGCGAGCATCAGCCTGTCGTCGTGCTGCTCGCCGTAGCGGATGCCAATGGCATCGCCGGCCTCGGAGGTGGTGCCGACGAGCCGGAACAGGGAAGCGGACGCCGTGCAGCACGCTATCATCCTGAGGGGCCAGGCCGAGGCGCAGGACCGGAACGTGCCTCTGGCCAGCATCCGGAGCCGCGCGCATCGCGGCGCGACGCCTGGCCCTGGCCCGGGGGGCCGGGATGGCTCGGCAAGGAAGGGGTCGGCGACGAGGCCGAGGATGACTGACCGCTCCGCAGGTTCGTCGCGGGCGCCAACGCCCCCGGACGGCGCTGCGCCGCCGCCTATGCTACCCCGGCCGTTCGCACCGCCTGAGTTTCCGCCAGCCCACTACTGCTCGACGGCGACGTGCCGGCTCCCAACCGGGGCCACGCCGCAAACAGCCCCCTGCTAGGAGCCGAGCCCGAGCCGGCGCCCTGGGCGAAGGCAGCGTGCATCACGGCAACGATAAGTCCATTCGCGAGGGCGATGGTCAGGCCGCAGGTTTTCACGGGCGGTTTCCCGTCATCGAGGGTGTAGATCAAGGGTCGTGCTTGGCCGACCCAGCCTTACGGGCACCGTTCCGCATCCGGCGCGTGCGGTCTCGCCGACACGAAATCGGGCCCCCGTAACCGCGTCTGTTATCCAGCGGATGTCGCGGAACGTCTGACCGGCGTGAGATGAAAATCAGTCTTTGTTCTGACTGGTGCCGGTGGAGAGGATCGAACTCCCGACCTTCGGTTTACAAAACCGCTGCACTACCGCTGTGCTACACCGGCGGGCGCTCTGAAACCATTGGAGACGCTCAGGGTTTCGGCGCGTCAGAAGCGCTTTTGACTACGTTTGGGGGCGCTTCGTCAAGGCACAAGATGCGGCATCCCCGTCCACGGCGGGCCGGTGCAGGACGTGGAGCGGGCGTGGCCGATCGAATCCGGCTCGTCGGGAGGCACGGCGGATCGGCCCATGGCCGGACGAGGCTCGTTGACCGCGCGCTGCTGAATCGGACCTCCAACCGCGGCTGCTCGCGCGCGAAGGAGGACCCGGCGCATCCAGCCGCCGGCCTGGCATCGGGTCGCCCGGCCGGGCCGGCGCGGCTGAGCGCGATCTTCGACAGGCTGAGCGATGATCCGTTCCAATACTCACAGGATGTATCTGCCTCATTCGTGCTGCGATCTTGCATCGAATTTCCGGCTTCGCGCGTTTGAACCATCGAAGGACCGATATTTCGGTGTGATAGTCGACAGAATGGAGGCGTCAATGCTCCGCGGTGGTTTGCTGTGGTTGTTGGGAATCCCGCTCCCGATCATCCTGTTGCTGTGGTTCTTCGGCGTCTTCCACTGAGCGCGCGCGGGCCGGCACCATGCCTTACACGGTCGAGATCACGACGCCGTCAGTTGAAGTGAACGGTGCGGAGCAGGCTGCGCGGATGTACCAGCTGCCCGACCCGTTCAGCACGCTGTCCGAGGCCCAGGAGGCGGCGATCGCCCACATTGCGGACCTCGGGCTCGATCCCAGCAAAGTCCTGTACACCGTGTTCGACCGTGAGGGATTCACGGTCGCGTCCAATGCCGATCAGCCGGCCGAGGCCGGGTGACACGCGGGTCGAAGGCGATCCACCCTCGGCCGCCCGATCGGCTCTCGCCGTCGCGCTGGCCGGATACGCATTCGCGCCACGTCGAACGGGGCGGCAGCATCGCCGTGGGCGGCCCTCGGGGACCGGCTTGATGGACGACGCGTCAGTCCGTTGCGGTGGCGATCAGCGAGAATGAGCCGGCGCGCAGGAATGTGCCCGCGATGAGCGACGCGATCGGAAGCAGGTTGGATGCCTCGGGCGCCGAACGGCGCCGCTCCGACAGACCGTCCACGGCTACGCTGGGTTGCTGGTGGGTCCGCGTGGAAGGGGCCGGCCAAGCGGGGGCTGACGACCGGCCGACCTGGTCGCCAGCCCGATCCCATCTTACTCAGCGGCGGCCAGCCCCCCGCGACGCGGCCTTAACGATCCATTTACCATGGGCTCACAAGCATCGGCCTGCAACCGGAGCGCAGTGACCCGCCATGCTTGACGTCGTCTTCTGGTGGTGCGCGATCGTGGCCCTTGTCGGATCTGCCGCATTGGTCGGCATCACGCTCTTGGTCGGGCGCGCACCCAGATCGCACCCGACCGGGCCCAAGCTTCCGAGGCAAGAGCAGCTGATGATGCGGCACTTCGGTCGAGCCTGAGCAGATCTGCCTCGGCAGGCCGACGCTTCGTCCGTGAAAATCTGCGGTTGGCCGCAGGTTGTCGTTGTGGAACCGAGGGCCGCCGTCGCGAGACCGGCTCAGCCCGCGGGGATCTTCAACCGTCGCCGTCGCCGGCCTCGTCGCCCGCCTCCTGCAGCCAATCAGGCAAGCCGGGGATCACCTCGCCGGCCACCTCGCCAGCGCTCTCGAGGGCGCGCCCGGCCTTCGCCTCGGGATGCTCGGCCCGAACCTCGGCGAACAACTTGCGCGCCAGCCGATCGATCTCCTCGTCCGACAGGGACTGGTTTTCCGGGTCCGGCATGAGACGCCTCCTCGAAGTGCAGGGCCGTCCGCTGTGGTCCGCGCCGCTCACGCATCGGGGAGCGCCGGATCCCACGGGCGGTCGGGCCGATCGCGCCGCGGCCCGCGCGCATGATGACGGGAGAGGCTTAGCCAGCCGTGACACGCGCGCGCCGGCGGTTGTGCCGGAATAGGGCGCCGCGTCTCCGGACGAGCGGAACGGATGGGCATGCCGCGGACGCCGAGGTGACTCTCGCGACGGCCAGTTCACTGGCCGCCCCAGCCGGGGCTCCGCGCCGGATCCGCGGCCCGTCCGGCGCTCCGCGGGCCGTGCGCGGCGAGCGGGTCTCGGTCGTGCCCTTCGATTGTGCCCTTCGAGCGGCTCGCGAAGATCCGCCGCTGAAACCGGGGCTGGCGTCATCGTGTGTGGCAGGCTGCGGGAGGATCGGTATCGACTTCGCGCTTCGGAGGTGTATCGATCCGGCAGCCTTGAGCGCCTGAGGACAGCTTTCATGGACATGGCATCCCGGAAGCGAAGCGCGGTGCGTGCAGCCGTGCTGCTCGTCGCCGTGCTGGGCGGGAGCGCCCAGGCCAAGGTCACGCGGCTCGAGATCGCGTCCCGGCAGGCCTATGGCTCGTTCAAGGCCGGGGATTACCTGCGCCTCGACGGGCGTATCGCCGGGGAACTTCCGCCCGACGAAGCCGGCATCCCCGATCTCGACAAGGCGACGCGCAACGCGGCTGGCCGGGTCGCCTACAGTGCGCGCATCATCCTGTTCATCCCCACCAACCCCGCCGCGGGCAACGGCGCGCTGCTGGTCGACGTGCCCAACCGCGGCAAGGCCTACGCGAACGCCCTCTACAACAGCCCGCGCACCCATCCCGCGCAGTCCGGCAATCTCGATGCCGGCACCGGCTTCCTGGAGGATCGCGGCTACGCCGTCGCCGAGGTGTACTGGGAACTCGGCCGCGGAGCGGACCTGCCCGCCTTCGCCGACGCCGACGGAAAGCGGCGCTTCGTCGAGGGCGTCGGCTTCGCCATCGTGCGTGACGCGGCCGACTTCCTGGCGCACGCCGCGTCCGACACGGCCGGGACGCCGAACCCGCTGGCCGGGACGATCAGCCGGACGCTGGCCACCGGCAAATCGCAGGATGGCCGGTTCCTCAAGACGTTCCTGCTCCACGGCTTCAACCTGGCGGAGGGGCGGCGCGTCTTCGACGGCATGCACGTCTTCGTCTCCGGCGCCGGCCTGCTGCCGATTCTGCAATCGGGCACCGGGCCGGACTCGAGCGCCGACAGGACGCCGAACTTCGCCGATCCGGACTTCCCGGGCGTCAATGACGGGCCGCTCACGATCGGTGAGATCGCCGCCGCCGTGGAGTCCCGCGGCGAGGTTCCGCCGAAGATGATGCTGCTCAATTCCACGGTCGATTACGCGTCGCTGCGCGCCTCCCTGGGCCGGACCGGCGCGCACGGCACCGCCGACCTGCCGCTGCCGCCGAGCGTGCGGATGTACGATGTCGCCGGTGCATCGCACGTCACCGTCGTGAAGGCCCCCGCCTGCGAGCGGCCGCCGGGGCGACTCGACTGGGCGCCGGTCGCCCGCGCCACGCTGCAGCGGCTCGACGGATGGGTGGCGCACAACGAGGCGCCCCCCGCCACGCGGCTGATGCCGCTCCAGCCTGCGAAGGACGACCCGGCCGTGCTCCAGGCGCCGCGGACCCTGCCGGAGGCCGTCGTGCAGGTGCCGCAGCGCGACGCGGACGGGAATCCCCTGGGCGGCGTGCGCCTGCCCGACATCGCGGTGCCGCTGGGCGCGCATGGCGGTCAGAACGCGCCCCTGACGACCTTCACGTGCTCGCTGGTCGGAGCCTATCAGCCGTTCGCGCGGGTTCGGGCACCGGGGGAGGGCGGGCCTGCGTCCCTGGCCGAGCGGTACACGGATCAGCAGGACTACGTGAACAAGGTCCGCGTCGCGGCGCGCGCGGCGGAGGCGGACGGCTTTCTGCTGCCGGAGGACGCTGCCGTCATCGTCAACGCGGCGGCCGAAAGCTCCGTTGTCGAACAAAAGGCGCAGGCCGACCCGCCTCGCTGAGCCACGCGCTCCGGACGGCGGACGGGTGATCCGAGCCCCGGCGAGGCCGGACCGGCCTGCGGGCGGCCCCGCTCAGGACCGGTGGTGAAGCGGCCTCGGTCGTCCATGGTGGGCGGGCACGGGCGGACGGGCGCGAGCGGACGTCCCGGACGCCGAAGAGCCCGACCTTGGGCGCGGCCCGGCACAGCCGCAGATTCCGAGGACCCACGGCCAGCGACGATCGCGGGAGCCGCCGTTGACGGCCGCTAAATCCCGACCGCGGCAGAACTTTCGCCGAAAGCGCAGAACGTCGACTTGTCACCAGGAAAGCCTGGTGGAGCTGAGGGGATTCGAACCCCTGACCTCCGCAGTGCGATTGCGGCGCTCTCCCATCTGAGCTACAGCCCCGTCGAGGCGCCGGCCTTGTAGGCGCGGGCGGCTCAGCCTGTCAATTCCTGTTTCACCGTCGCCCGCCGCGCGCCGCTCCGGCGCTGGGGCGCGAGCGCCCCGAGGATAGCGCGCGAACCCGCATGAACGCCCTGATCTGGCTCTTCGACACGGTCGTCCAGCTCTTCATCTACGTCCTCATCGCCAGCGCGGTCCTCAGCTGGCTCGTGGCCTTCAACGTGGTGAACGTGCGCAATCCGATCGTCGCGCAGATCGGCGAGGTGCTCTACCGGCTCACCGAGCCGGTGCTGCGGCCGATCCGCAACCTGCTGCCGAATCTCGGCGGCGTCGACATCTCGCCGATCATCCTGATCCTGCTGCTGCTGTTCATCAGCCGCCTGCTGCACGAGTACGCCGTGCCCGCCACCTACGTTTACGCGCAGTAGGATCGCCCGCCCGTGAAGACAAATCCCGGCCGCTTCTTCGAGGATTTCCGCCTCGGCGAGACCATCCGCCACGCCACACCGCGCACCGTGACGGTCGGCGACGTGGCGCTCTACACGGGGCTCTACGGGCCGCGCTTCGCCGTGCAGTCCTCGGACGCCTTCGCGCGCGCCTTCGGCTACCCGAAGAGCCCGCTGGACGACCTGCTCACCTTCCACATGGTGTTCGGCAAGACCGTGCCGGACGTCTCCCTCAACGCGCTCGCCAATCTCGGCTACGCCGAGGGCGGGTTCCGGCGGCCGGTCTATCCGGGCGAGACCCTCTCGACCGTCTCGGAGGTGATCGGCCTCAAGGAGAGCTCGAACCGCCAGACCGGAATCGTCTACGTCCGCTCGGTCGGCTCCGACGAACGCGGTGAGACCGTGCTGAGCTACTGCCGCTGGGTGCTGGTGCGCAAGCGCGACCCCGAGGCCGTGATCGCCGAGGAGCACGTGCCGAGCCTCGCCAAGGTGGTCGACCCGCAGGATCTCGCGGGCGCCCTGCCGAAGCTCTCGGCGGCCGCCTACGACACGGATCTGGCCGGCAGCCCGCACCGCTTCGCCGACTACGCGGCGGGTGAGAAGATCGACCACGTCGACGGCATGACCGTCGAGGAGGCCGAGCACCAGATCGCCACGCGCCTGTTCCAGAACACCGCCAAGGTGCATTTCGACGGGCTGGCCGCCAAGGACACCCGGTTCGGCCGGCGGCTGATCTACGGCGGCCACGTCATCTCGCTCGCCCGGGCGCTGAGCTTCAACGGGCTCGCCAACGTGTTCGCGATCGCCGGCATCAATGCCGGCCGCCACGTGGCGCCGCTCTTTGCCGGCGACACGGTCTATGCCTGGAGCGAGGTGCTCGCCACCGCCGATGTCGGCCGCGACGATGTGGGGCTCCTGCGCCTGCGCACGGTCGCCACCAAGAATCAGCCCTGCGGCGCCTTCCCGGACCGCGCGGGCGACGGCTACGATTCGGCGGTGATCCTCGACCTCGACTACTGGGCCTTCGTGCCGAAGTAGCGCGGACCCGCACGGCGCGGCGCCCGGATCCGAAGCCCATGGCGGCGACCAGGAGCGCGAGGGCGGCCGCCCTAGCGGTGCGGCGGGCCGGGCCGGAGGATGCGGCCGCGATCGCCGCGATCCACGTTGCCGCCTGGCACGAGACCTATACCGGCCTCCTTCCCGACGAGATGATCTCCACGCTCACCGTCGAGGTGCGGCAGGCGTGGTGGGCGCAGCTTCTGAGCAGTCCGCCGGCGACGCGCGGCGGCGCGGCCTACGTGGCCGGATTCGGCGGGAAGTCCGTCGGCTTCGGCACGTGCAACGCCCAGCGCTCCGAGGTGCTGGCGGCGGCGGGCTTCGACGGCGAGATCAGCAGCCTCTACGTGCTGCGCGCCTTCCAGGGGCGCGGGGTCGGCCAGGCCCTGCTGGCGCGGATGGCGACGCGTCTGCAGAGGGCTGAGTACCGCGCCGCCGGCCTCTGGGTGCTGCGCGAGAGCGAGGTCGCCCGGCGCTTCTACGAGCGCTGCGGTGGCCTCTCGCTCGACGGGGAAGTGGGACTGCGCGTCCAGGGCCGGTTCACGGAGGTCGCCTATGGCTGGCGCGATCTCGCGACGCTGGCGGCCCTCGCGCCGGATCCAGGTTCCCGGCCTCCGGCGCGCGGCACCCGGCGGGCGCGCGCAGGCGATTGACCGACAGCCCGGTGCCTCAGCGGATACCGCCCCCCACCACGCCGGCCTCCACCCCCAGCGAGAGACGGTCCGTGACGGCCCACTCGACGCCGACCCCCGCCACAGGCCGCACCGCGATGTCCTGGCGGGTGAACGGCAGCGTCGACGGCGTCGGCCCGACGCGCAGGGTCTCGTGGAGGGCCACGCCGCCGCCCTTGGCGTAGACCAGCACGTCCGGCGTCAGCAGCGTCCCGACCTTCACCTCCAGGGCGCCGGCGAAGTCGCGGGCATAGGCCAGGCGCCCGAAGCCCGGCGTCAGGTTGCCGTCGAGGCCGGCCAGATAGTCGAACCCGCCGCTGATGCCGTAGAGGATCGGGCCCTCCTGCCACATCCGGCCGCCCTCGAAGCCGAGCGTGGGGCCCGCGTAGCTGCCGAAACGGCGGGAGGTGGTCACGGCATACCCGGTCGACAGCCGCGCGTAGGAGCCGGTCCAGCGGCCATACGCGTCCCCGGCCGGCTCGGGCCACGCGAAGGCGGGCAGCGGCGCGAACCCGATCCCCGGCCATAGCAGGCCCTGGGCCGCGGCCGGGCAGGCCTGAAGCAGGCCGATGCCGAGGCCGAGACCGGCGGCACGGCGGCGGAACGGACGCGAAGCGGCACGGCGACTCATGCGGCCATGCTAGCCGAAGGCATCGGGCCGAAACAGGGCAGAGGGGGCGAGCCCGCCGCATCCCGGCCGGGACGCGCCAGAGCACAGGGACCGCCGCCGGTTCGCAATCGGCGTGGGCCGCCGCGGACGGCCGGAGGTGCGGCGCCCTCGTCCCGGCGGGTGCCGGAGCGCGGGTCTTCGTCACGACGGCGGGGACCTCGCGAACCCCGCCGGTCTCGCTATCGCCGACGATCAGTCGCGCACGACCACCTTGGTGCCGACCCGGGCGCGGTCGTAGAGGTCGACCACGTCCTTGTTGGTCATGCGGATGCAGCCGGAGGACACCGCCGCGCCCATCGTCTCGGGCTCGTTCGAGCCGTGGATGCGGTAGAGCGAGGAGCCGAGATAGAGGGCGCGCGCGCCCAGCGGGTTATCCTGGCCGCCGGCCATGTAGCGCGGCAGGTCGGGGCGGCGGGCCAGCATCTGCTGCGGCGGGCGCCAATCCGGCCATTCCTTCTTCATGGTGACGGTCTTGGTGCCGGACCACGAGAAGCCCTGCCGGCCGACTCCGACGCCGTAGCGGACCGCCGCACCCCCGCCGAGCACGTAGTAGAGCCGTCGCTGGCGGGTGGAGACCACGATGGTGCCGGGCCTCTCCTTGCCGGTCCAGGCCACCGTCTCCCGCGGGATCGCCTGGCTGCGGAAGATGTTGAGGAAGTCGGCGATCGGGCCCCTGTCCAGCGGGTTGGCCGCCGCGGGGGCGCTCCCGAGCAGCAGCCCCGCGAGCCCGAGCATCGCGATCCGTCTCGACATGGTCTTCGTCCTCCATCGGTCGTGGCGCAGACCTTCGCTGAGGCTGCGCGCTCGTCCGGGCGACCCGGCCCGGACTTCGCGGCGAGGTTGAGGCCGGCCCGCGGGGGAGGACACTTCCGCGGGTAGCTGTGTGCTGTACGCAACACTCGCCGGGTGGCGCGACGCTGTGGGTGATTGCGCCCGGCGACGGCCATGCTTATCTCGGGATCGTGATCCGATCCGCCGCCCTCCTGGTCCGCCGCGTCGCGGGCCCGCCGGACCGCCTCGTCCGGGGCCTCGCCGTGCTGGCGCTGCTCGTCCTCGCGACGGCCGCGATGGTCACCGCCCCTGCGCGCGCCGAATCCGCGCGGGCCGAAGGACCGGCCTGCGCCATCGCGGGCCCGCGCCTGGCGATGCTGTCGGGTGCGCCGGATGCGCAGCCCGAGGCCGAGCGCTCCGCCTTCGGCCGCACCGATCTCTGCGCCGCCGATTGCGAGATCCTCACCGAACTGGGCCTGCCGCGCCCGCCTGTCGACGCGCCGCGGCCCCGTCACACCGCCGCCGCATCGTTCGATCACAGGTCCGACACCGTGCCGGCCTCCGCGCCGGACGGGACGTTGCACCGGCCTCCACGGCTGGCCTGACGCGCGTCCGGGCCTGGCGGCCGGCGGGGGCGCACCTGTCCCGATCTCCGCGCGGCCGGCCCCTTGACCGGCCCCGAGATCCGACTCGACGATGCGCGGGCCCCTGCTCCGCGCCAGCCTTCAGACGCATGTTCCCAGGAGCGTCGGTAACCGTGACCCGCACTCTGTCCGCCCAAACCCTGTCCTCGTTCCGCGCGACGACCCGCGCGACCGTTCTCCTGCCCGCTGCCCTGCTCCTGCTCGGGCTCGCAGCCTGCAACCCGAAGCAGGCCGCCGCGCCGACCCCGCCCGTCCCGGAGGTGGGCTTCGTGAAGGTGGAGCCCCAGGCGATCCCGTACCTGCGCGACCTCCCGGGCCGCGTCGCCCCGATGCGCATCGCCGAGGTCCGCTCCCGGGTCTCCGGGCTCGTGGTGAAGCGGCTGTTCGAGCAGGGCAGCATGGTCAAGGAGGGGGACATCCTCTACAAGATCGACCCGGCGCCCTACGAGGTCGAGCTCGCCAGCGCGGAGGCGGCCCTCGCCCGCCAGGAAGCGGCCCTCGTGCTCGCCCGCCAGCAGGCCGACCGGCTGGAGCAGCTGCTCACCCGCGCCACCGCCAGCCAGGCCCAGTACGACGCCGCCTTCGCGGCCAAGAAGCAGGCGGAGGCCGAGGTGGCCGGCGCCAAGGCGACCCGCGACCGGGCGCAGCTCAACCTCGGCTGGACCGACGTGCGCGCGCCGATCACCGGCCGCATCGGCCGGGCGCTGCTCACCGAGGGCACCCTGATCGAGCCCGGCTCCACGGGGGCCCTCGCCACGATCCAGCAGCTCGACCCGATCTACGTCGACATCACCCAGTCGGTGGGCGAGCTGAACCGCCTGCGTCGGGACCTCGCCAGCGGCGAGCTGGCGCGGCTCGAAGACAACACCGCCAACGTCCACCTGATCATGGACGACGGTTCCCTCTACCCGCTGGCGGGCCGGCTGCTGTTCTCGGACGTCACCGCCGACCCGAGCACCGGGCAGGTGACCCTGCGGGTGCAGTTCCCCAACCCGCACGACGAGCTCTTCCCCGGCATGTACGTCCGGGCGCGGATCAAGCAGGGCATCGACTCCGACGCCATCGCGGTGCCGCAGCAGGCGATCCAGCGCACCGACGACGGCCGCGCCGAGGTCTGGATCGTGCGCGCCGACGAGACCGTGATGCGCCAGCCCGTCGAGGTCGGGCCCGTGGTCGGGCAGAACTGGCTGATCCGCTCGGGGCTGAAGGCCGGCGAGCGCGTCGTGATCGACGGTTTCCAGAAGATCACCGTGGGCGCCAAGGTGAAGCCCCTCGACCAGACCCCGGTCCACGGCGAGACCGGCCCGAAGCACGATGCGGACGAGGCCCCCGACGCTGCGAGCGAGCAAAATCCCGGCGATAAGGCGGAGGCCGCCCCGCGGGCCGCCGCCGTCCAGCCGCGCCGCTGAGCCCGGGAGAGCCCGATCATGGCACGCTTCTTCATCGACCGCCCGGTCTTCGCCTGGGTGGTGGCCCTGTTCATCTGCCTGGGCGGCGCCCTCGCCATCCCGAACCTGCCGGTGGCGCAGTACCCGGTAATCGCGCCCCCCTCCATCGCACTGTCGACAGCCTATCCCGGCGCCTCGGTGGAGAGCCTCTACATCGGCACCACCCGGCTCATCGAGGATGAGCTCAACGGCGCGGCCAACATCATGAGCTTCGAGTCGACCACCGACTCGTTCGGCTCGGTCAACATCACCGCCACCTTCCAGCCGGGCACCGACCCGTCGCTCGCCTCGGTCGAGGTGCAGAACCGGCTGAAGCGCGTGGAAGCGCGCCTGCCGGCTGAGGTGCGCCAGCAGGGCATCCTGGTGGAGGAGGCCTCGGCCGCGACCCTCAACATCATCACGCTCGTCTCCAAGGACGGGTCGATGGACGAGGTCGGCCTCGGCGACTTCCTGATCCGCAACGTCATCAACGAGATCCGCCGCATCCCCGGCGTCGGCCGCGCGACGCTCTACTCGACGGAGCGGTCGCTGCGCGTCTGGGTCGATCCCGACAAGCTGCGCGGCCTCTCGCTCAGCGCCTCGGACGTCACCGACGCGATCCGCAACCAGAACGTCCAGGTCGCGTCCGGCTCGGTCGGCGCGCAGCCGAGCCCGACCCGGCAGTCGCTCACCGTGCCGATCATCGTGAAGGGGCAGCTCGGTACGATCGAGGATTTCGGCGCCGTCGTGCTGCGGGCGAATCCGGATGGCTCGAACGTGCGCCTGCGCGACGTCGCCCGGATCGAGCTCGGCGGCGACGCCTACCAGTTCTCCACGCGCCTCAACGGCGGCCCCGCCGCCGGCATCTCGGTGACGCTCGCCCCCGACGGCAACGCGCTCGAGACTGCCAAGGCGATCCGCGCCAAGATGGTGGAGCTGTCCCAGTTCTTCCCGCCGGACCTGAAGTGGGACATCCCGTACGACATCACCCCGGCGGTGGAGGCCTCCATCGAGAAGGTGCTGCACACGCTGGTCGAGGCGGTGGTGCTGGTCTTCCTCGTGATGTTCCTGTTCCTGCAGAACATCCGCTACACCCTGATCCCCACCATCGTGGTGCCGATCGCCCTCATGGGCACGGTCACGGTGATGTGGATCTCGGGCTTCTCGGTGAACGTGCTCACCATGTTCGGCATGGTGCTGGCCATCGGCATCCTGGTCGACGACGCCATCGTGGTGGTGGAGAACGTCGAGCGGATCATGAACGAGGAGGGGCTGCCGCCGAAGGAGGCCACCAAGAAGGCCATGGGGCAGATCACCGGCGCGATCATCGGCATCACCCTGGTGCTGATCGCCGTGTTCATCCCGATGGCGTTCTTCCCCGGCTCGGTGGGCATCATCTACCGGCAGTTCTCGATCGCGATGGTGACTTCCATCGCGTTCTCGGCGCTGCTCGCCCTGTCGCTGACGCCGGCGCTCTGCGCGACCTTCCTGAAGCCGATCGAGAAGGGCCACGGCCACGCCAAGGGCGGCGTGTTCGGGATGTTCAACCGTATCGTCGATCGCGAGACCGCCCGCTACGGCCGCGGCACCGCAGCGTTCATCCGGAAGTCCGGCCGGGTGATGCTGGTCTACGTCGCGCTGGTGGCGGGCACGGCCTACGCCTTCGTCAACCTGCCGGAGGGCTTCCTGCCGGTCGAGGACCAGGGCTTCTTCACGGTCGACATCCAGACGCCCCCGGGTGCCTCCTACAACCGCACCCAGGAGGCGGTGCGCAAGGTCGAGGAGCACCTGCTGGCGCAGCCCGGCGTCGCCACCGTGACGATGCTCAACGGCTTCTCGTTCTCGGGGCAGGCCCCGAGCACCAGCCAGGCCTTCGTCACGCTTAAGCCCTGGTCGGAGCGCGACGCCAAGAACTCGGCCGCCGCCCTCGTCGCCGGCACCAACGCGGCGCTGGCCAGCTACCGCGACGCCACCGTCGATGCCCAGGAGCCGCCGCCGGTGGACAACCTCGGCAATGCGGCGGGCTTCTCGTTCCGCCTGCAGGACCGGGCCAACCGCGGCTACGCGGCGCTGCTGTCGGCCCAGGAGCAGCTCCTGAAGCTGGCCTCGCAGAGCCCGATCCTCCAGAAGGTGAAGATCGAGGGCCTGCCGCCGACGCCGCAGGCGGAGCTGGTCATCGACCGCGAGAAGGCGGCGGCGCTCGGCGTGAAGTTCGAGGACATCAACGCCACGATCCAGCTCAACCTGGGCTCGGTTTACCCGAACGACTTCCCCAACCGGGGCAAGATGCAGCGCGTCTACGTGCAGGCCGAGCAGCTCCAGCGCATGAACGCCTCGGACATCCTCAACTACGCGGTGAAGAACGCCACCAACACGATGGTGCCGATGTCGTCCTTCGCGGAGCTGAAATGGAGCATGGGGCCGAGCCAGATCGTCGGCTTCAACGGCTACCAGTCGGTGCGCTTCACCGGCGAGCCGAACCCCGGCTACACGTCGGGCGACGCCATCGCCGAGATGGAGCGGCTGATGCTGCAGCTGCCGAAGGGCTTCGGCTACGCCTGGACGGGTCAGTCCTACCAGGAGAAGCAGGCGGGCAGCCAGGCGAGCCTGCTGCTGGCCCTCTCGGTGCTGATCGTGTTCCTGTGCCTCGCCGCGCTCTACGAGAGCTGGGCGATCCCGGTCTCGGTGATGCTGGTGATCCCGCTGGGTGTCATCGGCGCGGTGGCGGCCGTGTACCTGCGCGGCATGCCCAACGACGTGTACTTCAAGATCGGGCTGATCACGATCATCGGCCTCTCGGCCAAGAACGCGATCCTGATCGTGGAGTTCGCCAAGGATCTCTGGAAGCCCGGCACCTCCGTGGTGCGGGCCGCGGTCGAGGCGGCCACCCTTCGGTTCCGGCCGATCGTGATGACGTCGCTCGCATTCATCTTCGGCGTGGTGCCGCTGGCCATCGCCACCGGCGCCGCCTCGAAGAGCCAGCAGGCGATCGGCACCGGCGTGATGGGCGGCATGATCACCGCGACCGTGCTGGCGGTGTTCTTCGTGCCGGTCTTCTTCGTCGTGGTCATGCGCCTGTTCCGGCGCAAGGCGGTGACCGAGGGCGAGCGGGCGGAGGCACAGACGCGGCACGAGCCGGCGCGGGTCGCGGCGGAGTGAGGCGGCGATCGCCGGTACGCGGTGTGCCCAGACTAAAACGTTAAGAAGTATAGCACTTTCCCCTCCCCCTTGTGGGGAGGGGTCAGGGGTGGAAGTGGTGCCGGATCGCGCGTGACGGTGCCTCCTGAACCACCCCCACCTCCAACTCCTCCGCACAAGGGGGAGGAGAGCGCGTCCCCGCTAGCGGTGTCGGAATGTCGTAGCCCGCAGAGGGGGCGGGGTGCGCGTGTCGCGCCGCGTCAATTCCGCGATGCGTCAACCATGATCGGGCGGGGAAAACGCACTTTGAAAGTCGACCAATGTCACTCGCCCGCGACAGGCACGGTCCTCGTCTTGTATACAGATGGTCCGATGCTTGCTGACGCCGCGGTGGACACCGCCGGGGTAGCTGGCCGGTGGCGCATTCACGGTCTCGGAGATCCGCTTGTCCCGTTCAGCCCTGAAGACCCTCGCCCGCGGCGTCTCCGCGGTCGCGGTCGCGACGTTCGGGTTCGCCGCGCTGCCCGCGCAGGCCGCCAACGTCTTCCGCTTCGCCTTCCAGGGTGACCTGAAATCCCTCGACCCGTACTCCCTCAAGGAGAGCTTCACCGAGGGGATGCAGCAGGCGGCCTACGAGTCGCTCGTCACCCTCGACAAGAACCTGAAATTTGCGCCGGCCCTCGCGGAATCCTGGGAGACGCCCGAGCCGACCCGCTGGCGCTTCCACCTGCGCAAGAACGTCAAGTTCCACGACGGCACGCCGTTCACCGCCGACGACGTGCTCTTCTCCGCCCAGCGCGTCCGGGCCCCGGGCTCGAACTTCACCACCAACGTCCCGGCCGACGCCGAGTTCGTGAAGGTCGACGACTACACCGTCGACATGGTGCTGAAGAAGCCGAACCCCATCGCCATCGCCCAGTTCCCCACCTGGGTGATCATGTCGAAGGCGTGGTCCGAGAAGAACGGCGTCGTCCAGCCGACGCCCCCCAGCGCCACCAGCCCGAGCTACGCCACGCTGCACGAGAACGGCACCGGCCCGTTCGTGATCGCCGAGCACCAGCCCGGCGTGAAGACGGTGTTCAAGAAGTTCGACGGCTACTGGGGCAAGGTCGAGTCGAACCTCGACGAGGCCATCCTCACCACCATCGCCAACCCGGCGACCCGCGTCGCCGCGCTGCTCTCCGGCGAGGTCGACTGGATCGACCCCGTGCCGCTGCAGGACCAGCAGCGGGTCAATGCCAGCGGCACCGCCACCGTGATGGCGGGGCCTGAGCTGCGCACGATCTTCCTCGGCATGGACCAGGACCGGGACGAGCTGAAGGATTCCAGCGTCAAGGGCAAGAACCCGTTCAAGGACATCAAGGTGCGCGAGGCCTTCTACCTCGCCATCGACGAGGACACGATCGCCAAGCGCGTCATGCGCGGGCAGGCGGTGCCCTCCGCGCTGATGATCGCCCCGGCCCTTTACGACCGCGGCGCCGAGTTCAAGCGCCCGGCCACCGACCTCAAGAAGGCCAAGGAGCTGATGGCCCAGGCGGGCTACCCGGACGGGTTCTCGCTGACCATGGATTGCCCGAACGACCGCTACGTCAACGACGAGGCGATCTGCCAGGCGGTGGTCTCGATGCTGGCCCGCATCAACGTCAAGGTGAACCTGAACGCCCAGCCGAAGGCCAAGTACTTCGCCAAGGTGCTGGCGCCGGCCTACGACACCTCGTTCTACCTGCTGGGCTGGACCCCGTCCTCGCTGGACAGCCACAACATCCTCTACGAGATCGTCGGCTGCCGGAAGCCCGGCGACAAGTCGGGCCGGGGCAGCTGGAACCTCGCGGGCTACTGCGACCCGAAGATCGACGAGATCGCCGACAAGGTCGAATCCGAGACCGACAAGACCAAGCGCGACGCGCTGATCAAGGAGGGGTTCGACGTCCTCAACACCGACTGGGGCTACATCCCGCTGCACCAGCAGGCTCTGGCCTGGGGCGTCTCCAAGAAGGTCCACCTGACGCAGCGCGCCGACAACCTGCTGCTGCTCTACTGGGTGTCGAAAGACCCGCAGTAGGGTCGGAGGCGTGCTCGCCTTCCTCCTGCGCCGGGTGATCCAGGCGGCCGCGGTCCTCGCGGTCGTCGGGCTCATCGCCTTCGCGATGTTCCGGTTCGCGGGCGATCCCGTGAACCAGATCGTCGGGCCCGACACCACCGTGGCCGAGCGGGCTCAGATCCGGACGGATCTCGGCCTCGACGATCCGGTGCTGGTCCAGTTCGTCCGCTACGCCGGCAGCGTGGTGCGGGGCCAGTTCGGTATCTCGTACCAGTTCCGGCAGCCGGTCTCCCAGTTGCTCGCCGAGCGCATGCCGGCGACGCTGGAGCTCGCCTTCTGTGCCACGGTCTTCGCCCTGGTGGTGGGGATCCTGATGGGCGTCTACTGCGCGCTCTTCCGCGACTCCTGGCTCGCCGGGCTGTTCCAGGCGGTCTCGCTGATCGGGATCAGCCTGCCGACCTTCCTGATCGGCATCCTGCTGATCTACCTGTTCTCGGTGACGCTCGGTTGGCTGCCCTCCTACGGGCGCGGCGACACGGTGCGGCTCGGCTGGTGGACCACCGGCTTCCTGACCGCCTCGGGACTCAAGGCGCTGATCCTGCCCTCGGTGACGCTCGGCCTGTTCCAGATGACGCTGATCATGCGGCTGGTCCGCGCCGAGATGCTGGAGGTGCTGCGCACCGACTACGTCCGCTTCGCCCGGGCGCGGGGGCTCACCACCCGCGCCGTCCACCTGCGGCACGCCCTGAAGAACACGCTGGTTCCGGTGATCACCATCGCGGGGCTGCAGCTCGGCTCGGTGATCGCCTTCTCGATCATCACCGAGACGGTGTTCCAGTGGCCCGGCATGGGCCTGCTCTTCGTCCAGGCCGTGCAGAACGTCGATATCCCGATCATGTCGGCATATCTGCTGCTCGTCGCGCTGATCTTCGTGACCATCAACCTCGTGGTCGACATCCTCTACACGGTGGTGGACCCGCGCCTGCGGCTGCCCGCCGGGCGGGCGGCGTGAGGGGCGGGCGATGAGCGGATACGACCTCGACGCGGGCGACGCCCCGCCGGTCCCGCTGCCGGAGGCGAAGCCCTCGCGGCTCGCGCGCTGGCGCGAGTCCGACCTGCTGGCGAACTTCCTGCGCTCGAAAACCGCCGTGGCGGCGCTGATCGCCACGGTGCTGATGGTCGGCCTCGCCTTCGCGTCGCCGTGGATCGCGCCGCAGAACCCCTACGACCCGGCCCAGCTCGACCTGATCAACTCCAACCTGCCGCCGATCTGGCAGGCGGACGGGCAGGCGCCCTATTATCTCGGCACCGACGACCAGGGCCGGGACGTGCTCTCGGCCGTGCTGTACGGCCTGCGCCTGTCGCTGATCGTCGGCGTGCTCGGGGTGGTGACCTCCGGCATCCTCGGCATCGCGCTCGGCCTGATCGCCGGCTACGCGGGCGGCTTCCTCGACACGCTGATCATGCGGGTCGCCGACGTGCAGCTCACCTTCCCGGCGATCCTGATCGCCCTGGTGGTGGACGGCGTCGCCAAGGCGAGCTTCGGCAGTGCCCTCGATGTCGGGCCGCTGATCGGGCTGATCGTGGTCTCGATCGGCCTGTCCTTCTGGGTGCAGTACGCCCGGACCGTGCGCTCCTCCGTGATGGTCGAGAAGGGCAAGGACTACGTCCAGGCGGCGCGGCTGATCGGCCTGTCGCCGCCGGTGATCATGGTCCGCCACGTCCTGCCGAACGTCACCGGCCCGGTCTTCGTGATCGCGACGATCAACCTCGCGCTCGCGATCATCACCGAGGCGACCCTGTCGTTCCTCGGCACCGGCCTGCCCGAGACCATGCCGTCGCTCGGCACGCTGATCCGCACCGGCAACCGGTTCCTGTTCTCCGGCGAGTGGTGGATCGTCGCCTTCCCGGGGCTGGCGCTCGCCGGGCTGGTCATCGCCATCAACCTCCTGGGGGATTGGCTGCGCGACGCGCTCAATCCGAAGCTGCAATGACCGAGACCATCCTCTCCGTGCGCGACCTGACGGTCGCCTTCGACACCCGCCGCGGGCCGCTCACCGCCATCGACCGGGTCTCGTTCGACATCGGCCGCGGCGAGATTTTGGGCGTCGTCGGCGAGTCCGGGGCCGGCAAGTCGGTGACCGGCTCGGCGGTGATCGGACTGATCGACCGGCCCGGACGCATCGCCGGCGGCGAGATCTCCTTACGCGGCGAGCGGATCGACAACCTCTCCCCGGAGGCGATGCGGCGGGTGCGCGGCAAGCGCATCGGCATGATCTTCCAGGATCCGCTGACCTCCCTCGACCCGCTGTTCCGCGTCGGCGACCAGATCGTCGAGACCCTGCGCACCCATACCGACCTCTCCGCGAAGGCGGCCCGGACCCGCGCCATCGATCTGCTCGCCGAGGTCGGCATCCCGGCGCCGGAGCGGCGGATCGACGGCTACCCGCACGAATTCTCCGGCGGCATGCGCCAGCGGGTGGTGATCGCCCTGGCGCTCGCCGCCGAGCCGGAGCTGATCATCGCCGACGAGCCGACCACGGCGCTGGACGTCTCGGTCCAGGCCCAGATCATCACGCTGCTGAAGCGCCTGTGCCGCGAGCACGGCACTGCGGTGATGCTGGTGACCCACGACATGGGGGTGATCGCCGAGGCCGCCGACCGGGTGGCGGTGATGTATGCCGGGCGGGTGGCCGAGATCGGCCCGGTCGCCTCGGTGATCGCCAAGCCCCACCACCCCTACGCGGTCGGCCTGATGGGGGCGATCCCGACCCTGTCGCAGGAGGCCGACCGGCTCAGCCAGATTCCCGGCTCGATGCCGCGGCTCACCGCCATCCCGAAGGGTTGCGCCTTCAACCCGCGCTGCCCGAAGGTCTTCGCGCGGTGCCGCGTCGAGCGGCCCGAGCCGATCCCGGTCGATGCCAGCCGGGTCGCCTGTCACCTGTGCGATGCAGCGGAGCGCGCGGCGTGAGCGCCTACGTCGAGGTCACCGACCTGCGCCGCCGGTTCGACGTCTCCAAACCCTGGCTCAACCGGGTGATCGAGCGCGAGCCCCGCAAATTCCTCACCGCGGTCGACCGGGTCGGCTTCGCGATCGAGAAGGGCGAGACCTTCGCGATCGTGGGTGAATCCGGCTCCGGCAAGTCGACGGTGGCCCGCATGGTGGTCGGCCTGCTGCCGCCCTCCGCCGGCGAGGTCACGATCACCGGCGTCTCGATGACCGACCCGCGCCAGGCTGCCGCCCGGCGGCGCCTGCGCGCCCGCATCCAGATGATTTTCCAGGATCCCTACGCGTCCATGAACCCGCGCTGGCGGGTCGGAAAGATCATCGCCGAGCCGATCCGGGCCTTCGACCTGATCCAGGGGGAGGGGGCGATCCGCGCCCGGGTCAGCGAGCTGCTCGGCCTCGTCGGTCTCCACGCGGATGACGCCAGAAAATACCCGCACGAGTTCTCCGGCGGCCAGCGCCAGCGGGTGGCGATCGCCCGGGCGCTGGCGAGCGAGGCCGAGTTCTTGGTGGGCGACGAGCCGACCTCGGCGCTCGACGTCTCGGTTCAGGCGCAGATCCTCAACCTGATGCGCGATCTGCAGGACCGGCTGGGGCTGACCTACCTGTTCATCTCCCACAACCTCGCCGTGGTGCGCCACATGGCGACCCGGGTGGGCGTGATGTATCTCGGCCGTCTCGTGGAAGTCGCCTCCGCCAGGGACCTGTTCGCGCGGCCGCGCCATCCGTACACGCGGATGCTCCTCGACGCGGTGCCCGACCTCGCCCATGTCGGCCGCGCCCGGGTGCCGGTCTCCGGCGAGATCCCGAACCCGATCGACCCGCCTCCGGGCTGCACCTTCCACCCGCGCTGCCCGCTGGCGAACGAGCGCTGCCGCGCCGAGGTGCCGGCGCTCCTCGACGGCGTCGCCTGCCACGCCGTGCAGGAGGGGCGTGCCTGACCAAGAGCGCGCGATGTCGGATCCATGTCGCCCGCGGCGGCACTCGCGGACGGTGATGGCATTCAGGCCGTCTGCGCTCTTGTCCGGGGATCGAGAATCCGATGCTGAGCCAAGGTCGTCGGTTGCCGGTGCACTACCGGGCGTTGATCTGACTGATGAAGACGTCGCCGCGGCGATCGGATGAACGCCAAGTCCTCGTCGTCCCGAAGGTGGAAACCTGTTCGATGTGAACGCGGTAGCGATCCGGCCCGGCCGATGCGCGCCAGTCGAATTGCTGCGGTACCGTGGCGCTCTCAGCAAGCCCCAGGCGCACCCTCACCTTGGATCTTGCGACCGGGGCGGCGTTGACCGGAGCGGCCAGATGATAGCCTCCGCGCCTGTAATACGGCTCGAGCGATGACGGATCTTCACCATTCGATAAGATTGTCACGGGAAATGCCGGCCTGCCACCTTGCTCGATGAAGAGGCAGTACCGCAGATCGGTCGGATCTGTCAGGAAGGTACAATCGTTGATCTTCGAAGGTAGGGCCTGAGCCCAGCCATACACCGGAACAGTCCATAGGACTGCTGCGAGAATTGTTCTTCCTAAAAGCATCGTCGGGACCAGATTTCAGCCAAGAGATTCGGCTTCAATCAAGCAAATGTCGTGCGCGGTCCGAAAGGCAAGCGGCCGTCGCCCGTTGTACTCGACTTTATACCCGGTCCTGATCGACGCGCAGGCTGCCCGGTGTCCCTGCGCACCGTCGCCGAGCGTTGCAACGGCGGACTGGCGTGGTCGGGAGCACCCGATACAGGTCCTGTTTGAACGCTTCGGGTTGCTGCGTCCCTCCCGTCTTCACGAGCGAAGCGAAGTGGCGCGGGAAAATAACCCGGGGTGGCGCGACCTGATGCGGGCGCACCACCCCTGGATTGCGTCGCGTCCCTCGCGAGGACGGCGATGCCGAGGGGCTCGAGCGGAAGCCGCTCAGCGGCGGTTCTTGATGAGGCTGTCGACGTTCCTGTTGGCCTCCCTGTTCTCCTTCCGCTGCATGGCAATCGCGTGCCGGGTGTCCTTCATCGACATCCGGTCGCGCTTGCCTTGCGGCATCCCGTTCGGCGCCGCCAGGGCCGGCGTGACCGCCCAGAGGGTTGCCAAACACAGGGCAGCGCGCGTCGTCTTCTTGAGCATGATCGATCCTCCATTCGGTCGGTGGGGCAGGATGTCTGCGCGAAACCCTCTGCGGATCAGCGGGTGCCGGTGACCGGTGTCGGCCGGCGCGCCGCGCCGGCCGGGACGGGCTCGGGTCAGCGGGACCCGTTCACTTGCCGGCCTTGGTGCTCGCCGTCGTGCCGGAGGCCTGCGGCGCCGTCGTGCCGGTCGTGGCGGACGTCGTGGCGGACGTCGTGGCGGCCTTGGCCGCCTGAGGCACGGCGACGGCGTCGATCACGTCGAAGCGCATCGCGTCCTGCGCGGTCTTCAGGATCGCGTTCGCCTCATAGTACTTGCCCTGCCCGATCAGCGTCGCCGCCTGATCGACGTCCGCCATGGTCTTGTTGAGCGGCAGGACCGCCATCGTGAAGTTGACGTCCACGTGGGCGAGCTTGAGCTTCTCCAGCGCGCCCTTCTGGTCCCCCTGCGCGAGGTTCTTGTTCGCCTCGGTCACGGCCGAGGCCTTGGCGGGCGTGGCCACGAAGTCGTCGCCCAGGGTGAGCTGCGCATCCACCGGCACCCAGGCGACCGGATCCTTGGACGCCGGCTTCGCGTCGGCCTTCGCGGCCGTCGCCGTCGCCTTCGCCTTGCCGGTCATGTCGGCGGGCGTCTTGAGGTCGGCCTCCGCCCTGTTGAACACCGCGTCGTCCGTCTTCGCCTTGGCGAAGGCCGCCTGTGCCTTGCCGATCATGTCCTTGGCCTGCGCGGGATCGGCCTCGAAGATGGCGATGCGCGTGAGCTGGAGATCCCTGAAGCCCTGCGCGCCGTCCTTCGAGAGCTTGCCGACATCCGCGTCGACCGCCTTCTGGCTCGCGCTGATCGGCATGCTGTTCTGCTGAGCCGCCTGCTCGGCCGCGAAGGCGGTCCCGCCGAGGATGGTGGTGAGCACGAGCGCCGCAGCCATAGACTTGTGGTAAGTCATCATTCGTCTCCATCTGAGCGCCGGATCTAAGGCTTTGCTTTGAATTCGCCTTATTCATTCCGTGTTCAGATAATAGACTTGGGTCGTCTTGGTCGCATGTCCGGACGATTAAAAAACCGCAATGCAGGGCCGGGGGCGTGGCATCGCAAGCCGCGACGCCGACCCAGGTCGGGCATGCCTCTCCGGCGACGCGGACAGGCCCGGCGAAGCGTGGCGTTACGAGCGGGCGGGCGCCCCGGCGTTCACGCGTCGCGCCACTCGGAAAACGTCGCCGCCTGACCCACAGTCACGCCGTTGCGGTCGAGCTGCCAGACCACCGCCCGCTCGATCCAGAAGCGGCGCCCGTCCTTGGCGATGCGCAGGCCGCGGTAGCCGCGGGTGAACCCGTCCCGGGTGACCGCGTCGAGCAGCCGCTGCCGCTCGGCGCGCTCGGGCGCCTCCGCCGAGAGCCGCGACGGCAGGCCGATGAGTTCCTCACGCCCGTAGCCGAAGCAGGCCTGCGCGGCCCGGTTGGCGTAGACGAAGCGCGGATCCGCGCCGCCGTCATGGGCGAGGACCGCGAAGGGCGCCGCGTCGTAGAGCCAGCCGGCATCCCTGCCCGGCGGCACCAGGGGCGTGCCGAGGCGGCGCGCGTAGCTGCCGGCGAGGACGGCGAAGAAGTCCGGGTCGCGCGACAGGTCGGCCATGGCCGGCGGGTGCCTCTCTTGGCGCGCGCGCCCCGGCGCCGAGCCGGGGTCCATAGCGGCGGAGAACGCCTTAGATGACCGGATCGGCGTCGATTCGCATCCTCAGGATCGCGTAGGGGGGCTGTTGCAGGTCCGTGCCGCGGTTGAATTCCGGCCGTCGGTTGACCTGCGCGGCGGAGATGTAGAGCCAGCGATCGGGCGTGATCCAGAACGTGTCGGCCCAGACCAGCCTGTCGTCGGCGGCGAGCACCTCGATGGTGCCGTCCGGAAGGCGTCGGCCGACCGCGTTGTGCTCCTGAAGGCTCAGATAGATCCGGTCCTGGGAATCCGTGGTCAGGCCGCCGGTCATGCCCTTCTCGCCGAGATCCCGGACCGCGGCCGCCACCGCGTCCCCGGAGGCGTTCGGGTCGCGCAGCGCAGCGGTCTCGACCGCGTAGAGGCGCCGGCTCATGAGCGGGGCGTAGTACAGGCGGGTGCCGTCGGGACTGAGCGCGATGCCGTTGGCGCCGCCCTTCGGACTCTTCGGCGGCGCGTCTCCCTTCCGCTCCATCACCGGCCGGCGCTCCACGAACTTGACGAGGCCCTCCTCGGACTTGGTGCTCGGATGCCCGTCGAGCCGCCGCACCACCTGGCCGCTGTCGAGATCGACCGCCAGGATCGCGCCCGTGCCGGCCTGACCCTGATCGGTGATGTAGGCGCGGGCCCGGCCGTCGCGCACGTCGACCCGCAGATCGTTCAGAGACGACGTCGGTACGACCCCGGCATCGAGGGGAATTGTCCGGAGGATCCGGTTCTGCGCGATGTCGATCGCCACGAGCTTCGCACCGTCCGGCACCGGCGTGCCCTTGCCCTCGGGCAGGCCGGCATCCAGCACCCAGAGCGTGTCGTTGCGGTCGAAGACGCCGTTGGGGACATGGAACAGCGTGGATTGCGCCGCCTTCGGATCCGGCCGGTTGGCCGCGGCGTCCGGGTAGGGTGTCACCGAGCCGTCGGGCAGCACCTCGCCGAGGGTCACCGGCTCGGCTCCCGTGAAGCGCGGCATCATCACGAAGATTCGCCCGCCCCGGGCGATCGCCAGCCCGGTGGGCGTGGATGGGGCGTCCGCTGCGATCGCCAAGTCCAGCGTGCCGACGGGCCGGCTCACGGGCGGCTCGCGGCGGGGAGGCGTTCCGGCTCCGGCCAGGTCCGGTCCTGCCGCGAGGACGGCGAGGCCGGATCCGATCAGGCGGCGGCGGTCGAGGGACATGCGTATCCTGTCGTGGCAACGGCTGGCGTGGCGGGCCCGTCGGCTTTCGCGGTCGCGAGGCGCCGTTCCCAGGGCGACACCCATGGTGACTCTCAGGGCGACGTGCCAACGCGCCGCGAAGGCAGGTGATCCCGCGCCGGCCCGGCGGCGCGCATCGGCGGCCGATCATGGGGGCGCTGTCGGGCATGCGGGCGCGGATGTGGCCGTCCGCGCCGACCACGATAGAGCCGGCAGAAATTTTTCCGAGATGGTCGCTTCCGGACAAAGCTGACGATGGAAATTAGATCAATATAAGCCGATCGGATCCGGCTGATGCTGGCAAATAAATTTACATATAATGATCAATATGGGCTGAGAGATCTATAGTGTATCGCGAATAGCGTCGACTTGACGCGAGTGCTGCATGCGCGCTAACAGGACCGAAGTATAAATAATCGATCTTCTCGTCAGAATTTGCCTGTGCATCAGCCCTGTGGTGATGTGGGCGGGTCCAGGTCGCGCCGGTATTGGGTCCTGACCCGCGAGATCTCGGCGCATCGCCAGGATAGTCCGTGTCGATGTTGGATCACCCGTGTGCCGGCCTCCGGTGCGCATGATCTCGACGTCATGTGCCCGGCCTACATTCGACACGGGGAGAGGCGGGGGCGGTGCCAGGACCGGCCGCGTCCCGGCGTTGGTCTCGGGGCCCGGGCATGACATCGGAGAGGTGGGACGCGCATGGATCCTGAAGGATCCGGAGGGAGGCCGGACTTCGCGCCGCGGGGCGCCGACGGGCCGCTGCGGGTGGTGGCGATGGCGGTGCAGAAGGGCGGCACCGGCAAGACCACCCTGGCGGCGTCCCTGGCCGTCGCCGCCGCGGAGGCGGGCGAGCGGGTGACCGCGCTCGACCTCGACCCGCAGGGGTCGCTCGCCGGCTGGGGCGCCCTGCGGCAGGAGGAGTCCGTCGCGGTCGATCGGGTGCAGCCCTGGGAGATGGGCCAGCTCTCGGACATCCTCGGTGTCCTCGCCGCGCAGGGCACGACGCTCGCCGTCCTCGACACCGCCGGCAGTTCGGCCGGCCTCGCGCCGGCCCTGAAGGACGCCGATTTCGTGCTGATGCCGGTGCGGCCGTCCCGGCTCGACATCGTGGCCGCGCGCCCGACGCTCCAGGCCCTGGTCAATCTCGGGCTGCGGCAGCGCTTCGCCCTCGCGCTGAACCAGTGCCCGCCGCCACCCTCGCCGCGCACCAGCGCCTACGCGGCACAGCTGCGGGCGCTGGGCGTGCTGGCCGAGCCCGGCATCATCCACCGGGTCGACCACCAGGATGCCCTGGCCACGGGCCTCGGCGTCACCGAATACGCCCCCGGCAGCCCGGCCGCCGAGGAGGTCCGGGCGCTGTGGACCTGGATCGACGCGAAGATGCGGGCGGCGACCGCCCGCTGAGGTCAGCGCTGACCGAGCGCCGCCAGGATCCGCGCCCAGGAGCGCGTGCCCTTGTGGAAGCTCGTCAGATTGTACTTCTCGTTGGGCGAGTGGATGCGGTCGTCGTCGAGGCCGAAGCCGATCAGCAGGGTGTCGCGCCCGAGGATCCGCTTGAAGTCGCCGACGATCGGTATCGAGCCGCCCGCGCCCACGGTCACCGCCGGCACGCCCCACTCATCCTGCAGCGCCGTCTTGGCGGCGCCGAGCTGCGGCATGTCGAAGGGCAGGCTGATCGCCCGCGAGCCCTTGTAGGTGATGACCTCGACTTGGCAGTCCGCCGGCACCCGCGCGCGCA
The DNA here is from genome assembly GCF_053346215.1 of Methylobacterium sp. A49B. NCBI lineage: Bacteria > Pseudomonadati > Pseudomonadota > Alphaproteobacteria > Hyphomicrobiales > Methylobacteriaceae > Methylobacterium > Methylobacterium sp. A49B. Next base: position 141,952 of record NZ_JBKFBO010000071.1, read on the forward strand.
CGAAGGCCTCGAAGCTCTCGGCGAGCCGCTTCGGATCCTGGTCGTCCACGAGGCGGAAGGAGACCTTGGCCGAGGCGGTAGAGGCGATCACCGTCTTGGTGCCCTCGCCGGTATAGCCGCCGATGATGCCGTTGGCGTCGCAGGAGGGGCGCGACTGCACCAGCTCGATCGGCATCCGCCCGCGCTCGCCCGCAGGCTCCTTCAGGCCGATCGGGCCGAGCAGCGTCTCCGCCGTCAGGCCGAGGCCGCGCCACTGCTCCAGAACCTCGGGCGGCCGCTCGTGCACGCCCTCGTAGAAGCCCGGGATCGTCACCCGCCCGTCGGCATCGTGCAGGTCGGCGATGATCTTGGAGAGGACGTGGATCGGGTTGCGCGCCGCGCCGCCGAAGAAGCCGGAATGCAGGTCGCGGTCCGCGCAGGTGACCTTCACCTCGAAATAGGCGAGGCCGCGCAGCGACGACGTGATAGCCGGCGTGGTCTTGTCCCACATGGTGGTGTCGCAGACCAGGACCACGTCGCAGCCGAGCTTCTCCCGGTTGGCCGCGACCCATTCGGGCAGGCCCTGCGAGCCGCTCTCCTCGGCGCCCTCGATCAGGATCGTCACGCCGCAGGGCAGCGCCCCGCTCATGGCGATGTGGGCCCTGCACGCCTCCACGAAGGTCATCACCTGGCCTTTGTCGTCGGAAGAGCCGCGCCCGACGATCGTCTTGCCGCCCGCGCCATCGGTGATGTGCGGCTCGAAGGGCGACGTCTTCCACAGGTCGAGCGGATCGACCGGCTGCACGTCGTAATGGCCGTAGAACAGGACGTGCGGCGCCCCGGGCTTCGGCCTGTGGGCCAGCACCACCGGGTGGAGCGAGGTCTCCTCCACGGAGGTCTCGAACCCGAGCGCCGTCAGGTCCTGGGCGAGCCAGGCGGCGGCCTCGCGGCAATGGCCGGCATAGGCCGGATCGGTGGAGATCGACGGGATCCGCAGGAAGGCGAACAGCCGCTCCAGGGCGTTCTCCAGGTCCGTGTCGATATCGTTGAGGATCGCGTCGAGCGCGGCCATCGGGGGCTCCGGGGTTTTCTCGCGGGACGAGGGTTAGCCGAGGCGGGGCGGAGGGAGCAACGTCGGGGAGCGGAGATCGGATGTTGAGCCGCTCCGCGGCGTATTCCTGCGCTGGGTCCCGGATCGGGGTCCGCTGTCGCTCCACCTGTCCGGGAAAGGGTGGCGCTACGAAGTGAGACGCGACGCCTTCTCCCGGGCGCATGGAGCGCCAGCGGAATGCGACCCGGGGCCTAGCACGAGATTCGGCGCGAAGCGGATCCACGCCACCCAGCAGCATGGGTGCGGAACCGCAGCCTGACCCTCCGATCCCGACGTGAGATCAACCATCCCGGAACAGGCGCAGATTGGAATGGTTATCGACCGAGATCGTCAGGCCGGCGCCAGCACGTTCCGCCTGGGTGCCGATCCGTTCCCGTCCGGCCCCGGCCGGCCCAGACCGTGGACACGCCATGCGCCTCGAGACCCAGCCGCCCGTGTCGGCGGACACGCCCATCGGCATCACGCTCACGATCAACGGGCAGCGGCGCGAGCTCCAGGTCGCCCCGTGGACCACCCTGCTCGATCTGCTGCGCGAAAGACTCGACCTCACCGGCACCAAGAAGGGCTGCGACCACGGCCAGTGCGGCGCCTGCACGGTGCTGGTGAACGGCACCCGGGTGAATTCCTGCCTGACGCTCGCCGTGATGAAGGACGGCGCCGAGATCACCACGGTGGAAGGCCTCGCCGGCCTCGGCGACCGGGCGGGCAGCAACGCCCTCCACCCGATCCAGGAAGCCTTCATCGAGCACGACGCCTTCCAGTGCGGCTACTGCACCCCGGGCCAGCTCTGCTCCTCGGTCGGCCTGATGAACGAGGGTCACGCCCACACAAGGGACGAGATCCGGGAGGCGATGAGCGGCAACATCTGCCGCTGCGGCGCCTACACCAACATCGTCGACGCCATCGAGGACGTCATGCAGGGAGGCGCCCGATGAACCGCTTCGATTACGTCCGCGCCGGCACGGTGGCGGAGGCGGTGCAGGCCTTCGGGGCCGGGGCGCGCTTCATCGCCGGCGGCACCAACCTGATCGACCTGATGAAGTACGAGGTCGAGAAGCCCGGCCGGCTGATCGACATCACCCGGCTGCCGCTGGACCAAATCGAGGACCAGGGCGGCGGCCTGCGGATCGGCGCGCTCGCCACCAACGCCAAGGTGGCGTACGACGATCAGGTCGCGGCGCGCTATCCGCTCCTGCGCAATGCCATCCTGGCCGGCGCCTCGGCACAGCTGCGCAACGCCGCCTCCACGGGTGGCAACCTGCTCCAGCGGACCCGCTGCTACTATTTCTACGACGTCGCGACGCCCTGCAACAAGCGCGCGCCCGGCTCCGGCTGCCCGGCGATCGGCGGGACGAACCGCATCCACGCGATCTTCGGGACGAGCGAGCACTGTATCGCCACCCATCCCTCCGACATGTGTATCGCGCTGGCCGCCCTGGAGGCCACCGTGCAGGTGAGCGGGCCGCAGGGCGACCGGTCGATCCCGTTCTCCGAGTTCCACCGCCTGCCGGGCGACACCCCCGAGACCGACACCAACCTCGCCCCCGGCGAGATCATCGTGTCCGTGGACCTGCCGGAGAGCCGCTTCCCGCAGCACTACACCTACCTGAAGCTGCGCGATCGCCTGTCCTACGCCTTCGCGCTGGTCTCGGTGGCGGCCGCCCTGGAGCTCGACGGCGACACGGTGAAGACCGCCCGCCTCGCGCTCGGCGGCGTCGCCCACAAGCCCTGGCGCAACCGGGAGGCGGAGGCGCTGCTCGCGGGCAAGCCCGCGACCCGCGAGAGCTTCCAGGCGGCGGCCGACCTGATCGTCGCGGAGGCCAAGCCCCAATCGGAGAACGGCTTCAAGATCGATCTCGCCCGGCGCGCCATCGTGCGCGGCCTCGAACAGGCCGCCGCCGGCACGCCCCAGTCGCTCAGCGACAAGCGCATCCAGTAGGGCCCGCCATGACCCAGACCTTCAGCTCCACCGGCCGCGACACCTTCGTGGGCAGCCCGCGCAGCCGCATCGACGGGCCCGCCAAGGTCACGGGCCTCGCCAAATATGCGGGCGAGTTCGCCGCCCCCGACCTCGCCTACGGCTATGTCGTGTCGAGCGCTATCGCCAAGGGCCGGATCACCGCCATCGACTCCGCCGAGGCCGAGGCGGTGCCCGGCGTCCTCAAGGTGATCACCCACGAGAACCGGCCGCGCACCGCGTGGCGTGACAAGAACTTCCAGGATCAGGTGGCGCCGCCCGGCTCGCCGTTCCGCGCCCTCTACGACGACCTGATCGTGTTCAGCGGCCAGCCGGTCGCCCTGGTGGTGGCGGAGGACTTCGAGACCGCGCGCTACGCCGCGTCCCTCGTCGACGTGACCTACGCCATGGAGGAGCCCGGGACCGACCTGGAGGCCCTGCGCGGCACCGCCTACGAGCCGCCCTACAAGCGCATGGGCATCAAGCCGCCGCCGGAGCCCTGGGGCGACGCCGATCAGGCGTTCGGCAGCGCGCCGGTGCGCGTCCAGGGCGCCTACAGCCTCGCCGACGAGCACCACAACCCGATGGAGCCGCACGCCTCGACGGTGGTGGTGGAGCAGGACGGCACCTACACGGTCTACGACAAGATCCAGGGCGTCTCGAACAGCCACCAGTATCTCGCCAACGTGTTCGGCCTGAAGCCCGATCAGGTGCGGGTGCTCAATCCCTATCTCGGCGGCGGCTTCGGCTCGGGCCTGCGCCCGCAATACCAGCTGTTCCTGGCGATGCTGGCCGCGCAGGAGCTGCAGCGCTCCGTGCGGGTGACCCTGACCCGCGACCAGATGTGGAGCTTCACCTACCGGTCCGAGGCCCTGCAGACGATCGCGCTTGGCGCCGAGCCGGACGGAACGCTGACGGCCCTGCGGCACGACGCCGTCCAGGGCACCTCGCAGTTCGAGGACTACCAGGAGGTCGTCGTCAACTGGTCGGGCGTCTTGTACAAATGCGACAACGTCGCGCTCGGCTACCGTCTGGTGAAGCTCGACACGCCGACGCCGGGTGACATGCGCGCGCCCGGCGCGGTCACCGGCGTGTTCGCCATCGAGACCGCCATGGACGAGCTCGCTTACGCGACCAAGCTCGACCCGATCGCCCTGCGGCTCAAGAACTACGCGGAATCGGACGCCACCGCCGAGGGCAAGCCCTTCGGCTCGAAGGAACTGCGGCGCTGCTTCGAGCTCGGTGCCGAGCGCTTCGGCTGGGCCAAGCGCAATCCCGAGCCGCGCTCCACCCGCGAGGGGCGGGAGCTGGTCGGCTGGGGCGTGGCCACCGGCATCTGGGAATCGATGATGATGCAGTCGAGCGCCATCGCGACCCTGACGCCGGACGGCCGGCTGACGGTGGGCAATTCCACTGGCGACATCGGCACCGGCACCTACACGATCCTCACCCAGATCGCCGCCGACACAATCGGCCTGCCGATGGACGCGGTCACCACCAAGCTGGGCGACACCCGGCTGCCGGAGGCCCCGGTCGCGGGTGGCTCCTGGACCGCCGCCTCCTCTGGCACCGCCGTGATGAAGGCTTGCCGCAACGTCGGCGAACAGGTGTTCAAGCTGGCCCGCGCGATGGAGAACTCCCCGCTGGCCAACGTCGATTTCGACCGCGCCGTATTCTCGGACGGGCGCATCTCGGTCGCGGGCGATCCCGGCCGCAGCGTCTCCCTGGTCGAGGTGCTGCAGGCGGCCGGCGTCGACAAGGTTGAGGCGGTCGAGGAGGCGGGTCCCGACAAGGACTTCAATCAGAAATATGAGGCCTACACCCATTCGGCGATTTTCGTGGAGGTGAAAGTCGACGAGGAGTTGGGGCAGGTCCGGGTGACCCGGGTCGTCTCGGCGATCGCGGCCGGCAAGGTGCTGAACCCGAAGACGGCCCGCAGCCAGATCCTCGGCGGCGTGGTGATGGGGATCGGCTCGGCGCTGGAGGAGGAGTCGATGCTCGACCACCGCATCGGCCGGTTCATGAACCACAATCTCGGCGAGTACCACGTGCCGGTGAACGCCGACATCTACGACATCGACGTCATCTTCGTGGACGAGGAGGACAAGGCGAACCCGTTGGGCGTGAAGGGGCTCGGCGAGATCGGCATCGTCGGCGTCGCGGCGGCGATCACCAACGCGGTGTTTCACGCCACCGGCAAGCGGGTGCGCCGCCTCCCCATCACCCCCGACAAATTGTTGTGAGTGGCGAATGTTTCACGGGAAACATTGACGCTCTTGCAAGGAATCGACCGATGAGGGCGCCGAGCCCGGGACTCGGCGGCTCCGTCGCGCCCTGGACCGGCGCGGCTCGCCGTATCGATGCGGATGGCCTGTCATCGCGCGCATAGCCATGCGATCCAAGATAGTAGGCTATGACAGATGCGGTGCCGCTGGATTGCAGCGCCCCGCTCGCGCCGACGATGATGCGTCCGGGCTCAGCAAACAGGAACGGCGCGAGACACCCGTGAGCCACCTCCTGCAATCCTGGCGGTTCTGGGCCCTCGCAGCCGCCGGTTTCGCGGCGCTCACCGCGATCCTCGCCAAGGTCGGGGTCTCGGGCGTCCAGTCGGATGTCGCAACCCTCGTGCGCACCGCGGTGATCCTGATCTTCGCCGGCGCAATCGTCGTGGCCTCAGGGCAGTCGGGCGGGCTGGCGCAGATCTCCGGCCGCAGCCTCGTCTTTCTGATCCTGTCGGGACTCGCGACGGGTGCGTCCTGGCTCTGCTACTTCCGGGCGCTGTCGCTGGGGGACGCCGCCCGGGTCGCACCTCTCGACAAGCTCAGCGTCGTGCTGGTGGCCATCCTCGGCGCCAGCCTGCTCGGCGAGACCTTGAGCCTCGCCGCCTGGACCAGCGTCGCGCTGATCGCCGCCGGGGCCGCCCTCGTGGCCTCCGGCTGGTGAGGAACGCGCGCGGGCGCACCGATCCGTTAACCCGGCCGGCGCATCCTGACGGTCCCTCGTGAAAGGGGACCGCCATGGATTGGGTCTACCGCGGCTTCGAGACCTCTCTGCTCGGCCTCGCCCTGTGTCTCGGCCTCGCCGCCTGCCTGACGTTCGGCACCGTGCGGCCGTCAGGCGACACCCTCTCTATCGCCCTGCCGATGCTCACGGTGACCGCCCCCGCACCCTGAAGGGGCGGCCGTCGCCGCGCAGGCGCCCTCAGGCGGCGCTCCGCGTTGCGGGGAACATGATGCTCCGGGCTTCCGCGTCCATCTCGGCCTTGAAGCTGTGGCGGCCCTTCAGCGCCTCGGCGGCCTGCGCGGCCGGCCGCGCGTTGATCGCGTCGAGGAGACGCTTGACGTTGGGCAGGTCCGCGAAGGCGTTCTCGCCGAGCACGAACGGCACCATCCGGGCCCAGCCCCAGGCCGCCATGTCGACGATCGTGTAGGTGTCGCCCAGGATGTAGGGCCGGTCGGAGAGGCGCTGGTCGAGGATGCCCCAGTGGCGGCGCGCCTCGAAGGTGTAGCGCTCCGTGGCGTAGGCGCCGCCGTCCTGCGCGAAGTGGCGGAAATGCACGCACTGGCCGGAGAACGGCCCGATGCCGGTGGCCACGAACATCAGCCAGGACAGCATCTCGCCCCGCACCGGCTCGCCCTCGGGCAGGAACCGGCCGGTCTTGCCAGCGAGGTAGAGCAGGATGGCATTCGAATCGAACACCGTCACGTCGCCGTCGCGGATCGCCGGGACCTTCCCGTTCGGGTTGACCGCCACGTAGGCGGGATCGAACTGCTCGCCCCTGCGGGTATCGACCGGGACCGCCTCGTAGGGCAGCTCCATCTCCTCCAGGCAGAGTGCAACCTTCATGGGGTTGGGGCTGAGATTGTAGAAGAATCGGATCACGTCGCTCTCCTTGAACGGTGCCGGAAGGATCGCCGGGCTCTCGCCTGGCACAAGCCGCAACCGCGCAGGGCGGCTATTCCGTCACGATCTTGTAGCTGCGGCCCGCCACCAGCGGCGCGCCCCGCTCCAGGCCGTTGAGGACGAGGAACCGGTCGAGCGCGCGATCCGGCACCGCCATGCGGCGGGCGAGATCCTCGGCGCCGGTCGAGGTCGCCTGCACGACCTGCAGCCGCAGGGGCCGCAGGACCACTTCGTCCGACGGCACCGCCGCGAGCGTCGCCGTCCAGCGGCGGAAGGCAGGGTCTGGATCGGCGGCGCCCTTGGCGGCCATGATCATCCGGTAAGTCGAGTCGCCGATCCGGATCGCCGCGAGGCGGAACGTCCACTCCTTGCCCCGCGAGAGCGCGAAGGCGGACGGGTGGCCGGCGACCTCCCGGGTCTCGAAGCCGGCCGGATCGAAGGCGTCGTTCCAGCTCGCCTTCAACACCGCCTCCAGGGATTGGCCCTCCTTCGCGTCGATCTGGTCGAACAGCAGGCGCCGGCTGCCGTCCTGGGTCGTGCCGAGCACGGCCGAGCGGGTATTCTCCAGGGCGAAGCCCTCGGGCACCTCGAAGGCGATGCCGAGGCCCGGATGGATGAAGCGATGGCCCCGCACCGCGCCGTCGCGCGGGTTGTCGCCGTAGGCGAGGCCGTCCACCGCCGCCAGGAAGGTCGCCCGGTCGTCGGTGCCGATCCCGGGGGCGCCGATGCGGCGGGCCGCGCGCGTGACCTGGACGATGCGCTCGGCCGTGCCCGGATGGGTCGCCAGCATGTCGGGCGCGGCGGCGCTGCCGGCTTTCAGGCCCGTCGAGCGGTTGAGGGCGGTGAGGAACCGGCCGGCAGCGAACGGGTCGTAGCCGGCCTTCGCCAGGGTGCGCACGCCGGTGGCATCCGCCTCCAGCTCCTGCTCCCGGGAGAAGCGCGCCAGCGCGAAGCGCGACTGGTGCTGGAGCTGCGCCCCGGTATCGGGGTCGTTCAGGACGTCGGCCACGACGCGGCTGACGAGGGCCGAGCGCAGTTCCAGCTCGCTCCGCGCCGTGGCGTGATTGAGGGTCACGTGGGCCATCTCGTGCGCCAGCACGGCGGCCACCTCCGAGGTGTCGTTGGCGAGCGCCACCAGCCCGCGGGTCACGTAGAGCCGGCCATTCGGCAGCGCGAAGGCGTTGACCACGGGGGAGTCGAGGAGCGTCACCGCGTAGGCCTGGTCCGTCCGGTCGCTGGCCTTCACGAGGCGGTCGGTCACTTCCGTGAGCATCCGCGTCACGTTGGGGGCGCGCGCCTCGCCGCCGAAGGACGCCACGAGCTTGAGGTGATCGGAATCCGCGACGCGCTCCCGGCCGGTGGTGCGCGGCGCCTCGGCCGGCACCCGAACAACCGCCGGCTGCACGACCGCCCCGGTCTGGTCCGCGACGCAGGCGCCGAGCAGGGCGGCCAGGGCACAGAGTGCCGTCACGCCGCCCAGGAGACGCCCCGCCGACCGAAATTGCCCCGTGATCCCGCCCATCGCGATCAGCGCCGCAGCCCCCGTTCCTTCTCCGGTCCGGCCTCCGGCCGTTCCGTCTCGCCCACGAGTTCGATCCCGTCCGCGTCGGCTTCCAGGGTCGGGCCGCGCCAGACCTCCAGGATGCCGCGCACGCGCACGCGCCGGCCTTCGAGCAAGGCCGCACTCAAACCACGCGCGCGCACCATTCGCCAAGTGCGTTTCGATACCGTGACCGTGAGTGCGTCCGATCCGCGGGCGCCGAAATCGATGTAGGTGCGGGCGCTGCGCTCGCCGACGCGGCGCACGTCGCCCTCCACGATCGCGAAGCGTCCGGCCAGCGCCCGGAGCGCCGGCCCGTCCGTGGCGACCGGAATCGGCTCCCGCCACAGGCCGACGCGCCGCGCCCGCGCAGAGGCCTCGACGACGCGCAGCGCCGGGCGGCAGAGCGAATCAGCCTCGCCGGACTCCGCGAAGGCGAGGCCTGCCGCGATCAGGCCGCCCGCGAGATCCTCGTCGCCCTCCGCGAGCTGGATGTCGGCCCGCTGCCGGTCCCAGCGGTCGGGCTGCCCGCGCGGCACCACCGCGACCCGGGCGCCCCGCCGCCCGTCGAGCCAGGCCGCCGCGGCGGCGGCCGCCTCCGGCGCGTCGGGCCAGCGGAGGGAGTCCAGGACCGCGCGGGCGCCCGACCCCAGGCGGATCTCGCCGCGTGGCCCGACCGCCTCCAGGATCTCGAAGCGGACCGGCCCCGCCAGACAAGCCGGCGGGCCGGCGCGCGAGGCCGCGCGGGCCGGCGCCGGACCCACGGCCGCGAGCGCCGCCAGCACCGTCACGACTTGCCGGGTCGCCGTTGCGAGGATCGCCTGCACGGGCAGATCATGCGCCGGGCGCGCGCATCCGCCAATGGGTGCGGTTGGCCTGCGGCAGGGAGGATGCTATGCAGCCGGCGGTCGTCTCCGTAGCTCAGCTGGACAGAGCACAGGTTTCCTAGATCAGGTCGAATTGGGCGTCGCGCCGGGAAACCGCGCGGCGGATCCGCTCAAAGTCGGGGAAAGCTCCAGGCGCCGGCTCGTCCGGGCCCTGCCGATCCCGAGCCAAGCCCGCACGTCGCGCTCGCGGCCTGCGGGAAGGTGTAGAGACTAGACGGGCGGCACCTACAGGCCGGGCGCGAGCCCCGCCCAGGGTGAAGGGATAGTCCAGGCCACGAACGCGGCCCCTTGGGGACGCGGCGGCGAAAGTCGAAGTGGTATGAAACCTGGGGTCGCAGGTTCGAGCCCTGCCGGGGACACCACCATCTTCCACGCGATCACTCCCCGCTCCGGCAGCGCGGGAAATCGTTCACCGCGTCACGCCTGCGCCGGTGACAAGTTCCCGGGGCGGCGCTAAGCTTTGCCAGAGGGAATCACGGCACGGGGGTGGACGAGCTCTTCATGGCGGGTCAGAAAACCGATCAGCGCGACGTCTATGTCGGGCAGCGCATCGCCGAGCAGCGACGCAAGGCGTCCCTCACGCAGCGCCGCGTCGCGCAGAGCTTCGGTATGTCTGCAGCTCAGCTACAGAAGTACGAGAAGGGCACCAACAGGATCAGTGCCGTTCATCTCGACATCTTCTCCCGGATGACCGGTGTGCCGATGGACTACTTCTTCAAGGGCATGCCGCGCAACGACGATTTCACCGCCCCGGGCTTCAGCGAGCCGGACCAGGCGAGCCTCAGCGAAGGCGGCCTCAAGGGCCTGGCCGAGATCGTGGGCCGGCACATCACCGAGAACTTCTCCGAGGAGGCGCGCCGGGACGTGGCCGCGGCCATTCGGGCGCTGGAGAGCAAGCTCGGCGGCTGAGAGTGCCGCGCCGGCCCCGCTGACAAGCGGTCCCGTCGAACGTGCCGGCTTCACCGGGCCCGAACATCTGCTGCGTTGAGCGTCGTACCGCTCCGCTGCGTTGAGAGAGGGCCGGACGCGATAAGTGCTTCCCATGTATGAAGGTCGCGTGCGGGAGCGCGCGGTCCCGCCGCGCCTGACGGGCCGAGACTGCGCGTCGATGCAGGTGCCCGATGGTTCGCGGCCGGCCTGACCAGGGGTGCCGGGCGCGTCGGCCCGAAGTTGCGGTCCCCGTCACCGATCACTCGAAGGGGCGGGCGATTGTCCAGCCACTTCGTTCGTTTTACCGGATTCGTCCGGTGATCCGCCTTGACCCTTCATGGGCCGGGTGCGAGAACCCCCGCCCCATGAAGGGTCAAACGCCGTGATCGCACCGGCGTGCCTGTGAAGCCGGGGCCGTCCGTCCGATGCCGCGTTCCAACTACCTCTTCACCAGCGAATCCGTGTCCGAAGGGCACCCCGACAAGGTCTGCGACCGGATCTCCGACACGGTGGTCGACGCGTACCTGACGGCGATGCCGGAGGCGCGCCTCGGCGTCGAGACGCTCGCCACGACAAACCGGATCGTCATCGCCGGCGAGGTGCGCGGGCCCGACTCGGTGACCTTCAAGGACCTTGAGGCCCTGACCCGCGAGGCGGTAAAGGACATCGGCTACGAGCAGTCGGGCTTCCATTGGAAGAACAACGACGTCGCCATCCACCTGCACGCCCAGTCGGCCGACATCGCGCAGGGCGTGGACGCCGCCGGCAACAAGGACGAGGGCGCGGGCGACCAGGGCATCATGTTCGGCTACGCGGCCGACGAGACGCCCGAGCTGATGCCGGCCCCGATCTTCTACGCCCACCGGATCCTCAAGGATCTCGCCGACGCCCGCCGGGCCAAGCAGGGCGACGCCGCCAAGCTCGGCCCCGACGCCAAGAGCCAGGTCACGGTCCGCTACGAGAACGGCCGCCCGGTCGAGGTCACGCAGATCGTCCTGTCGACCCAGCACCTCGACGAGTCCCTGGACTCGGCGGACGTGCGCGCCATCGTCGAGCCCTATATCCGCAAGGCCCTGCCGGAGGGCTGGGTCAACGAGGGCACGGTCTGGCACGTGAACCCGACCGGCAAGTTCGTGATCGGCGGTCCGGACGGCGATGCCGGCCTCACCGGCCGCAAGATCATCGTCGACACCTACGGCGGCGCGGCCCCGCACGGCGGCGGCGCCTTCTCGGGCAAGGACCCGACCAAGGTCGACCGCTCGGCGGCCTACGCGGCGCGCTACCTGGCCAAGAACGTCGTGGCTGCGGGCCTCGCCCGCCGCGCCACGATCCAGCTCGCCTACGCGATCGGCGTGTCGAAGCCGCTCTCGATCTACGTGGACCTGCACGGCACCGGCAACGTGGACGAGGCCAAACTCGAAGCGGTGCTGATGGACGCCCTGGACCTGTCGCCCCGCGGCATCCGCACGGCGCTCGGCCTCAACAAGCCGATCTATGCCCGCACTTCGGCCTACGGCCATTTCGGCCGCGCCCCGGAGGCCGATGGCGGCTTCTCCTGGGAGCGCACGGACCTCGCCGACAAGCTGAAGTCGGCGCTCGCCTGAGGGCAGCAGGCGGCCGACCCCCGAGCACCGGCCGGCCGCCTGCCGCGTCGCGCAGCGAGCGGACGGAAGCTGGGCGAACAGGGGCCGGGCGAGCAGGGGCGGGCGGTGCGTTCGGCATCGCCCCTCTCCCGGATGCAGGAAGCGTCAGCGGATTGCGATCCGGCGCCCGACTCGGGACGATGCGAAGCGCCCGGCCGGGGCGCCGTTGCGCGCGGATGCCGAATTCCCGCCTCGTGCCGCTTCGCGGCCAATCGGACGTTGAATCCGGATCACCGTCCGCCGACGCTCGGGCGTCCGGGAAGAGGGTCGGTCCACACTCCGGGATGTGCTGAGCCTTTGGACACCGACACCCCAGGACCTTCCCCCGATGCGAACGACGAGCCGGAGCGCGCCTTCTTCGGGCGGCGCAAGGGCAAGCGCCTGCGCGGCGAGCAGGAGCGCCGGCTGACCGAGCTGCTGCCGGCCCTCCGGGTCACCCTGCCGCCGGACGGCGCGCCCCTCGACCCGCGCGCCCTGTTCCCGGCCATGCCGGCGCCGCCGGAGGCGGTCTGGCTGGAGATCGGCTTCGGCGGCGGCGAGCACCTCGCGGCCCAGGCGGAGGCCCAGCCCGGGATCGGCATCATCGGCGCCGAGCCGTTCGTCAACGGCGTGGTCAAGCTGCTCGCCGCGGTCGAGGCGCGGGGCCTGCGCAACGTCCGCATCCGCGACGAGGACGTGACCGCCCTGCTGGCGCGGCTGCCGGATGCCAGCCTGGAGCGGGTGTACCTGCTCTATCCCGATCCCTGGCCCAAGCGGCGCCAGCGCAAGCGCCGCTTCGTCTCGGAGGCGTCCCTGGCCGAGATCGGGCGGGTCCTGAAGGAGGGCGGCCTGTTCCGTTTCGCCAGCGACATCGACGACTACGCCGGCTGGACGCTGGCGCGGGCCGCCCGCTGTCCGACCCTGCGCTGGACGGCGCGGAGCGCGCGGGACTGGACGCAGCCCTTCCCGGGCTGGCCCGGCACGCGCTACGAGGCGAAGGCGCTGGCGGCGGGACGGCGCCCAACCTACCTGGAGTTCGCGCGGCTGCCACGGTGACAGCCGCGGCGCCCGCGGGCGGCGCGCCGCAACCCGCCGGAACGCCTTGCAACGGTCACGCTCGGAGGCCATCCTGATACGCCGTCGCGGTCCCGGATCGCGCCGGGGGAGGGGGCTTACTCCTGCGGGGGCGCGCCACCGCGCGTTCGAGGGTTCTTCCGAGTGAATGAGCGGGTGGGTCAGGAACCGGCGGCGCACGATCCGTATCGCGCCGGCTTCGACGATGCCGCAATCGGCCTCGTCGTGCTGTCGGCCGACGCGACCGTCATCGTCGCCGCCAACCGGGCCCTGCACGATCTGCTCGGCTGGGCGCCGGGCACCCTGGCCGGCCGGCCGACCGGCGCGCTGCTGAACGAGGCCTCCGGGGGCCTCGGTGACGGCCTTCAGTTCTGGCGTCGGGCCGATGGCAGCGCCGTCGACGTGCGGGTGCGGCGCTCCGGGGCGACCCTCGTGGTCGAGTCCGTCGACGTGGACGCGGCGGCCCATTCCGAGGCGAACAGCGAGGCGCTGGCGGCCGCCGGCCTCGGGGAATGGCGCTGGGACCGGGCCACGGGTCTGCTCACCCTGTCGCGGCGCGCCGCCCGGATCCTGGGCCGGCCGCCGGGCCGCTCCGTCTCGTGGGACGAACTGAAGACCGGCCTGTCCCAGACGGAACTCGACCGCCTGAGCGCGATCATCGCCGGGGCGACCGGTACCGGCGAGCCCTACCAGTTCGACACGCCCACCACGGTGGCCGGGCGCACGGTGATCCTGCGGGTGCGCGGTCAGGCCGTGCCGGGCCCGGACGGGACGCCCGCCAGCATGGTCGGCGTCCTCCAGGACATCACCACGCGGGTCGAGGCCCGGGACGAGATCCTGTCCCGCGACCAGCGGCTCCGGGTCGCGACCACGATCGCCAAGCTCGGCATCTTCGAGTGGCACATGCTCGAGGACCAGGCGATCTGGGAGAACGAGCACATGTACGAGATCTTCGGGCACGCGCCCGAGGACGGCACCATCGGCAAGAACGAATTCCTCAACGACATCCTCCACCCGGACGATCGCGCCGCCGTCCGACGGGCGATCTCCAAGGCGCTGCGGGAGGACGGGATCCTGCACATCGGCGGGCGCATCCGGCGCAAGTCCGACGGGGCGTGGCGGACGATCGACATGGCCGGCCGCTTCGAGCGCGACGCCCCCGACCGTCTGCCGCGCCGCCTGATCGGCGTTGTGGCGGACGTGACCGACCGGCGCCTCGCCGAGGAGCGCCAGAGCCTGCTGATCCGCGAGCTGCACCACCGGGTGAAGAATACCCTGGCCACCGTGCAGGCGATCGTGGGCTCCACGGCGCGCACGGCGTCGAGCATCGAGAGCTTCTACGAGGCCTTCGTCGGGCGCATCAAATCGCTGGCCCACACCCATTCGGTTCTGACCGAGGACACGTGGCAGACGGCCTCGCTCGGCAACCTCCTGCTCAACGAGCTGAGGCCCTATGCCGAGGTGGCGCCGGACGGCGCCGCGGAAGGGCGCATCAGCCTCGACGGGCCGGCGATCGACCTGCCCTCCGAGATCGCGGTGCCGATCGGGATGGCGATCCACGAACTCACCACCAACGCCGCCAAGTACGGGGCGCTGTCGAACCGCACCGGGCGGGTCGCGGTGGAATGGTCGCTCGAGCCGGGCGGCCCGGCGGGGATCCTGCGCTTCTCCTGGCGCGAGACCGGCGGCCCCCCGGTCGAGCCGCCGACCCGTCAGGGCTTCGGATCGCGGCTGCTTCAGCGGGTCCTGATCACGCAGGTCCAGGCCGAGGTGACGACCGACTACGCCCCCGGCGGCTTCGCCCTGACCATGCGCGCGCCGATCCCGCCGCGCAACGACAGCCTCAAACCGCTGGTGTGAGCCGGTTGCACAGGCACCTCAGGAGGAGGCGCGGATGGGAAAGCCGCCTGCCCGCCGGCGGCGTCAGGCCGCGCCGCGGGTCCCGGATTCGCCGCCGCCGTCCACGAAGGCCTTCAGCTCGTCCAGCGACGCGAAGGTGAAGCGGCCCTGCGGCGTCTCCGCCTCGATCGAGCCGTCCTCGAACATCACGTAGGTGTTGCCCCCCGAGGCGTAGCGCCCGACGACGGTGCGCGTCGCCGGCTTCGGGGCCGGCACGGGCGCCGGGTCGAGGCTCGAACGCAAAGCGGGGGGCTCCTCCGCGCCCGGGGACGCCTCGGGGGCGGCGAACAGGTCGTCCTCGGGGGCGATCACGCCGGGGCCCTTGGCGTCCGGCTTGGCCTGGGGAGCCGGATCCTGGGCGGCGAGCGGCGGCGGAACCCGCAGGTCCGGCTCCGCCCGGGGCGGCTTCGACGGCTTCGGCGGCTCCGGCAGGGCCGCGTCGGGCTTGTCCGCCTCCGCCGCGAGCAGGGCCAGCTCCGGCAGACCCTCGGGCCGGGGCTCCGGCTTCGGATCGATCCGCGACCGGTCGGGGTCGAAGGGCGGCTCCACGACGGGCGGGACGAGGAAGGCGGGCGCGGCGGGCAGGACCGGCGGCAGCCGGGAGCGGCCCTCGTCGGCGGCAACCGGAGCGGAGACCGGGGCAGCCTCCCGGGCCCGGGACGCGGGGACATGCCCGACCGCCCGCTCGACCCGGCGGAAGGCGAGGGCGAGCACGCCGAGCCCGAACAGGACCGCCCCCGAGGAGGCCGCTACCGAGCCCGCGATGACCATCGCGAGCCCGCTCTCCAGGCGCACATACGGAAAGCCCTGGATCACGGCGGCGCTGCCCCCGATGACCATGGCAGCGGCGAGCGCGAACAGCGCAGCGATCATGATACTCTCTAGCACAGGCCGGCTAACTGCCGGCGCTCAAAGCGTGGCGCACAGTAAGCCCTGGCCGTCATATTGCAAAACCACGCCGCTGGATTGCCTGGGATACCCGGCGCGGCGATCGTCCGGCGGCGGACCCCGGCGGTCCGTTCCGCAGCGCGAAGTTCCGGATCGATCCGGAACTTCGCGTGGAGCCGGGCCGCCACGGCGTTGCCGTCCCGCGGCGACCGACTTACCTAGCGGGCTCTCGACTCGGGAGCCCCCCGCCGGGGACGAGGCCGCCCCCTGCTTAGCGGAGACAGATGCGATGACCTTCACCCTGCCGGAACTGCCCTACGCGTACGACGCGCTCGGGCCGTACATGTCGAAGGAGACCCTCGAGTTTCACCACGACAAGCACCACAAGGCCTATGTCGACACGGGCAACAAGCTGCTCGAAGGCACGGATCTTCAGGGCAAGAGCGTCGAGGAGATCGTCAAGGCCGCCTACAACACCAATCAGCCGCTCTTCAACAATGCCGGCCAGCACTACAACCACATCCACTTCTGGCAGTGGATGAAGCCGAACGGCGGCGGCGCCATCCCCGGCGCGCTCGCCAGGAAGATCGACGAGGATCTCGGCGGGGCCGAGAAGTTCAAGGCGGACTTCATCCAGGCGGGTGTCGGCCAGTTCGGCTCGGGCTGGGCATGGCTCGCCGTGAAGGACGGCAAGCTCGCGATCATGAAGACCCCCAACGGCGAGAACCCGCTGGTCCACGGCGCCAAGCCGATCCTCGGCGTCGACGTGTGGGAGCACTCCTACTACATCGACTACCGAAATCGCCGGCCCGACTACCTCAAGGCGTTCATCGAGAACCTCGTGAACTGGGAGCATGTGGAGAAGATGTACGCCGAGGCGACCCGCTGAGGCATCTCCGCCGGTGCCGCGGGCCCTGTGTCCGCGGCACCCTTGAGGTGGCCGACGAAAGCGGCTCTTGATGCGCCCGACGCCGGATGACCCGGTGCGGAAGGGTCCGGCCATTCCCCCTCGATCGACACGCCCGACGCTTCGACCGTGCTCCCGCCCGCCCCCGCTGCGGGGGGAGGGGGTGGGCGAGCGCCCCGCCCGATGATCCGCTCCATCCTCTCGGTCGGCGGCTGGACGCTGGTCTCCCGCGTCACCGGCTTCGCCCGCGACGTGGTGATGGCCGCGGTCATGGGCGCCGGACCCATGGCCGACGCCTTCGTGGTCGCCTTCCGGCTGCCCAACCATTTCCGCGCGATCTTCGGCGAGGGGGCGTTCAACACCGCCTTCGTGCCGGCCTATGCCGGGCTCGCGGAGGCCGGCGCGCCCGGGGCGGCGCACCAATTCGCCGACCGCGTCTTCACCCTGATGCTGATCGTGCAGCTGGTGCTGCTCAACCTCGCGCTGCCGGCGATGCCCTGGGTGGTCCACGCCCTGGCGCCGGGATTCGCCGAGGACGGCGAGCGCTTCCAGCTCGCCGTTGCGCTGACCCGCATCACCTTCCCGTATCTGCTGTTCATGACCCTGGTGACGCTGCTGTCGGGCATCCTCAACGCCCACCGGCACTTCGCCGTGGCGGCGGGCGCGCCGGTCCTGCTCAACCTCGCCATGCTGGCGGCGTTGGCGTTGAGCTTCCTGTTCCCCAACGCCGCCTACGCGGCCGCCTGGGGCGTCGCCGTCTCGGGCGTGCTCCAGTTCGGCCTGCTGTTGTGGGGCTGCCGCCGGGCCCGGGTGATGCCCGACCTCGCGGTGCCGCGCCTCGATCCGGCGCTGAAGCGCTTCTTCACGGTGCTCGGGCCCGCGGTGATCGGCGCGGCCGGCTTCCAGATCGCCACCTTCGCCGACACGATCATCGCGAGCTGGCTCCCCACCGGGGCGGTCTCGGCCCTCTACTACGCCGACCGGCTCTACCAGCTTCCCTTCGGCGTCATCGCCATCGCGGCCGGCACCGTGCTGCTCCCCGAGATGAGCCGGCGGATTGCCGCGGGCGACGTGGCGGGCGCGCACGCGGCGCAGAATCGGGCTGCGGGCTTTTCCCTGGCGCTGTCGGCGCCATTCACCGTGGCGTTCCTGACGATCCCGGGCCTGATCATGGCGGCGCTGTTCCAGCGCGGCGCCTTCAGCGCCGAGGACGCGGCGCGGGCGGCCTCGGTGCTGGCGGCCTACGGGTTCGCGCTGCCGGCCGTGGTGCTGGTGCGCAGCGCCGTGGCGAGCTTCTACGCCCGCCAGGATACCAGGACGCCGCTCTGGGCCTCCCTGACGGCGATCGCCGTCAACGTCGTCCTGAAGCTCTGGCTCACCGGCCCCTACGGCGTCACCGGTCTGGCGCTCGCCACCGCCGTCGCCCAGTGGGTCAACCTGCTGCTGCTGCTGGTCCTGGCCAAACGCCGGAACTGGACGGCGCCGGGACGCACCCTCGGGCTCACGGTCGCGGGGGTCGCGCTCGCCTGCCTGGGGCTTGCGGCGGTCGCGGTCTACGGCCAGGGACTCGTCCAGGCGCTGGTGCCGGCCCTGCCGCACGGGCGCGATCTCGTCGTCCTGGCGGTGCTCGGCCTCGCCGGGGCGCTGGTCTACGGCGGCCTGCTGGCGGGCCTGCTGCACCTGTTCGGCCTGCGCCTGCGCCGGGCCTGAGTGACCCGGCCGGGCTCGCCGCCGCGCGGGTCCGGCCCCAGATCGGGCGAGAGCACCCAGTGAGGAACGCCATGACCGACGCATCAGGACCCCTCGCGGGCGTGAAGGCCGCGGTGTTCGACGCCTACGGCACGCTGTTCGATGTGAACGCCGCGGTCCAGCGCTACGCCGATGCGGTGGGGCCGGACGCGGCCCACCTCTCCGAGGTCTGGCGCAACAAGCAGCTCGAATACAGCTGGACCCTGTCGCTGATGGGCCACTACGCGGCCTTCTGGGACCTCACCGTGCGGGCCCTCGACTACGCCCTCGCGACCCACCCGAACGTGGACCCCGGCCTTCGGGAGCAACTCCTCGACGCCTACCGCGACCTCGACGCCTATACCGAGGTTCCGGGCGTGCTGGCGGCCCTGCGCAAGCGCGGGATCCGTACGGCGGTGCTCACCAACGGCAACGCCGCCATGGTCGACCGGGCCGTGGCCTCGGCGGGGCTGGCCGACCACCTCGACGCCGTTCTCTCGGTGGACGACGCGCAGGTGTTCAAGTCCCATCCCGACGCCTACCGGATCGCCCTGACCCGGCTGGCGGTGGGGCAGGGCGACGTGCTGTTCTGCTCGTCGAACCGCTGGGACGTGGCGGGGGCGGGGGCTTTCGGCTTCCGGACCGCCTGGGTGAACCGGAGGGGTCTGCCGGACGAGTACGCCGACCTCGCGCCCACGTCGGTGGTGGGATCCCTCGACGGGCTGCTCTGACGGGCGGTCCGCTGAGGCTGGCCCGATCCGAGAAACGGCTGGCGTCGGTACGTCGACAGGGCTATGGCCGCGCCGTCTTCGCGCGGAGCGAAGCAATCCGGCCGCGCCACGATTTCCGATGTCGCGCTGCCCTCCGTTGCTTCGCTCCGCTCGCAAGGACGGCCGCGTCTCGCCGTTGCCGGACCGCTCGCGGGCTCGCCATATCCGGCACACAATTCAATGGGCGACTTCGGGGATTTTTAATCCTCCCGGTGTTGGATCATCCTCAACACGAACGGGAGATGTTTCGCGTGTCTGTCACCGGTTCCTTCACGATGATCCGCGCCGGGGCCGCCGCCCTCGCCGCGACCCTGGTGCTCGGGGCCGTCGCCCCGGCCGTCGCCCGCGACCAGACCGGCGCCATCGTCGGCGGCCTCGCGGCCGGCGTGGTCGGCGGCGTGGTGGGCAGCGCCCTCGTCAACGGCGCCAACAACCCGCCGCCGCCTCCGCCGCCGGAGTACCGCCCGCGCCGCGTCGTGGTCGAGGAGCCCGAGACCGTCGTGGTGCGCGAGCGCCGCGGCCCGATCTGCCACTACGAGCGCCGCAAGGAGTGGCTCGGCGACGGCGAGTTCACCTACCGCCGCGTCGAAGTCTGCGAGTGACGTCCGCGTCCATTTTCACCGGCCGCAGGGTCTGAACGTCCGCGCCGCGTCCCTCCGGGTCGCGGCGCGTCTCATTTCACCACCAGCCAATCCTCGACCACCAGGGCGTCGAGACCGGTGGTGTAGAACATCAGGATCGCGTCCTCGGCGCCGTGCAGGATCGGCTTGCCCATGATGTTGAAGCTGGTGTTGAGCAGGATCGGCACGCCGGTGATCTCCGCGAAGGCGCCGATCAGGGCCGCGTAGGCCGGGTTGCGCGCCGACGTGACGCTCTGGAGCCGGCCGGTGCCGTCCGCGTGGACCACCGCCGGCACGCGGGCGCGGACCGCCTCGCGCCAGACCAAGGTGCGCTCCATGTAGGGGCTGTCGGCGTAATCCTCGAACCAGTCCGGCCCGGCCTCCGCCAGGATCGACGGCGCGAACGGCCGGAACGCCTCCCGGTACTTCACCTTGGCGTTGAGGGCGTCCTTGGCGCCCTCCGGGCGCGGATCGGCCAGGATCGAGCGGTTGCCCAGCGCCCGGGGCCCGAACTCCGCCCGGCCCTGCACCCAGCCGACGAGGCCGCCCTCGGCCAGGATCTGCGCCGCCGCGCGCGTCGCCGCCGCGTGGCCGACGCGCCGGGCCCGCGGCTCCTGCTCGGCGAGCCGCTCCATCGGCCCGGTGGAGACCCCCGAACCCAGATAGGGCGTGAGCGGGCGCTGATCGGGCGGCGGTCCGGCCCAGTCCGCATGATCCTCCGCGAAGGCGAGCCACGCGGCGCCGACCGCGTTGCCGTCGTCGGCCGGTGCCGAGGGGACGTGCAGCCGGGTGAAGCCGGACCGGCCCAGCACCCGGCCGTTGTAGGAGGAGTTCAGCCCGCAGCCGCCCGCGATCACGAGGTTCTCGGACGGCGCCAGCGCGTGGGCCTCGGCCACCAGCGCGTCCATCAGCGTCGCGAACAGGTCCTGGCCGCAGCGGGCGAGGTCCGCCCAGCCGTTCTCCAGGGCATCGGAGGGGCGGCGGGCGCGGATCTCCGCGGCCACCGCCCGGATCGTCTCCGCGTCGGCGTAGCGCAGGCGGTGGCCCTCGACCGTGCAGAGCCGGCCGAGCAGCGCGACGAGATCCGGGTCGGGGTGGCCGTAGGGGGCGAGCCCCATGATCTTCCACTCCTCGCCCTTCACTTGGTCGAAGCCCGCGAGGTCGGTGATCAGCCCGTATAGGAAGCCCAGCGAGCCGCGCCCGCGGTGGCGGCGCAGCTCCGTGATCCGGCCGTCCTCCAGGCGGTAGATCGCCGCCGCGCCGGTCTCGCCCATGCCGTCGACCACCAGGGCGGTGGCCGTCTCGAAGGGGCTGCCCCACAGGCCGTAGGCGGCGTGGCAGAGGTGGTGCGGGTAGCGCCGCTGCCCGGCGATCATCGCCCGGGGCGCCGCGCCGGTGATCCGCGCCTCCTGGTTCAGGGCCAGCAGGGTGCCGTGCCCGGCCCGCTCCTGCGCGCCGTGGAGGTCAGCGATGAAGACCCGCTCGGCCTGCTCGGGCACATAGGAGCGGTTGAGCGCCGTGGTGTAGGCGGACAGCGCCATGAGGTCGAAGGCGCCGGCGCCGGCCTGGCCCCGCAGGAAGTCGGTGAATTGCGGGCCCCAGGTGGAGGCGACGACGAGTTCGGATCCCGGCGGGACGTGCGCCTTCAGCAGCGCCGCCATCGCGGACGGGGCGTCCGGCTCGCAGTTCGGCGCGCGCTTGTACTGCAGGGCGCGCTCCGCCGCCTCGGCGAAGAGCAGGGTGCCGTCGGGCCCGACCAGGGCGAGGGCCGGGTCGTGGAAGGTGGTGGCGAGGCCGAGATAGAAGCGCATGTCCACGGGGGGTAGCGCATTTTCGCGCCGGACGGAGCCCGGCACGTGCGCGAGGTGCCCCTCGTCCTTGCTTCGCTCCGCTCGCAAGGACGGAGAAGCCGACGGCCGCCCGCTAGTGCGGGGTGACGCGGCGCTTCGCGACGAGGAGGATTGCCGCGCCGGCGAGTCCCGACAGGGCCGAGCCCGCGAGCACGCCGAGCTTCACGGCGGTCTCGTGCTCCGGGTCCGGGAAGGCGAGGCCGCCGATGAACAGGCTCATGGTGAAGCCGATGCCGCACAGGACCGCGACCCCGTAGACCTGCCCCCAGCCGGCCCCGGCCGGGCGCTTGGCCCATCCCAGCGCCACGGCCAGCCGCAGGCTCGCGAACACGCCGGCCTGCTTGCCGAGGAACAGCCCGGCCGCGATGCCGAGCGTCACCGGCTGGAGCAGGGCCTCGGGGGTGAGGCCGGAGAGGTCCACGCCGGCATTGGCGAAGCCGAAGACCGGCACCACCCCGTAGGTGATCCAGGGCGCGAGGGCGTGCTCCAGCCGGTGCAGGGGCGAGTGCGCATCCTCCGGCCGGCCCGGGCTGACCCGGATCGGGATCGTGAGCGCGAGCAGCACCCCCGCGATCGTCGCGTGGATCCCGGAGCGGAGCACGAGGACCCACAGCACGAGGCCGAGGAGCCCGTAGGCCGGAAGCCACCCGTTCCCCGCCCGGTTGAGGCCGTAGAGGGCGGCCAGCACGAGGGCGGCGAGGCCCAGCATGGTGAGGTCGAGGCCGGAACTGTAGAACAGCGCGATCACCACCACGGCGCCGAGGTCGTCGACGATGGCGACCGCGCTGAGGAAGATCTTGAGGGAGACCGGCACCCGCGACCCGAGCAGCGCCAGGACGCCCAGCGCGAAGGCGATGTCGGTGGCGGCCGGGATCGCCCAGCCCCGCAGGGTGCCGGCGCCGAGATTGGCCAGCGCGTAGAATCCGGCCGGCACCGCCATGCCGCCGAGCGCCGCGATACCGGGCAGGACCCGGTCGGGCCAGGTCCGCAGCCGCCCGTCGAGCGCCTCGCGCTTGATCTCCAGCCCGACCAGCAGGAAGAACCCGGCCATCAGGCCGTCGTTGATCCAGTGCTGGACGCTCATCGGCCCGAGGGCGGTGTGGAGGGCGTGGGCGTAGGTTTCGGCCAGAGGCCCGTTGGCCACGACGAGCGCCAAGGCCGCCGCCGCCATCAGGATCAGCCCGCCCGCCGCCTCGCCGGCGAGCAGCGTGCGGATGATCGAGAGGGGGCGCGGGCCGCGCCTCGGCGGGGTGCTTTCGGGGGTGGGCGACGTCATCGCGGCAGGCCTTGCCGCGCATCGCGGGGGCGCGCAAGCGCCCGGAGGAAGATCCTACGACGTCCGCCCCAGGGCCGCGCGGATCAGCGCCAGCCCGTCCGCGCTCGACCACGCGGCCGGCCCCTTCATCACCCCGATCGTGCAGCCCTGGGCGTCGACCAGCATCGTGGTCGGCAGGCCGGGCGATTGCGTGTCGCGCTGGAGGATCGGCAGCACGCGGCCGCCGGGATCGGCGTAGAAGGCGAGGTCGTGGATACCCGCCTGCTTCAGCCATTCCGGCGGCTTCTCGAGGTTGCGCGTGTCGACGTTGATGGCGACGACCTGGAAATCGGGCCCGCCGAGCTGCGCCTGGAGCCGGTCGAGGGCCGGCATCTCGGCCTTGCAGGGCGCGCACCACGTCGCCCAGAGATTGACGAGGAGCAGCCGGCCCCTGAGGTCGGCGAGGCCGGTCTCGGCGCCGTCCGGCCCCTTGAACCGGATGTCCGGCGCGGGCCGCGCCTGCGGCGGGGCCTGCATGGCGGCGACCTCGCCCTTCGCGGCCGCGTCGACCCGGGCGAGCGCCGGCTTGGCGGCGGCGCAGGGCTGGAGGGCGCCGCCCGTGTTGCCGGGCAGGAGACCGCTCCCGTATAGGGCGAGGCCGAGGACGGCGAGCGCGGCGACGCCCGCGCCGGCCAGGATGGGCGTGCGGCCGGGCATCAGGCTCGGGCCTCGGGACGGTCAGGGCGCGGAAGGATCGACATGAGCAACCGGATGTGGGGCGGCCGCTTCGCGAGCGGCCCGGCGGAGATCATGGAGGAGATCAACGCCTCCATCGGATTCGACAAGCGCCTCGCGCCCCAGGATATCCGCGGCTCGCTGGCGCATGTGGCGATGCTCGGCCAAGCCGGCATCCTGCCGCCGGAGGATGTGGCCGCGATCGAGGCCGGGCTCAAGTCCGTGCGCGACGAGATCGAGGCCGGAAGCTTCGTGTTCAAGCGCGAGCTCGAGGACATCCATATGTCGGTGGAGAGCCGGCTGACCGAGATCGTCGGCCCGGCGGCCGGCCGCCTGCACACGGCGCGCTCCCGCAACGACCAGGTCGCCACCGACATGAAGCTCTGGGTGCGCGACACCCTCGATTCCCTCGACCAGCAGGCCGCCGACCTGCAGCGCGCCCTGGCCGACAAGGCGCTCCAGCACGCCGGTACCGTGATGCCGGGCTTCACCCATCTCCAGTCGGCCCAGCCGGTGACCTTCGGCCACCATTGCCTCGCCTATGTGGAGATGCTGGCCCGCGACCGCGGCCGGTTCCGCGATGCCCGGGCGCGGCTCAACGAGTGCCCGCTCGGCGCCGCGGCGCTCGCCGGCACCTCCTTCCCGATCGACCGGCACGCCACCGCGGCGGCTTTGGGCTTCGACCGGCCGACCGCCAACTCCCTGGATTCTGTGGCCGACCGCGACTTCGCCCTGGAGGCCCTGGCGGCGGCCTCGATCTGCGCCGTGCACCTGTCGCGCTTCGCCGAGGAGCTGGTGGTCTGGACCTCGGCCCAGTTCAACTTCGTCCGCCTGTCGGACGGGTTCACCACCGGCTCGTCGATCATGCCGCAGAAGCGCAACCCCGACGCCGCCGAGCTGGTGCGGGCGAAGTCCGGCCGGATCATCGGCGCGCTGACCGGCCTGCTCATCGTCATGAAGGGCCTGCCGCTCGCCTATTCGAAGGACATGCAGGAGGACAAGGAGGGCACGTTCGACGCGCTCCAGGCGCTGTCCCTGTGCCTCGCCGCCATGACCGGCATGGTGAAGGATCTGGAGCCCAACGCCGCGGTGCTCAGCCGAGCCGCCGGCTCGGGCTACGCTACGGCCACCGACCTCGCCGACTGGCTGGTGCGCGAACTCGGCCTGCCGTTCCGGCAGGCGCACCATGTCACCGGCCGCCTCGTGGGCGCCGCCTCCGCCAGAGGCGTGGGCCTGGAGGCGCTGTCGCTGTCCGAGATGCAGGAGGCCGAGCCGCGGATCACCGAGGCGGTCTACGCGGTGCTGGGCGTCGAGAACTCCGTGGCGAGCCGCACCAGCCATGGCGGCACCGCGCCCGACAACGTGCGGGCCCAGGCGCAGGGCTGGATCGAGCGGCTGGCCTGACCGCGCCGCCGGCGTGCGAGACGGTCTGGCGACACCGCCCCGGCGGGCGGCAGGGCGGAACCATGACCGTGTGGGCTCACAGCGCAGGGGCCGCGGTTCGCGGCTGCATCCGGGACCCGGTCTGACCCGTCAGGCCGGGCAATCCCGCATGTGAACGCCACCGCGGCCTGCCTGCCGCCGCGTCGACCGCGTTCCCGGCATCGGCCGAGGCCTCGGCCTTCATCCGCGCGGCGGCCTCGACCACGGCGGGCGACACCAAGTCCGGCTGCGTCTCCGCGACTGCGTCATCCCCCGTGCCATCCCCCCGCGCTATGGGCGAACCGGCGGGCGATCACGGCCAGCTCCCGGGCCCTGGGCGGGGCCGCCCCGCGGTTGCCGGAAGCTGCGGCCGCCTGTGACTCCTTGAGCCGCAACAGCCTGCGCTGCGCATTCTGGAGGATGCGGGCCGTGACGGCGCGGCGATCGTCCGGTGATCGGTAACGCCGACTTTCCCACAGCTCTCCACCGGAATTGTGCATTGCAACCATCTCCCGGCCCGCGCGTTCAGGCTCTGGCTAAGTCTACTCAGCTACAAGCTTCGCCGTTTGGATCGGAGTTCGCAGGATGCCTGTCGAGAGTTGGCTGAACCCGGAGGACGTGCCGGATTACGCGGCACACGCCACGGCCATGATCGATGCCGCTTTGACCGGTTCGGGCCTGACGCGGGACTCCTACTGGGCGGCCGTGCGCAAGGGCTACAACACCCCCTACAACGATCCGCCTCGCAGGGAACCGATCCCCCTGCGCGCCGCGCCACCCCAGCCGAACGCGATCGCGACGCCCGCCGGACCGGTGGTCGAGCCCATCGCGGTGCCGGCCGCGGTCATCGCCGCCCTGGCCACGGAGGCCCGCGCCCTTTGAGGCGCCGGTCCGCGCTGTCCCGGGGGCGTAACGCCCACCGCCATCTTGCCGACGCTTTACGCAAGCTTCACTAATCCCGAACCCCGGTCCGGCGCCTCGCGGTGCCGCCCGTCGTTAGGAAGTGAAGATGGTCCGCGTCACCCGCCTGAACCCGGTCGGAGCCCTCGCCCTGCTCGCATCGGGGCTCGCACCTGCGCTCGTCGGAGGGCTCGGCGGCGTGCCCCTGTCCGTGACAGCCGCCTCGGCCCAGGAAGCCGCGCCCGCGTCGGGGGCCGAGGATGCGGCGCCCGCCCGCCGTGGGCGGCGGCGCGGACGCGAGCGGGCTCGGCCGGCGGAGAGGAAGGCGAGCACGCCGCCGGGCATGCAGCAGGCCACCCCCGTGGCGATCTTCGGCGACTGGAACGTGTTCGTGAACGGCGACGGCCGGAACAAGCTCTGCTACGCCATCGCCCAGCCGCAGACGCGCTCGCCCAAGACCCTGAAGCGCGACACCGCCTACCTGTTCGTGAGCGTCCGCAAGGGCGAGAACGTGCAGAACGAGGTGGCGGTGATGCTGGGCTTCCCGTCGAAGCCCGCGGCCTCCCAAACGAGACCCGGCTCCGCCGCCGCGCCGACCGATCCGAGCCTCAATCTCGGCGCCAGCCGCTACGGCCTCGTGGTGAAGGACGGGAATGCGTGGCTGCAGAACCCGGCCGAGGAGGCGCGGGTCGTCTCGGAGATGAGCGCCCGCAACCCGAAGCTCGTGATCAAGACCACCTCGATGCGCGGGAACCCGACGAGCGACGAGTACGCCCTCGGCGGGTTCGCGGAGGCGATGAAGCGCACCCGCGAGGAGTGCGCCAAGTAGCGCGCCGGTCAGGCCCGAGTGGCGCGCCGATCAGGCGCGGCGGAGGCGGGCCCGATCCGGCCGGGCGGTCGACGGCGCGCGCGCGCTCACGCGCTCGCGGGCGGCGCGGGCCGCCTGCGCGGTCGTGCGGAACACCGCGCCATCAAGGCCGTCGAAATCGCGCGCCGATGAGAAGAACCGCACGCCGCGGCCCTCCGGCACGGCGATCCCGGCGGTGATCTCGCCGATCTCGATGACCCGCGCGGGTTCGGCGGCGTCGAAGCGGTCTTCGGGCGCCAACTCTGCTGAGAGACTGGACATGAGCTTGGAACTCCCTGGGCCGGCGTGAAGCCATGCCGGATCGCGATGAAGGCTGCGTGATGGTCGGCGCGTCAGCGTCGACAGCGCCAGGCCTGGGAGCAGGTCGCGAGGGAGCGTGCGAACGAACGGAGTCGGATCACCATCGAATGTCCTCCAGACTGAAGGACCGCGCGGCGCGGGGCCGTCGCAGTGCTTTAGCGTTTGATGACGCGGCGCAAGCTACGCTTCTCAAATCACCGCGGCCCGGGTGGACGACGCAGGGTTGCATTCATCGGCGCCGGGCATCCCTGAAGATGGAGGCGCCGCCGCGGACCGTCAACGGAACAGACTTCCGATTTTGCGGCCGCGCTTGGCAGGAAGCTGGTCCCGTCCGGGGCTCGGGGAGGCTGGACCGTTCAGGCGGCGGCGAGCACGGCGGGGAGGTCGGAGAAATCCGAGAAGATCCGGTCCGCGCCCGCCCGCAGGAGGTCGGCGCCCGCGGGATCGTGGCCCCAGTGGCCGCCGCCGGTGAAGCCGGCGACCCGCATGCCGGCGCTCCGCGCCGCCGTGACACCCGGCACGCTGTCCTCGATCACCAGGCACCCGGCGGGCGCGACTTCCATGCGGCTGGCGGCGAACAGGAACAGGTCGGGAAAGGGCTTGCCCCGCGCGACCTGCGCCGAGGAGAAGACGTGGTCGCCGAACAGCGGCAGCAATCCGGTCAGGGTCAGGGAATGGCGCAGCCGCACCGGATCGCTGCTCGAGGCCACGCAGACCGGCAGGTGCAGCGACGCCACCGCCTGGGCGACGCCCCGCATCGCCCGCAGCTCGGCATCGAACAGCGCCAGAGTCTCGGCCTTCACACCCTCCACGAAGTCCGCCGGCGCCGTGATCCCGTAATCGCGGGCGATGTGCCCCATGATGGACACCATGGAGGTGCCGGTGAAGCGCGCCCGCACGGTGGCGAGGTCGATCGGCACGCCGATGCGGTTCAGGCCGGCGGTGAGGCAGGCGAGGCTCAGGGGCTCGCTGTCGACCAGAACGCCGTCGCAATCGAAGATCACGAGGCCGAGTTTCGTCGCACGCGCGTCCAAGGCCGACCATTCCCGCACGGCCCGCCGCCGCCGGCGCTGCTGTGGCACGGGCCCGGCGCACCGGCAACCGCAGGCGGCCGAGGCATGATGGCAGCGCTTGCGCCGGGCGGCGCGGGCCCATACTCCCTGACGGACGCAGCGGCAGCCGGACCGCACGGCACGCACGGCAAGGCTCGCACGGCAAGGCTCAGAAGATCCCGCGATGTTCCGCTTCCTGGCCCGTGTCCTGGGTTTCCTGCTGATGGCCGGCGGCTTCGTCGCCCTGGTCTATGACGGCGCCCGCTCGATCGCCAACAACGGCCTGCGGGTGACGTCCCTCTCCGACGTGATCGCGATCCTGTTCAAGGACAGGGCGGGCGCCCTGCAGGGCAGCGTGGAGGGGGCGGCGCCGTGGCTCTGGCACATCCTGGGCCTGCCGCTCACCCTGGCGCCGGCCTCGCTGATCGGGCTGGGGCTCGGCGCGGTGCTGCTCTGGCTCGGCCAGCCCGGCCGGGAGCCGATCGGCTTCCTGACCAAGCCCTGACGGGATGGCCCGCGTCCGGCCCTACCGGTCGCCGCGCCCCGCCCGGGCCTCGGCGAGCTCGTCCTTGAGCCGCGCGATCTCGGCCGTGAGCGCGTAGTGCTCGCTGACGTCGACCTGCGAGGCGAAGAAGTAGACGAGCTTGCCCTCCGCGTCCCTGACCGGTCCGACATACAGGGCGTTGTGGAAGGTCGAGCCGTCCTTGCGGTAGTTGAGCAGATCGACCCTGATGTCGACTTCCTGCCGGATCGCCTCCCGGAGGCGGTCGACCGCCTCGAGGTCGGTCTCCGGCCCCTGGAGGAACCGGCAATTGCGGCCCGTCACCTCCATCCGCGTGTAGCCGGTGAGCTTCAGGAAGGAGTCGTTGGCGAACACGATCGGGTTGTCGAACTGGCGCGGATCCGTGACGATCATCGGCATCCGCGTCGCCCGCACGGCGGCGGCGAACGGGTCCCCCGGATGCGAATCCGCCTTGAGGTTGTCCAGCACGTGACTCGTGGTGGTCCAGCCCAGTTCCATGCGGTTTTAGCCCCTCGCGGCGGCACGTTGGCCGCAACCCGCTGCCGTTACAAGCCGGAAATTGCGTGCGAGGTCCAGCCCCTCACCACAGGTTTCAAGGCGGTTGCGATGGACCGGGGCGCCTGATCGGTCCCGCGCCGCTTTCTCGCGGGCGCCGGACTCCCCATATCTGGTGACATCGAGAGACCGGAAGGCAAGCCGATGTTCCTGTTCCGCAAGCGCCCCGAGATGCCCAGCCCCGCGGAGGCCCTGCCGGGGCGCCCGACGCCGCTCCCCACCGCCGAGACCCATTACGTGAACGGCAACCCGCTCAAAGGTCCCTATCCGCCCGGCACCGAGACGATCGTGCTCGGCCTCGGCTGCTTCTGGGGTGCCGAGCGCCGGTTCTGGCAACTGCCCGCGGGCGTGTTCGTGACCGCGGTGGGCTATGCCGGCGGCTACACGCCGAACCCGACCTACGAGGAGGTCTGCACCGGCCAGACCGGCCACAACGAGGTGGTGCTGGTGGCCTTCGACCCGGCGGTGCTGCCGCTGGATTCGGTGCTGCGGACTTTCTTCGAGAGCCACGACCCGACCCAGGGCATGCGCCAGGGCAACGATGTCGGCACGCAGTATCGCTCGGGCATCTACACGAACGGCCCCGCGCAGGAGGCGACCGCGCGGGCGGTGCGCGAGGCCTATGCCGAGGCGCTGCGCGAACGCGGCTTCCCGGACGTGACCACCGAGATCAAGCCGCTGGAGCACTTCTACTTCGCGGAGGGCTACCACCAGCAGTACCTCGCCAAGAACCCGGGCGGCTATTGCGGCCTGGGCGGCACCGGCGTCAGCTGCCCGGTGGGGACCGGCGTCGCCGCCTGACCGTCACGGGTTCCCGCCGGGCCGCGGCTGCGCGGCGGGGCTCGGCGCGTGCGTCCCCAGCGGCGGCGTGCTGTTCGGGCTGCGCAGCACGATCAGCACGCTGCCCAGCACCGAGAGGGCGACGGCCACGGCGAGGAGGATGAAGAGCCAGCGGGGCATCCCGAGGCGTTAGCACATCGGGGCAGAGAGCCGAACCGGCCGCGCACCGACGGCCAGGGTTACTAAGTCGGGCCCACGCATCGCAACGCTTCGGTGTGTCAATGTCCGTTTGACGACCCCACCAGCATTCCGGGGCGCCGCAGGAGAGCCCGGAATCCAGAACCGCAGACGGTGCCAGGATCTGCGCGCGTTGGCGGATCTGGATTCCGGGCCCTGCTGCGCAGTCCCGGAATGACGGGGTTGCCGATCAAAGGTGGCCCAGTCTCGTCGACCCGACTTCTTGGCCCGCGCCTACGGCGCCTTCAGCACCACCCGGCAGGCGGCGGGGAGCGCCGCCATGGTCATGGCGGGCTTCGGCTTCGGCGGCACCTTCGGGGGCTTCGGGTGCAGCACCGCGTCCGAGAACCAGTAGCCGAGGTCGTCGCAGCCGTCGCCCGAGGGTGGCGCGCCCTGCGGCTGGCAATCCTCCTGTCCGGCCGGGCAGGAGAGGCGGATATGGTAGTGGTAGTTGTGCCCGTACATCGGGCGCACCTTGGACATCCACCGGCTGCCCGACGCGTCCCGGCAGAGCGCCTTCTTGATCGCCGCGTTGACGAAGATGCGCTCCACCTCCGGCTGCTCGGCGGTGAGCTTGATCAACTGCAGATGCGTCGGCGTCCAGACCTCCGGATCGATGTCGAGGCGGTCGCGGCGGACCATGTCGGTGGCCGAGGTCTCCTCGCGCTCCGCCCGGCTCATGCGGTGGTCGGGCATCGGCGTCAGCCAGACGTCGGCGTCGATGCCGATCTGGTGCGAGGCGTGGCCGGTGATCATCGGGCCACCCCGGGGCTGGGCCATGTCGCCCACGAGCAGGCCGGGCCAGCCGACCCGGGCGGCCTTCTGCGACAGCCGTTCGATGAAATCGACGAGGTAGGGCGTGCCCCACATCCGGTTGCGGGACGGGCGCATGACCTGCCAGTTCGGCCCGTCGAGCGGCAGGGCCTCACCCCCGGAGAAACAGCCCTTGGCGTAGAAGCCGTAGATATGCGCCGGCCCGGAGGAGGCCCGGCTGACCCGGCCGAACAGGGCCTTGGCGGGGGTCGAGGGCGCGTCCGGATGTTCCAGCGGCGGCAGCGGCTTCGGGTTGACGCTGCCGCGGTCCTGGGCGCCTGCGGCGGCGGGCAGGAGCAGGGCGGCGAGCGCGAGGCTGTGGGCGAGACGCGGCATCGGCATGCGGGGGCTGTTCGTCCAGCTGGAGGAGGCGGGCGCGGGCGCGCACCGGAACGTCGCCCGGCGCCGGGGCGTTTTTCGGGCAGACGGGCCGGGCTCTCGGGCGCGGCGATCACCGCAGGGAGGCGACGATGACGGCGACCGGTCAATCCGCCACGGGACGCGCCGCGACCGGGGATCCGGCACCCGGCCCATCCACGGCCCGGCAGCCCCGGAGCCTGATCGCCAGCGACCGCGTCATCGGGACGGATGTCCGCCGTCCGGACGGGACCCGGGTCGGCCGGATCGAGCGCCTGATGCTCGACAAGGCTTCCGGACGCGTGGCCTACGCGGTGATGAGCTTCGGCGGGTTCCTGGGCCTGGGCGAGGAGTTCTACACGCTGCCCTGGTCGGTGCTGCGCTTCGAGCCGCGGCAGGACGCCTATGTGGTCGACATCACGGAGGCGCAGCTGCGCGCCGCCCCCGCCCGCACCCCAGAGGGCACCGAACCCTCCGAGGACGGCGCCTGGGAGGAGCGCATCCACCGCTACTACGACGCCGCGCCGTATTGGGGGATCTGAGCGCGACGGCCGCTCACCCGCCCGAGGGCCCGCACCAGCCCGGGAGGTAGCCGGCGTGCTTGGACTTGGCCAGCGACAGGGCCTTCTCCAGCGCGTCGGAGAAGTCGTTCTCGATGCGCTTCTCCTTGATGTTGCGCCGCAGGAAATCGGCCCACAGGAACTCGCTGAACGGGGTCGTGTCCTTGGCGAAGCCGCCGGCCCGGCGCAGCTCGCCCGCGAGGCTGCGGTAGGGATCGTCCGCCAGGGCGTCGATCGACTTCGGGATGTCCTTGAAGTGCTGGCGCACGCCCTCGGCGTCGTAGGGATGCACCCAGGACTTGTGATCGCAGACCGTCCAGAACGCCTCCTTCTCGAGGTCGTGCAGGTCGGCCACCACCGTCACCAGCACGTGCTCCACGCCTTCTTCGAGCAGGGCGCGGGCGAGGTGGTGGTGATCGATGAGGTAGTGGTTTTTCTTCGGCCCGAGCAGGGTCGGAATCATGTGGGCGCCGAGGAATTCCTTCTTCTTCTCCCCGTCGTACTCCCGCCAGCGCTTCCGCTTCTCCGCTACCTCCCGGCAGCCCACGGTCATCTGCGTCGGGCGCAGCTCCACGATCGGGATGGGTCTGAGCAGCGGCTCTCGGTTGGCCATGGGATGTCCTTCCTGCGTGGTTTTGTCACGCAGATGTCACAAGGCATCCGGGATCAGAAGCGCGAAGCGCGCAGGAAGCGCTCACGTTTCCGGGATCGCGCCCCCGCGCACCGCATCGAGCACGAACACGCGGATCGCCGAGGACAGGTTCTGCGCGCCGCGCCCGGCGTCGATGCTGCCGACGAGCGCCTGGACCGACTGGCCCCGGGCCGCCGCGATTTCCCGCAGCGCGGCCCAGAACGGATCCTCCAGCGACACGCTGGTGCGGTGACCCGCGATCATCACGGAGCGCTTGGTGATGCCGGCGCTCATGGCGAGGCGGCGACGCGTTCCGTCCTTGCTTCGCGCCGCGCGCACAGACGGTGGGGCTGCTGCATCCGGATCCGCTCTCAGCCCGCCGGGTCAGGGTCCGGCTCGCGCCGCTCCAGGCGGTGGCCCTCGTGGCGCTCGGTCTCCAGGGCCTTGCGGCGCTGCTGGAGGGTCTTGGCCTTCTTCGGCTGGCCGAAGGCGATCCGGTTGGAGTCGGCCTTCGTGTCGGCCTCGGCGCGGGCCTTCGCCTTGCGGACCTGACGCAGGTTGATGATCTCGGCCATGGATCGCCTCCCGTGACCGGCGCAGGAAACCCCGCGCCGGCGAATCCCAAACCTCAATCGGCGCTCGGCGCCAGCATGGTCTCCGGCCGGACCACGCGCTCGAACTCCGCCTCGGTGACGTAGCCGAGGCGCAGGGCCTCCTCCTTGAGGGTGGTGCCGTTCTTGTGCGCCGTCTTGGCGATCTCGGCGGCCTTGTCGTAGCCGATCGAGGGAGCCAGCGCCGTCACCAGCATGAGCGAGCGGCTCATCAGGTCGGCGATCTTGTCCTCGTTGGCCTTGATGCCGACCACGCAATTGTCGGTGAAGCTCACCGCCGCGTCGGCGAGCAGCCGGATCGACTGCAGCACCGCGTTGGCGATCACAGGCTTGAACACGTTGAGCTCGAAATTGCCCTGGCTGCCGGCGAAGCTCACCGTGGTGCCGTTGCCGATCACCTGGGCGCAGACCATGGTCAGGGCCTCGCACTGGGTCGGGTTGACCTTGCCGGGCATGATCGAGGAGCCGGGCTCGTTCTCGGGGAGCGACAGCTCGCCGAGGCCGGAGCGGGGGCCCGAGCCGAGGAAGCGGATGTCCTGGGCGATCTTGAACAGGCCGGCGGCGAGCGCCGACAGCGCCCCCTGCGTGAACACCAGGGCGTCATGGGTGGCGAGCGCCTCGAACTTGTTCTCGGCGGACGTGAACGGCAGGCCGGTCAGCTCCGCGACCTTGGCGGCGAAGCGCTCGGCGAATTCCGGATGGGCGTTGAGGCCGGTGCCGACCGCGGTGCCGCCCTGGGCGAGCGCCAGGACGCCCGGCAGGGTCGCGGCGATGCGCGAGCCGCCGAGCGCCACCTGCGCCACGTAGCCGGAGAATTCCTGCCCCAGCGAGACGGGGGTGGCGTCCTGCAGGTGCGTCCGGCCGATCTTGACGATCGCGTCGAACGCCTTGGCCTTGGCGTCGAGCGCCCCGTGCAGGTGGGAGAGCGCCGGCAGCAGGCGACCCTGGATCTCCCGCGCCACCGCGATGTGCATCGCGGTCGGGAAGGTGTCGTTGGAGGATTGGCCGCGGTTGCAATGGTCGTTCGGGTGGACCGGCGACTTGCCGCCGCGCTGGCCGCCGAGCCGCTCGTTGGCGAGGCTCGCGATCACCTCGTTGGCGTTCATGTTCGACTGGGTGCCCGAGCCGGTCTGGTAGATGACCAGCGGGAACTCGTCGTCGTAGCGGCCCTCGACCACCTCGGCGGCCGAGGCTGCGATGGCGTCGGCGAGCTTCGCGTCGAGGGCGCCGAGATCCTTGTTCACCAGGGCGGCGGCCTGCTTCACCACCCCGAGGGCGTGGACCAGCGGCGCGGGCATCCGGTCGGTACCGATCTTGAAGTTCTGGATCGAGCGCTGCGTCTGCGCGCCCCAGTAGCGATGCGCCGGAACCTCGATCGGCCCGAAGGTGTCGGACTCGGTGCGGGTGGCGGTCTCGGTGGGCGACATCGTGGCCTCTACGTCTGGTGCAGTGCGGTGCCTACTTAAATGAGGCGCGGGGGAATCGCGATGCCGGTTTTCCCGGCGCGCCGACAAGGGCGGGGCTCTGTTCCCGCCGGATAAGGAGCCGATGAGCGCGACGATCGACCTGCCCGAGCCCGCCACCCGGTTCCGCCCCGCCGTGCCGCCGCCCCTGCGCGAGCCGCTCGGCCTGTTCGCGTTCCTGAAGGCTGCGCGGAAGAATCCGATCACCACCTGGATGGACGCGCATTTCAAGCTGCCGGTCGTGGCGGCCGAGGGCGCGATGGGCCGGATCACCGTGGTGAGCGATCCGGCGCTGATCCGCTACCTGCTGATCGAGAACCCCGAGAACTACCGCAAGGACGATCTCCAGCGGCGCGTGCTCGCCCCGGGCCTCGGCAACGGCCTGCTCAGCGCCGAGGGCGACGAGTGGCGGCTCCAGCGCCGGACGCTGGCGCCGATCTTCAACGCCCGCACGGTGCAGGGCTTCTCCGAGGCGATGAATGCCGCCGGCGCGCGCCTGGGGCGCCGCCTTGCCCGCCGCGCGGGCAAGCAGGTCGACGTTGCCCTGGAGATGACCCGCGTCACCCTCGATGTGCTGGAGCGGACGATCTTCACCCACGGCCTGCCCAGCGACCCGGACGCCCTCGGGCGCGCCATCACCCGCTTCCTGGAGGCGGTGGGGCCGATCGACCCCCTCGACGTGTTCGGCGTGCCCGAATTCGTGCCGCGAATCGGCCGCCTGCGTGCCCGCCCGGCGGGACGCTTCTTCGCCGAGGTGGTCGACGAACTGATCGCCCGGCGCAAGGCGCTGATGGACCGGGGCGAGGCCCCCCGGGATCTGCTGACGCTGCTGCTCGCCGCGCAGGATCCGGAGACCGGTAACGGCCTCTCGGATCTCGCCGTGAAGGCCAACATCGTCACCTTCATCGCCGCCGGCCACGAGACGACGGCCAATTCCCTGACCTGGACGCTCTACTGCCTCTCGCAGGATCCGGCCGCCCAGGCGCGGATCGAGGCCGAGATCGACGCCGCCGGGCCCGGTGATTTCGCCGCGGAGCGGCTGCCGTTCACCCGGGCGGCGATCGAGGAGGCGATGCGGCTGTTCCCACCGGTGCCGTTCCTCAGCCGCCAGGCGGTCCGCGACGATCGGTTCGGCCGGATCAAGGTGCCGCGGGGCTCGATGGTGCTGGTGGCGCCCTGGGTGCTCCACCGCCACCACCTGCTCTGGGAGGATCCGGAGGCCTTCGTGCCGGAGCGCTTCCTGCCGGGCGCGCGCGAAAGCATCCCGCGCTTCGCCTACCTGCCGTTCGGGGCGGGACCGCGGGTCTGCATCGGCCAGAGTTTCTCGGTTCAGGAGGCGGTGATTCTGCTGGCGCATATCGTCCGGGCGGTGCGCTTCCGTCTGCCCGAGGATCACCCGCCGGTTACGCCGCTCCACCGCGTGACGCTGCGGCCGGAGCACGGCTTGCGGATGGAGGCCGAGGGGCGGGTTTGAGCGCGTTGACGGGACCCCTGCGGGTTCGCACATTGCGACGAGGAACGAGAGAGTCGCCGTGGCTTGGAATTAGGCACGACCCGCGATGGCCGATACCGCTGCCCCCGCGACGCTGGATTACGCCGAGCAGGTCGCCCGCGTCCTGCGCTCCAACGCGGAGACAGAAAAGTTCGTCGCCGAGCAGCGCAAGCTGATTGACGAGCAAACCAAGCTTCAGGCTGAGGCGGCGAAGCTGCACGCCGAGACGCTGAAACTCGGTCGGGACCGCGTCCTGGCCCCGCTCTCGATCGCGTTCGCCGGCATGGCGGCGGCGGCCGCCTTCTTCGGCGCGGGGGCGGCCTTCGTCAAACTACTGAGCCCGTGATCATCTGAGGCCTGCCGGTTTGTGAGAGTACTGCTGAACGACCGGCATCGACACGGTTCGGAAATCTTTCGACGCGGCTCGTTGCACCGGCGCCCTTCCTTGCGAGCGAAGCGAAGCAATCCAGTCGGCGCCTCGTTGTTCGAGGTTGCGCCGCCCTGGGTCACTTCGCTTCGCTCGTGATGACGAAGGGCGCATCCGGCGAATCCTCAGTCCGAAGGAACAACCGAATCGCGGTCCGTCCGATCGGATGAGGGAGCAGGGCCGCTCGTCGGGAAGTCCAACCCCTGTTGGTCAGCATATCTGAGGGATGCTGGACGGGCGGCGTGATGAACGCCGTCCCAGCGCAGGATCGCCGTGGCTATGAAATGACGGGTCAGTTTCACGCCTTCGTCGAAGCGCTTCGTGTGCGCTCGCCGACAGGCCCGGCTGCGCAGGACTCTCGTCCCTTCCTGAACCCTCGGGCCGTCGATTCAGCCCGGCGCGTTCAGCTCTTCTTGCGGAACGCGTCCAGGCTCACGACCTCGGCGCTGCCCTCCTCGCCCTCCTTCTTGGCGGCGGGGCGGGGTGCCTTCTCGTCGGGCTTGGCGCCGGGCTTGTCGGCCGCAGGCGCCGGCAGACCCTTCGGGGCGCCCGCGCCGATCGTGGCGAGCCCGCCGCTCTTCGGGCGGACCTCGCCGGGCTCGGAGCCCGCGCCGCGCGGACCGGCCTTGGCCGGGGCGGCGTTCGCCTCTTCTGGGGTCTCGCCCGCCTCGCTGAGGTCGAACTTCAGGCCGAACTGCACCGACGGGTCGAAGAAGCCCGACAGGGCCTCGAACGGCACCAGCAGCCGCTCCGGCACGCCCGAGAAGGACAGGCCGACCTCGAAGGCGTGCTCGGTGACGTTGAGGTCCCAGAACTGGTGCTGCAGGACGATGGTCATGTCCTGCGGGTACTTCTCGCGCAGGGCCTGCGACATCCGCACGCCGGGCGCCTCGGTGCGGAACGAGACGTAGAAGTGGTGCTCGCCCAGCAACCCCTCGCGGGCCGCGTCGGTCAGCACCTTGCGCACCACGCCGCGCAGGGCGTCTTGCACCAGGAGATCGTAGCGGATCAGGTCGTCTGCCATCTGCGGTCGCGCTCTTGCCCCGGACTGCCCGGCGCCCCGCCGCGGATGGCCGGACCGAGAGATTCACGTAGAGGCTTCTGTTGCCAGGTGCCTCCGAACCCCGCCTATGCGGTGCTACCCGCTAGGACTTCAGGTCGGTATTGGGGACCGCTTACGCGGCCACCGCCACCGGAGCAAAGTTGTCGTTGGCAACTATTGCAAAGGCCCGATAACGGCGGAACCATGCCGAGCGAAAGCTCAACCTTTACGCCCTCGTCGATCCTATTTCGCCCCCGCCGAAGCCCAGGCCGGTGTCACGCGCCTTGCGGCAGCATGTCCTGGGCTCAGGTGGAGGCGCCGGGTACCGCCCCCGGGTCCGATAGGTTTATTGCGAAGAACGTTTATCGCCATAGCCGGCCTCGCGACCGGCTCCCGAGATATAGAGGGGATCGGTCCGGTTTTGAAGCCCGATCGTGTCGCGCCGCTGTCTCATTTGGAGCCTCCGGGCGAGGCTGTTGCCGGAAGCGCGCAGCCGCGCCTCGACGCGCCGCCGGATCCGGGGCGGCTCGACCGCATCTGGTCGGCGACCTGGCGTCTCGGCGCCCTGGTCGCCCTCGTCATCCTCTATCTCGGTGCGGCGAGCCTGCTCTCGCTCGCCAGTGTGCGCGTCGGGTTCGACCTGTGGAACGGGATCGACCCGTTCCTGCCCCCGGAGCGGCGGCCGTTCCTCGGCGCGGTGGAGCTCGCCCACCGCGCCTTCGCGGTCGACGCCCTGCGGCAGGTCTTCCTCGCCCTGCTGGTGCTCGGCGGCGCGTGGTGGCGCGATCGGGCGGGCTGGCGCCGCCGCCTCGCCCTGGACCGGGAGCGCCCCAACGGGATGCGGCCCGTCGCGCTGCTCGTCCTGCTCCTCGTCTGGCCGGTGCTGCACATCGCCTGGGTGACCGGCACGGCCGAGCTGTTCGGGGCCAGCTTCGGACAGCACGTGCGGCTGTCGCCGTTCATGAGCCAGGCCGCGGTGGCCGCGTGGCTCGCCTATCTGGCGATCCTGGCACCGGTGGCCGAGGAGTTGCTGCTGCGCGGCGAGTCCTTCGCCCGTGCCCAGGCCGCGGTCGGTCCCGTGGGGGCGATCCTGGTCACGGCGATCGTCTTCGCGGCCGCCCACATCTCGTCCTGGGGATTGGCCCGGCCGGTCTCGCTTCTGCCGCTCGCCCTCGCGCTCGGCTGGCTGCGATGGCGCACCGGCCGCCTCTGGCCCTGCATCGCCCTGCATGGCTGGTCGAACCTCGCCCTCGTGAGCTACCTTCTGTGGCCGGCTTGAAGGCATGGGGTGACGGCGGTGGACAGATGTCGGCGGCGCGCTTGCCGGCCGGCGCGCCGACGCGCAGGAATGGCCGATGGACGCTTATCAGGACCTGCTCCGGCGCATCCTCGACGAGGGCGTGGCCAAGGACGACCGCACCGGCACCGGGACGCTCTCGGTCTTCGGCCACCAGATGCGCTTCGACCTGTCGGCGGGCTTCCCCCTCGTCACCACGAAGCGGCTGCACCTGCGCTCGATCATCCACGAGCTCCTCTGGTTCCTGGCCGGCGACACCAACGTGGCCGCGCTGCGGGCGAACGGCGTGACGATCTGGGACGAGTGGGCCGACGCGAACGGCGATCTCGGCCCGGTCTACGGCAAGCAATGGCGCTCCTGGGAGAAGCCCGGCGGCGGCACCGTCGACCAGATCGCCGGTGTGCTGGACGAGATCCGGCGCAACCCCGATTCCCGCCGGCTGATCGTCTCGGCCTGGAACCCGGCCGACCTCGACCGGATGGCGCTCGCCCCCTGCCACTGCCTGTTCCAGTTCTACGTGAGCGAGGGGCGGCTCTCCTGCCAGCTCTACCAGCGCTCGGCGGACGTCTTCCTCGGGGTGCCGTTCAATATCGCGAGCTACGCGCTCCTGACCCACATGATCGC
This sequence comes from Methylobacterium sp. A49B, assembly GCF_053346215.1. Classification (NCBI taxonomy): domain Bacteria; kingdom Pseudomonadati; phylum Pseudomonadota; class Alphaproteobacteria; order Hyphomicrobiales; family Methylobacteriaceae; genus Methylobacterium; species Methylobacterium sp. A49B. Next base: position 181,561 of record NZ_JBKFBO010000071.1, read on the forward strand.
GCAGGTGGCCGGCCTCGGAGTGGGGGACTTCGTCCACACCTTCGGCGACGCGCATCTCTACCGGAACCACCTGGAGCAGACCCGCACCCTCCTGGCCCGGGAGCCGCGCCCCCTGCCGCGACTGCGGCTCAACCCGGCGGTGCGGGACCTGTTCGCCTTCCGGTACGAGGACTTCGCCGTCGAGGGCTACGACCCGCACCCGGCCATCGCGGCCCCGGTCGCGGTATGAGGCCGCGCGTCTCCCTGGTCGTGGCCGTCGCCCGCAACGGCGTCATCGGCCGCGACAACGGCCTCGCCTGGCACCTCTCCAGCGACCTGAAGCGGTTCAAGGCGCTCACCATGGGCAAGCCGATGCTCATGGGCCGGCGCACCTGGGACTCGATCGGCCGGCCGCTGCCGGGACGGCGGTCGCTTGTGCTCACCCGCGACCACAGCTTCCGGGCCGAGGGGGCGGAGGTCGTCCACGGCTGGGACGACGCGCTGGCGGCCGCGTCCGGAGAGGAACTGATGGTGGTGGGCGGCGCCGAGATCTACGCCCTCGCGCTCCCCGAGGCCGACCGCCTCCATCTCACCGAGGTCGCGGCCGACCCGGAGGGCGACGTGCGATTCCCGGATTTCGACCGCGCCCGGTTCCGCGAGACCTTCCGCGAGGCGCACCCGGCCGGTCCCCGCGACGAGCACGCCTTCGCGTTCGTCGACTGGGAGCGCGTCCGCTGAGGCGCGCCGCCGCATTTGCGTTCCGCGTCCCGCGTGCCCACCTGCCAGCCTTGACAGCACGGGGCATGCGCCCGCAGGTGCCAGTGAGGGCGCGCTCGGTCCGGGTGCCGGTCGGGCAGGAAGATGCGCGCGCGCAGGCTCTTAGGCCGTCGATCGGGCCGGACCGCGTCGCGGTCTGCCGGCGGACGGGACTAGGCGGGCGAGCGTGGCCGTTCAGGCAAGGGGCGCGCATCGGCGCGCGCATCGGGGCGCCGTCCGGGATACAGGCCGGGCGCGGACAGGCGGGAGACGACGGCTAGGATGCCTTGGAGCAATCAGAGCGGCGGCGGGGGCCCGTGGGGGCGGCCCGGCGGCAACGGCGGCGGTCCCTGGGGCGGTGGCGGCGGCGGCGGCAAGACGCCGCCGAACCTCGAGGACCTGCTCCGGCGCGGACAGGACCGTCTGCGCAACCTGATTCCGGGCGGCGGCGGCGGGAATGGCGGCTACGGCGGCGGCGGCTCGACGGGTGTCGGCGGCGGCCGCAGCGCGGCGGTGATCGCGGCGCTCGCCGTGGCGATCTGGCTCGCCACCGGCTTCTACACCGTCTACCCGCGCCAGGTCGGCATCGAGACGATCTTCGGCCGCTACGTCGGCACGAAGGGCGAGGGCCTGCGCTACAACTTCCCCTATCCGATCGGCGGCGTGGTCAAGCCGGATGTCGGCTCCCAGAACTCGATCCAGATCGGCTTCCGCGCCGGTCCCGGCGGCCAGGGCCGCAACCGCGACGTCCCGGACGAGAGCCTGATGCTCACCGGCGACGAGAACATCGTCGACCTGGACTTCGAGGTGCAGTGGCGGGTCAACCCGCTCAAGGCCTCGGACTTCGTGTTCAACCTCCAGAACCCGGAGGGCACCATCAAGGCGATCTCCGAGAGCGCGATGCGCGAGGTGATCGGCCGCCGCAACATCCAGGCGATCCTCACCAACGAGCAGTCGAGCATCGCCCAGGAGGTCAAGGAGATGGTCCAGAAGGCGCTGGACGAGTACGGCGCCGGCGTGCGCATCGAGGTGGTCCAGCTCGTCTCGGTGAACCCTCCGCCGGAGGTGCGCCCCGCCTTCATCGACGTGAACGCCGCCCAGCAGGACGCCGACACGGCGCAGAACGAGGCCAAGACCTACGCGAGCCGCGAGGTGCCGCAGGCCCGCGGTAAGGCGTCACAGATCGTCCAGCAGGCCGAGGCCTACCGGACCAAGGCGACCGCCGACGCCACCGGCCAGGCGGCCCGATTCAGCGAGGTTTACGCCTCCTACAAGGCCGCCCCGGCCGTCAGCCGCGAGCGGATCTTCCTGGAGACGATGGAGAAGGTTCTGGGCTCCGTGAACAAGGTGATCATCGACCAGAACGGGGCGCAGCCCGGGACGGCGAGCGCGGCCGGCGTCCTGCCCGTGCTGCCGCTCTCCGAGTTCGGCGCCCGCGCCCAGAGCCAGACGGGAGCCGCCCGATGAAACAGGCGCTCCGCACAGGCCTGATCGCCATCGCGGCGATCGTGGCGATCGGCCTCTACGCCTCGATCTTCACCGTCGGCCAGATGCAGCAGGCGCTGGTCCTGCAGTTCGGCCGCGTCCGCGCCGTGCTCAACGCCACCGGCGAGGACAAGCCCGGCCTCTACTTCAAGGTCCCGTTCGTCGAGAACGTCGTGATCTTCGACAAGCGGGTCCTCGACCTCGACCTGCCGGTGCAGACGGTGCTCACCGCCGACCGGCAGAACCTGGAGGTGGACGCCTTCGCCCGCTACCGGATCCTCGATCCGCTGCGGTTCTATCAGGCGGTGGGCAATATCGGGCTGGCCAACCAGCGGCTCGCGAGCTTCACCAATTCGAGCCTGCGCAACGTGCTGGCCCGCTCGACCCGCGACGCCATCGTGAAGACCGATCGCGGCCAGCTGATGCACCAGATCCAGGAGGACGTGAACCGGCAGGCCAAGGCGCTCGGCATCGAGATCGTCGACCTGCGCATGACCCGCGTCGACCTGCCCGCGCAGAACTCGGCCGCGGTCTACAAGCGGATGAAGACCGAGCGCGAGCGCGAGGCCGCCGACATCCGCGCCAACGGCGACCAGATCGCCGCCACGATCCGCGCCAAGGCGGACCGCGAGGTCACGGTCATCCTCGCCGAGGCGACGCAGAAATCCGAGCAGCTGCGCGGACAGGGCGACGCCGACAAGAACCGCATCCTCGCGGAGGCGTTCGGCAAGGATGCGGACTTCTTCAGCTTCTACCGGTCGATGCAGGCCTACGAGGTGGGGCTGAAGGGATCCGACACGCGTCTGGTGATCAGCCCGAGCTCGGACTTCTTCCGGTACTTCAGCGACCCGCAGGGCCGGGCGGCGGCGTCTGCCGCACCCCGCGCCCCGCGTGGGCCCGCCGATCCGAGCGCGACGACAGGGTCGACGACCGGGGCGGCGCGCTGACCGGCCGCGTGTTGGCGGAGCGGCGCCCGAGGACTACCTTGCGCGACAAGAAGCGGGCCCCGATCTCGGGTCGTGGGCCCGCAAACCTGGAAACGCGTTCTTGAAGAGGTCGACCATGCACCCCGTCGCGAGCGCCCACGGGGCGCCCTTCGGCCGCGCCAAGGCGCAGCCCCGCTCCCGCGCCCGCACCCTGATGGCATCGATCCTGATCGGCGCCTCGGTGGCGACGGCGGCCCTTCCGGTGCCGGCCTTCGCCAAGGGGCCGGCCTCGCTCGCCGACCTCGCCGAGCAGGTCACCGACGCGGTGGTGAACATCTCGGCCTCCACCACGGTCGAGGCGCGCAGCAACCGCGCCGGACCGCAGGTGCCGCCCGGCACGCCGTTCGAGGACCTGTTCGAGGAATTCTTCAACCGGCGCGGCGGCCGCGGCGGCGGCGGCGGGGAGCGGGGCGACAACGACACGCCGCGTCAGCAGCGCAAGTCCAACTCCCTGGGCTCCGGCTTCATCATCGACGCGTCCGGGATCGTGGTGACCAACAACCACGTCATCGGCGACGCCAACGACATCCAGGTGATCCTGCACGACGGCACGAAGCTGAAGGCCGAGATCGTCGGCAAGGATTCGAAGATCGACCTCGCGGTGCTGCGGGTGAAGCCCACGGCGGAGCGGCCGCTCAAGGCCGTGCCGTTCGGCGATTCCGACAAGATGCGGCCGGGCGACTGGGTCATCGCCATCGGCAACCCGTTCGGCCTCGGCGGCTCCGTCTCGGCCGGCATCGTCTCGGCCCGGGGCCGGAACATCGAGTCCGGACCCTACGACAACTACATCCAGACCGACGCGGCCATCAACAAGGGCAATTCGGGCGGTCCGCTGTTCAACATGGACGGCGAGGTGATCGGCATCAACACCGCCATCCTGTCGCCGACCGGCGGCTCGGTGGGCATCGGCTTCGCGGTGCCCTCCGGCACGGCGAAGCCCGTGATCGACCAGCTCCGCGACTTCGGCGAGGTCCGCCGCGGCTGGCTCGGCGTGCGCATCCAGAACGTCGACGACGCCACCGCGGAGGCCCTCAACCTCAAGGGCGGGCCGCGGGGCGCGCTGGTGGCCGGCGTCGACGAGAAGGGCCCGGCCAAGACCGCCGGGATCGAGGTCGGCGACGTGATCCTGAAGTTCAACGGCGCGCCGGTGAAGGCCTCGGGCGACCTGCCGCGGATCGTCGCCTCGACGCCGGTGGGCCAGAAGGTCGACGTGGTGGTCATGCGCAAGGGCGAGGAGGTGACGAAGCCCGTCACCCTCGGCCGCCTGGAGGACGGCGACAAGCCGCAGCTCGCCAACCTGCGGCAGCCGGAGCCCGAGAGCGCGACCCGTCAGGCGCTCGGCCTGAACCTCTCCGGCATAACCGACGAGCTGCGCAAGAAGTACTCCATCAAGGACACCGTGAAGGGGGTGGTCGTCACCCGGGTCGACCCGAACTCGACGGCGGCCGACAAGCGGATCCAGCCCGGCGAGGTGATCGTCGAGGTCGGCCAGGAGGCGGTGAGCAGCCCGGCCGACGTGACCAAGCGCGTCGACGCCCTGAAGAAGGACGGGCGCAAGTCGGTTCTGCTGCTGGTGGCGAGCGCGACGGGCGACGTGCGCTTCGTGGCCATCGGGCTCGACTGAGCGGCCTCATACCGTTTCCGGTTGAACGCTTCGGTCGGTTCAGCCCGCTCCGTCATTGCGAGCGCAGCGAAGCAACCCAGGGCTGCGGTACCTCAGGGAGCGTGGCGCTGTCTGGATTGCTTCGCTGCGCTCGCAAAGACGGCGGAACCGACCTGATCAACCGGAAACGGTATCATCTGCAACATCGAAGGCCGTCGCTCAGCGAGGAGCGGCGGCCTTCGTGCATTCGGAGAGCTCGCATTGACGTGGCGCGACGGGGCGGCACACTGGTGCCGCGAGTCGGTGCGGCTCGGACGATTCTGAACCCATGACGGCCGTCGCCTTCGATACCCTGAAATTCGCCCGCGCCTTGCGGGAGAAGGCGAAGCTGTCGCCCGAGCAGGCGGAGGGCTTGGCCGACGCGCTGGTCGATGTCTTCGACGGTAACATCGCCACAAAAGCGGATATCCGCGATGTACAGGCCGACATCCAGGTCGTTCGCAGCGACATCGAGGCTCTGAAGATCCAGACGCGTGCCGATATCGAGGCGCTGCGACTCACGACTCAAGCGGATATCGAGGCGCTTCGCCTCTCGACGAAGTCCGACATCGACGGACTTCGTCTGGAGACCAAGGCTGACATCGAGATCGTGAAGGGCGCGATCGCCGCCGCGAAGGTCGAGACGGTGCGCTGGCTCGTCGGCGCGATCGGCTTTCAGACGCTCGCCGTCCTCGGCGCCGTGGTGGCCCTGACCCGGACCATCCACTGAGCGCTCACCCCACGAACTCCGCCGCCGCATAGCCCTGGAGGTACAGGAGCGCGGTGAGGTCCCCGTGCTCGACGCGGACCTGCGCCGCGGCCGCGACCGCGGGCTTCGCCCGGAACGCCACGCCGAGGCCCGCCTCCTGCAGCATGTCGAGGTCGTTGGCGCCGTCGCCCACCGCCAGCGTGTCGGCAGGGCCGAGGCCCAGCGTCTCGCGCAGCTCGATCAGGGCCGCGCGCTTCTCCGCCTTGCCGACGATCGGGTCCTCCACGACGCCGGTGAGCCGCCCGTCCGCCACGCCCAGCACGTTGGACCGGTGCTTATGGAAGCCGATCGTCGCGGCGATCGGGCCGGTGAACAGGGTGAAGCCGCCCGAGACCAGGCAGGTTCGGGCGCCGTGCGCCCGCATCGTCTGGACGAGCGTGCGGCCGCCCGGCGTCAGAGTGAGACGCTCGGCGATCAGCCCGTCAACCGCCTCCACGGGAATGTCCTTCAGGAGCGCGACGCGCTCGCGGAGCGCCGGCTCGAAGGCGATCTCGCCGCGCATCGCCCGCTCGGTGATCGCCGCCACGTGGTCCTTGAGGCCGAGCGTCCCGGCGAGTTCGTCGATGCATTCCTGCTCGATCATGGTGGAGTCCATGTCGGCCAGGAACAGGCGCTTGCGCCGGTGCGCGTCGGCGGGGAGGACGGCAAGGTCGATCGGCTCGCCGGCCAGCGCCGTCCGCAGCCGCTCCGTGAGGGAGGCCGCCGCGGCAGCCTCGCCCGGGACGAGAACCTCGGCCGCGATCTCCCCGTGCAGGATCCGCGGCTGGTGCTCCGTCCGCAGCACGGCGCGGGTCTCGGCCAGCACCGCGTCGGTGATGGACGGCCGATCCGGGTTTGCTATCAGGACCGCGACCAGCATCGTGGAGGTTCGCCTTGCCAGACCGAGAGGCCGGGGGGCGCCCGGCGGCGATCCTCATCGCAGGGCCCACCGCGTCGGGCAAGTCGGCGCTCGCCGCCCGGCTGGCGGAGCGCCATGGCGGCGTGGTGGTCAACACCGATTCCATGCAGGTCTATGCCGATCTGCGCCGCCTCACCGCCCGGCCCGAGCCGGACGAGGAGGCGCGGGTGCCCCACCGGCTCTACGGCCATGTGGACGGGGGCGTGAACTACTCCGTGGGGCACTTCTCGCGGGACGCGGCGGCTCTGCTCGCGACGCTCGACGGTCACCTGCCGGTCTTCGTGGGCGGGACAGGCCTGTATTTCCGGGCCCTGGAGCAGGGTTTTTCGGAGCTGCCGCCGGTGCCGGACGCCGTGCGGGCGCAGGTGCGGGCGGAGGCCGAGGGGCGCCCGACCGAGGCGCTGCACGCCGCGCTCGCCCGGCACGATCCCGAAGGCGCGGCGCGGCTCCGTCCGAGCGACCGGATGCGGGTGATGCGCGCCCTGGAGGTTTTCTCCGCCACCGGCCGCCCGATCGCGAGCTTCTACGGTGACCCGGTGCCGGGTCCGCTCGCCGGATGGAAGCTCCAAAAAATCTTCCTCGCGCCCGACCGCGCGGTGCTGCGCGCCCGGATCGACGCCCGTTTTCGGGCGATGATCGCGGAGGGCGCGCTGGACGAGGTCGCCCGCCTGCGGTCGCGAAAACTCGATCCGATGCTGCCGGTGATGCGCGCCCACGGCGTGCCGGGCCTGATCGCCCATCTCGACGGGGCGATCAGCCTCGAAGAGGCGATCATGCGGGGGCAGGCGGATACGCGGGCCTACGCCAAGCGCCAGTTCACGTGGTTCCGCCACCAGATGGGGGAGGGGTGGCGGTGGATGGATCCCGAGGGGGCGGAGGTCGAGCTGTGAGGCTTCCGCGGGAGCCCTCCCCCCTCTGCGGGGGAGGGTGGCCCAATGGGGGCCCTCTGCGTCAGCAGGGGTCGGGCCGGGACGCAGTCCCGCAAGGGGGGAACCCGGGGTCAGGAAAGGGCAGGCCTTCACGCGGCGCGACGCTACGTTCTGCACCATCGCTCCCCCCTCGCGGGACTTCGTCCCGACCCGACCCCCTTCGGGGGCCACCCTCTCCCCCAGAGGGGAGAGGGAGCGCGCGGAGCTGCCTCCGTCTCTTCCTGACCGCGAAAAGAGCCTTCAGCGCTCCAGCCGCGCGACCAGGCTCGACGTGTCCCAGCGGTTGCCGCCCATGGCCTGCACCTCGGCGTAGAACTGATCGACCAGCGCCGAGACCGGCAGCTTGGCGCCGTTGCGGCGGGCCTCGTCCAGCAGGATGCCGAGATCCTTGCGCATCCAGTCGACCGCGAAGCCGAAGTCGAACTGGCCCTGGTTCATGGTCTTGCCGCGGTTCTCCATCTGCCAGGAACCGGCCGCGCCCTTGGAGATCACGTCGAGCACCGCCTCGACGTCGAGGCCGGCCCGCTTGGCGAAGTGGACGCCCTCCGACAGGCCCTGGACGAGGCCCGCGATGCAGATCTGGTTGACCATCTTGGTGAGCTGGCCGGCCCCCGCCGGACCCATCAGCCGGCAGGCCCGCGCGAAGGACCCGATCGCCGCCTCGACCTTGGCGTAGGTCGCCGCGTCGCCGCCGCACATGACGGTGAGCACGCCGTTCTCGGCGCCGGCCTGACCGCCGGAGACCGGGGCGTCGATGAAGCCGAGCCCCTTGGCCTCGGCCGCCGCGGCGAGCTCCCGGGCGACCTCGGCCGAGGCCGTGGTGTGGTCGACGAACACCGCGCCGGGCTTCATGCCGGCGAGCGCCCCGTCGTCGCCCAGCACGACGCTGCGCAGGTCGTCGTCGTTGCCCACGCAGGCGAACACGATCTCGGCGCCCTCGACGGCCTGCCGGGGCGTGGGCGCGAAGGCGCCGCCATAGGTCTTCACCCAGGCTTCCGCCTTGGCGGTCGTGCGGTTGTAGACGGTGACGTCGTGGCCACCCTTCTTGGCGAGGTGGCCGGCCATCGGGCCGCCCATCACGCCGAGACCCAGGAATGCGACCTTCGCCATGGTTGTCCGCTCCTCGCAGGGCCGGATCGCGCCGGCGCTCTTCCTTCGCTCACGGCAGGCGGGGACGGGACTCGGCCGCAGGCCCGCGACGCTGGGCGGGGCCGTGCCGGAGACCCGATGTGACAGATTGGGCGTCGTGCCGCCGCCAGAGCTGCATCACAGCTCGGATCGCTTGCGTCAACGTCGGACGAAGAGGATAAACCGCCCGTGTAGCCCGGGACCCGCGAGTCCCAGCCGGAGGCCCCCGTGGCCCTCGCGCGCGAGGCGTTCGGTCAGGGAGGCGGAATGATGGGTACGGCGCTCGGCAGGCATGGGCTCTGGGCCCTCGTTGGCGCGCTCGGCGCCGCGGCGCTGGCGGTCGTGGCGACCCAGCGCGGCGAGACCATCAACGCCCTCTGGATCGTGGTCGCCGCGGTCTGCGTCTACCTGATCGCCTACCGCTACTATTCCAAGTTCATCGCCGACAAGGTGATGCAGCTCGACCCGAAGCGCGCGACGCCTGCGGTGCGCCACAATGACGGGCTCGACTACGTGCCCACCAACCGAGGCGTCCTGTTCGGCCACCACTTCGCGGCGATCGCCGGCGCGGGCCCGCTGGTCGGCCCGGTGCTGGCCGCCCAGATGGGTTATCTGCCCGGCATGCTCTGGATCCTGGCCGGCGTGGTCCTCGCCGGCGCCGTGCAGGACTTCATGGTCCTGTTCGTGTCGATGCGCCGGGACGGGCGCTCGCTCGGCGAGCTGATCCGGGCCGAGCTCGGCACCGTGCCGGGCATCATCGCCCTGTTCGGCACCTTCCTGATCATGGTGATCCTGCTCGCCGTGCTGGCGCTGATCGTCGTCAAGGCGCTCGCCGAGAGCCCCTGGGGCACCTTCACGGTGATGTCGACGATCCCGATCGCCATGCTGATGGGCGTCTATTCCCGCTACATCCGCCCCGGCAAGATCGGCGAGGTCTCGATCCTCGGCTTCGTCCTGCTGATGCTGGCGATCATGGCCGGCGGCTCGGTGGCGGCGAGCCCGGTCTGGGGCCCGGCCTTCACCTTCACGGGCCCGCAGCTCTGCTGGATGCTGATCGGCTACGGCTTCGTCGCCTCGATCCTGCCGGTCTGGCTGCTGCTGGCCCCGCGCGACTACCTGTCGACCTTCCTCAAGATCGGCACCATCGTCGGGCTGGCGCTCGGCATCGCCTTCGTCGCCCCGCACATGCAGATGCCGGCGATCACCAAGTTCGTGGACGGCACCGGCCCGGTCTGGGCCGGCAGCCTGTTCCCGTTCCTGTTCATCACCATCGCGTGCGGCTCGGTCTCGGGTTTCCACGCCCTGATCTCGTCGGGCACCACCCCGAAGCTGATCGCCAGCGAGTCCGACGCGCGCTTCATCGGCTACGGCGGCATGCTGATGGAATCCTTCGTGGCGATCATGGCGCTGGTCTCGGCCTGCGTGATCGACCCCGGCGTGTACTTCACCATGAACTCGCCCGCGGCCCTCATCGGCACCACGCCCGAGACCGCGGCCGCGGCCGTGACCAAGCTCGGCTTCGCCACGACGCCGGAGGTGATCAGCCAGACCGCCGCCGACGTCGGCGAGCACACGATCATCTCCCGCGCCGGCGGCGCGCCGACGCTCGCGGTGGGCATGGCCCACATCATCTCGTCGGCCATCGGCGGCAAGGCGATGATGGCCTTCTGGTACCACTTCGCGATCCTGTTCGAGGCGTTGTTCATCCTCACGGCGGTGGATGCGGGCACCCGTGCCTGCCGGTTCATGGTGCAGGATCTCGTCGCCTTGGCGATCCCGTCGTTCAAGAACACCACGTCGTGGGGGCCGAGCATCGCGGCGACCGCCATCTCGGTGGGGGCCTGGGGCTACTTCCTGTACCAGGGCGTGACCGACCCGCTGGGCGGCATCAACACCCTGTGGCCGCTCTTCGGCATCTCGAACCAGATGCTGGCCGCGGTGGCGCTGACGCTCTGCACGGTGGTGATCTTCAAGATGAAGCGCGAGCGCTACGCGTTCGTGACCATCATCCCGACCGCGTGGCTGTGCCTGTGCACCCTCACGGCCGGCTGGCAGAAGATCTTCTCCGCCGATCCGAAGATCGGGTTCCTGGCCCATGCCGAGCGCTACGCGGCCGCCGCCGCGGAGGGCAAGATCCTGGCCCCGGCCAAGAACGCCGACCAGATGAGCCAGATCATCCTCAACGACCGGATCGACGCGGTGCTGGCGGCGCTGTTCATCGGCCTCGTCGTCGCCATCGCGGGCTTCGGCATCGCCGCCTGCCTGAAGGCGTGGCGCGCCGATCGCTGGACCGCGCTGGAGACCGAGCCCCGCATGGTCGCGGCGGAGTAGGGCGCATGCAGCAGCAGCCGAACCTGCGGGACCGCCTCCGGACGCTGTCCAAATGCGTCTGCGACGGCGCCCGGCTGATGGTGGGCCAGGGGGACTACGCGGCCTATGCCGAGCACATCCGCCGCACCCATCCCGACCGGGCGCCGATGACCGAGGTGGAGTTTTTTCGCAATCGCGAGAACGCCCGCTTCGGGGTGGGGAACACCTCGGGCTTCCGCTGCTGCTGAGGGGACCCGATCTGCCCCGAACGGCGTTCTCCCCGCCGGAGGGCCGCCCGGCCCTCGCCAGACGCGGAGGGCCGATGGCCGAAGACAGCGTGCAGGATCCCCCTGAACCCAGGGCCGTCAACATCGCCCATGCCTGGGAGCGCGCCTATTGGGCGCGCCGCTTCATGGTGCCGGTGGAACAGGTGGAGGCCGCGGTGGTGGCGGTGGGGGACGAACCGGCCCGCGTGGCGGCCCATCTCGGGCGGGACTGGCCCGGCCACGAGCCGGCCACGTGAAGCCGACATCCCAGGCTTAAGCTCGGCCGCATCTTGACTCGGCCGCCACAATATCCGCCATCTCCGACCTGACAGGAGGTGGGCATGAGCATTTTCCAGGACGCCATCCTTCGCTTCGGCCGCACGATCATGTCGTATGCGGGCGACGCGGTCTTCCTGCAGGCCGCGGTCTCGTCGGCCGCCAACGTCATCGTCGCGGACGGGGATGTGGGCGAGGAGGAGATCGAGTCGGCGATCAGCGGCATCCGCGCCAACCCGATCCTCGAGAAGTCCTACGACACGCTGCGCGTCGAGCAGGAACTCTACGAAGCCATCGCCCGGGCCAAGACCCGCGCCGGGCGGCTGGAGAACCTGCGCCAGGTCGGTGCCATCGCGGAGCGGCCGATCGAGCAGCGCCAGGACGTGTTCCTGATCGGCGCCGACGTGGCCGACATCGACGGCATCAGCGAGGTCGAGCACAAGGCGCTCGACGAGATCGCGGGCGCGCTGCAGGTCGATAAGACGGCGTTGCTGCGCTGATCCGGGAGGCGCGGCGTCCCAGGGCCGAGACGCGTTCCAGCCGCGCCTCGTCCTGAGGTGCTCGCATCAGCGGGCCTCGAAGGAACCCTCCAAGCCGGTTGCGCGATCCCTGCAGGTCTCCTGCGAGGCCTGCGCTGCGCTCCGGCACCTCACGCTGAGGGCGAGGTTGGGATCGATCCGTTCGGTGGGAGACACGCCGCCCTGCGGCGACGCGGCCCGCCTCTTGCCTGCCTGGACGTGATAGCGAAACAGTCCGGGTGTAGCGGCTCGCCGGTACACAACGCGGAGTTGCCGGCTCGCCGCCGGCCGGCGGAGACCGCATGGGCCTCGTCCTCTACGCGCTCAAGTTCCGGATCACGACCTACGTGCTCGCCGTGCTGATGATGCTCGGCGGCGTCGGCGCCATCATCGTCACGCCGAAGGACGTGCTGCCGGTCGTCGACATCCCGGTCGTCGTGGTGGTCTGGACCTATACCGGCCTGTCCGCGCCGGAGATGGAGCAGCGCGTCACGACCTATGCCGAGTACGGCATCTCCAACAACGTCAACAACATCCGCCGCATGGAGTCGACGACGCTCCAGGGCACGGCGGTCCAGCGGATCTACTTCGACCCCTCGGTCAGCCTCGATCTCGCCATCGCCCAGGTGGTCTCCTCCACCAACTCGATCCGCGCCGTGATGCCCCCCGGGACGCAGCCGCCGGTGATCGTGCGCTACTCGGCCTCCTCGGTGCCGGTGATCCAGCTCGCCCTGACCTCCGCCAAGCAGAGCCTCAACGAGGTCTACGACTACGCCCAGTACCGGATCCGCCAGACGCTCGCGCAGGTGCCGGGCTCGACCCTGCCGTCGCCCTTCGGCGGCGCGCCCCGGCAGATCATGGTCGATCTCGACCTCAACGCCCTGCAGGCGCTCGGCCTGACGCCGCTCGACGTCACCAACGCCATGACGGCCCAGAACCTGACGGTGCCGTCCGGCCTCGCCAAGATCGGCGAGCAGCAATACCCGGTCCAGCTCAACGCCACGCCGCCCTCGATCGAGACCCTCAACACCGCGCCCATCAAGGTGGTGGCCGGCCAGCCCGTGCTGGTGCGCGACGTGGCCTATGTCCGCGACGGCGGCCCGCCGCAGGTCAACGTGGTCAGCGCCGACGGCCAGCAGGCCGTGCTGATGCAGATCATCAAGAACGGCACCGCCTCGACGCTGAACGTCGTCAACAACGTCAAGGCGGCGATGCCGACGATCCGCGCGGCGGCGCCCGACGGGTTGTCGATCAAGCAGCTGTTCGACCAGTCGGTCTTCGTCTCGAACGCCATCGAGGGCGTGCTGCACGAGGCGCTGACCGCGGCGGCCCTGACGGGCCTGGCCATCCTGCTGTTCCTCGGCTCCTGGCGCTCGACGATCATCGTGCTGATCTCGATCCCGCTCTGCGTCATGACCTCGCTGGCCGTGCTGGCGGCACTCGGCGAGACCATCAACGTGATGACGCTGGGCGGGCTGGCGCTCGCGGTCGGCATCCTGGTGGACGACGCCACGGTGGCGATCGAGAATACTTACCGCCTGTTCGAGGAGGGCGAGGAGTTCCGCAAGAGCGTGGTGCACGGCGCCGCCGGCATCGCCAAGCCCGCGCTGATCTCGACGCTGGCGATCTGCGCGGCCTTCACGGCGGTGTTCGCCCTGACCGACACGCCGAAGTACCTGTTCACCCCGCAGGCGCTCGCGGTGGTGTTCGCGATGCTGACCTCCTACCTGCTGTCGCGGACCCTGGTCCCGCTGCTCATCGACGTGATCGTGGCGCCGGAATACCGGCAGAAGCACGCCAAGGATCGGAGTGAGCATGAGCCGCCGCGGCGGGGCCGGATCGCGCGCGCCGTCGGCCTGATTGGCGCCCCGGTGATGCGGCTCGCCGGCCGGATTCACGGCGCCTTCGAGCGCGGGTTCGCGCGGTTTCACAGGAGCTATGTCGGCCTGCTGCACGCGGTACTGCGCCACCGGATCGTCACCCTGGGGGTCGCCGGCTTCGTGCTCGGGATGACCGGCGTGCTGTTCACCTTCGTCGGACAGGATTACTTCCCGCAGATCGAGGCGAGCCAGATGACCATGCATCTGCGCACCCGCACCGGCATGCGTATCGAGACCGCCCGGCAGGTCTTCGCCGAGGTCGAGGACACGGTCCGCGAGGTCATCCCGCCCGGCGAGGTCGACCAGATCCTCCAGAACCTCGGCCTGCCGTCGAACAACTACAATTTCGCGTTCTCGGACGGCTCGTTCGTCTCCTACAACGACGGGCAGATGCTCATCAGCCTCAAGGAGGGCCATGGCTCGGCGGCGGGCTACACCAAGCGGCTGCGCGCGGTGCTGATGAAGCGCTTCCCCGACATGGTCGTCTACTTCCAGCCCGCCGACATGATCACCCAGATCCTGAACTTCGGCGTCATCACGCCGATCGACGTGCAGGTCTCCGGGCGGCACAAGGAGAAGGACCTGGAGGTCGCCCAGCGCATCGTCCAGCGGCTGAAGCACACCAAGGGGCTGGTGGACGTCCACCTGCAGCAGATCGTCAACGAGCCGCAATTCTACGTCGACGTCGACCGGCGCCTCGCCTCCGAACTCGGCCTGACCGAGCAGCAGGTGGCGCAGAACATGAACATCTCGCTCTCGGGCAGCTACCAGGTGACGCCCAACTTCTGGCCCGATCCGAAGACCGGCATCCCCTATCAGCTCTGGGTGCAGACGCCCGAGTACCGCAACAGCTCGCTGAACGACCTGCGCAACACGCCGATGTTCGTGCGCGCGGCCGCGACCTCCGGCTCCGGCCCCGGGGTGCTGACGCTTCTCTCCAGCCTCGCCGACCTGCGCCGGACGCCGACGCAGACCATGATCAGCCACGTCAACATCCAGCCGACCTTCGACATCTACGCCGCGGTGCAGGACCGGGATCTCGGATCCGTGGCGCGGGACATCGACGCCATCGTGCAGGACGAGCAGAAGAACCTGGAGGCGCCCGACAAGATCGCGGTGCGCGGTCAGATCGAGAACATGCGCTCGGCCTTCTTCCGGCTGGAGATCGGCCTCGGCATCGCGCTGATCGCCGTCTATCTGCTGATGGCGGTGAACTACCAGAGCTGGGGCGACCCGTTCGTGGTCATCGCCGCCCTGCCGATGGCGTTCTGCGGCATCACCTTCGCGCTGTTCGTGACCGGCACGACCTTCTCGATCCCGTCGATCTTCGGGGCGATCATGTCGGTGGGCATCGCCTCGGCGAACTCGATCCTGCTCGTGACCTTCGCCAAGGAGCACCGGGAGGAGACGGGCTGCGGCGCCCTGGAGGCGGCGATCACGGCGGGCGAGACCCGGCTGCGGCCGGTGCTGATGACCGCCTCGGCGATGTTTCTGGGGTTGATCCCGATGGCCTTGGGCACCGGCGAGGGGGGCGAGCAGAACGCCGCCCTCGCCCGCGCCGTGATGGGCGGCATCGCCTTCGCGACGCCGGCGACGCTGCTGTTGGTGCCGTTCCTCTACGTGCTGATGCGCGGCGGGCCGGCGCAGCCGGTGCAGGATTATCTGGAGCCGGAGGGGCAGCCGGCGGTGGGGTAGGGCGATACGGCCTCCACCGCATCTCCCTTCCCCGCAGAGCTGATATTCACACTTCGTAGGCCGAGGCGCTCTCTCCTCCCCCTTGCGGGGAGGAGTTGGAGGTGGGGGTGGTGCAGAAGGCACCGGACCGCTCGATCCTGAACCACCCCCACCCCTGACCCCTGACCCCTCCCCGCAAGGGGGAGGGGAAAAGCGCCCTGCTTCAATGGCGTTGGTGCCGAATGGAGAAGCCCTCCGGACCGCTCAGCCCTCCTTGAACCCATATTCCGGCGTCTCATCGTCGTTGCCGTAATACTTGTACGGCAGGAACTTGCCCGACATGGTGAGTTTCACCCGGTCGCCCTTGTTGTTGGCCTCCCGGGCCATGTCCATGTTGAAGTCGATCGCCGACATGATGCCGTCGCCGAATTCCTCCTGGATCAGCTCCTTGAAAGTCGTGCCGTAGACCATCACCAGCTCGTAGAACCGGTAGATCAGCGGGTCGGTCGGCGGCATCGTGGGGATCGAGCCGCGGTAGGGCGGCTCGTTGAGCATCCGCTCCTCCGCCTCGGTCAGCCCGAACAGCTCGGCCGCGCGCTTCGCCTGTGCCTTCGGCAGCTTCATCTGGCCCATGCAGGCCGCCGTGATCAGGAACGGCGAGAGGCCGCCGATCGCCTCGT
This sequence comes from Methylobacterium sp. A49B, assembly GCF_053346215.1. Lineage (NCBI taxonomy): Bacteria > Pseudomonadati > Pseudomonadota > Alphaproteobacteria > Hyphomicrobiales > Methylobacteriaceae > Methylobacterium > Methylobacterium sp. A49B. The sequence continues at coordinate 197,737 of NZ_JBKFBO010000071.1, forward strand.
GGATGTGCTTCCAGCTCCAGCCCTTCTCGCGCTTGATGTCGAGCAGCTTCTCGGTGAGGTCCTCGCGCTTCATCGTTCTCTCCCTGCCTGATCACGGACGGGCAACAAGGCGCCCCGCCCGCGCCCCTCGGCAAGGCGTGTGCCAAGCGCGGCACGCCGACGGCGATCGGTGACGGGCCCGCACGAGCGTGCTTTCGGTGCACCGGGCGGGCGGGAAGCGCACAACCGTGGCCGGAAACGCTTGCATCCGTGGCGTGTTTCCGGACCATGCGCCCTCGGGTCTCGGAGGCGGGCGTTGGGCGGAGACGAACAAGACGGGCACACGGCCGACGGGGCACCGGGCGCATCCGCGCCGCCGGCCCCGTGGGAATTCGTGTTGCCGGAGGAGACGGCCACCGAGGATCTCGGACTGTTCCTGTCCGAGTTCCTGCTGCCGGGCGACGTCGTGGCGCTCTCGGGCGGCCTCGGCGGTGGCAAGACGACGCTCGCCCGCGCGGTGATCCGCGAGCTGGCCGGCGCGCCGCGGCTTGAGGTGCCGAGCCCGACCTTCACGCTGATCCAGCCCTACACGGCCCGCGACGGCCGCGCGATCATCCACGCCGACCTCTACCGGCTGCGCGACCCCGACGAGCTGGTGGAGCTCGGCTTCGACGAGATGGCCGAAGGCGCGATCACCCTGGTCGAGTGGCCGGACCGGATGCCGCCCCGCGACGGCCCGGTGCTCACCGTCGACCTGTCCCTGCGGGCGGAGTTCGGACCCGAGGCCCGGCTCGCCCGGGTCGACGGCACCGGCGGCATGCGCGCGCGCCTGGACCGGGCCCGGGCGGTACGCCGGCTCCTCGACCGGAGCGGCTGGGACATCGCCGAGCGCACGCTGATGCAGGGGGACGCCTCCTCCCGCGCCTACGAGCGCCTGACCAAGCCCGATGGTACCAGCGCCGTGCTGATGATCGCGCCGCCCCGGCCGGACGGGCCGCCCGTGCGCGACGGCAAGCCCTACAGCGCGATCGTCCATCTGGCCGAGAGCGTCCACGCCTTCGTGGCCCTCGACCGCGGCCTTCGGGCGCTCGGCTTCTCGGCGCCCAGGATCTACGGCGAGGACCTTGCCGAGGGGCTGCTGATCCTGGAGGATCTCGGCACCGAGCCCGTGGTGGAGGCCGGCGCCCCCCGGCCCGAGCGCTATTCCGAGGCCGTGCGGCTGCTCGCCAAGCTCCACGCCACGCCGCTGCCCTCGGTCCTGCCGGTGGCGGACGGGATCGAGCACGTGCTGCCGCCCTACGACGTCGAGGCCCTGCTGTTCGAGGCGGAGTTGATGCCCGACTGGTACGCGCCGGCGATCCGCGACGTCACGCTGTCGGCGGCGGCGCGGGGCGCCTTCGTGGACCTGTGGCGCGAGGCCCTGCAGGGCGCGGTCCCGGACCGGCCGACCTGGACCCTGCGTGACTACCACTCGCCGAACCTGATCTGGCTGCCGGAACGGGACGGGCTGGAGCGGGTCGGCCTGATCGACTTCCAGGACGCCGTGATGGGCCACCCGGCCTACGACGTCGCATCGCTGCTGCAGGATGCCCGGGTCGATACCAGCGCGGAGTTCGAGCTGCGGCTGCTCGGCCTCTACGCCCGCGAGCGCCGGGGGAAGGATCCGGCTTTCGATGTCGGCGCCTTCGCCACCGCCTACGCGCTGCTGGCCGCGCAGCGCGCCACCAAGATCCTCGGCATCTTCGCCCGGCTCGATCGGCGCGACGGCAAGCCCGGCTACCTCGCCCACCTGCCGCGGATCGAGGGTTACCTCGCGCGCAACCTCGCCCATCCGGCGCTGGCCGGGCTGCGGGCCTGGCACGCGGACCATCTGCCGGGCCTCGTCGCCCCCGCCCCCGAACCCTGACCACCGGACCCTGACCGCATGAGCGAGCCCGTTCCCGCCGTCAGCCGCGCCTTCGTCCTGGCCGCGGGCCTGGGCAAGCGCATGCGGCCGGTGACCGCCACGGTGCCGAAACCCCTGGTGGAGGTGGCCGGCAAGGCGCTCCTCGACCACGCCCTGGACCGGATAGACGAGGCCGGGATTGGGACCGCGATCGTCAACGTCCACTATCTCGCCGACCTCATCGAGGGCCATCTCGCCCGCCGGGCCGAAGGGGGCGCCTCAGGACCGGCCACGCGCGTGTCCGACGAGCGGGCGGCGCTGCTGGAGACGGGCGGCGGCATCCGCAAGGCGCTGCCGATGCTGGGGAACGCGCCCTTCGTGGTGCTGAACTCGGACTCGTTCTGGCTCGAAGGGCCGGCCTCGAACCTGCGGCGGCTGATCGAGACCTGGGACGGGGCGCGCATGGACGGTCTCCTGCTGGTGGCGCCCACCGCCACGAGCCTCGGCTACGAGGGCGCCGGGGATTTCGTGATGGATCCGGACGGCCGCCTGGAGCGGCGCGGCGAGCGCGAGGTGGCGCCCTTCATCTACGCCGGCGTGGCGATCCTGGACCCGGCGCTGTTTGCCGACACGCCGGAGGGCGCCTTCTCGCTCAACCTGCTGTTCGACCGGGCGATCACGAAGGGCCGGCTGTTCGGCATGCGCCTCGACGGCCAGTGGCTGCATGTCGGCACCCCGGAGGCGATCCGGGCCGCGGAGGAGCGGGTGAAGGCGAGTGCGCGGATCCTGTAGCCCGGCGTGATGGGCCGGCGTCGCGCAAGGTGTCTTGCCAAGCCCGATCCGAGCCTCTAGAAGCCCCCTCACACCGGCGAGCCGAGAGCCCGCCGCCGTGTCAGGCGCCCGTAGCTCAGCTGGATAGAGCACCAGACTACGAATCTGGGGGTCAGAGGTTCGAATCCTTTCGGGCGCGCCATATATCTCAATCACTTGGACAATATTTGATAGGCTTCTAAAGCTGGTGGGGTAACGCTCCGGGTAACGAAAACATTTGGCGGATGCGACGGCAAGCCGCAGCAAGGCGCAGATAGCACTTGTGGCGGGCGGATTTCCTCATAAGCACCTGGTCCGGCGTAGGCCTGGAAGGTCTTACGATTGACCGGTCCGTCCAGCACGAACGGCGCGACCATCTCGAAGAGACGTAGGCCCACCACGAAGGTAGTGGTCTGCCAATCGCCGTGCGGCACACCCGAGCGCAGGCGCTCGCCCCAGACACAGCGCCCGCGCGTCATGTTAGCCGTCGTACCCGTCGCGTTGATGAACACCAGTCGGCTCGGGTCGAGATCGGGCTGGCCCACGAACCACGCCTGGCGTACTGCCCTCACAGCTGGGTGGTCCTGCTCAGCTGCATGGGCGGTCTTTTTCGGAGGTGTGATCGCGCGCGTCGAGGAACCGCCACAGATTGCCGAGCTCCACCGTCAGATTTCGATCCTCGCCGAGCCGGTGCGCATCTCTTCCAGATTGATGTCATCCTGTTCTGCGATCCGCTCGCGTAGGAAAGCCTCATACGGGTCGAGCTTCGAGCGGCACGGTCGGCCCTGTGGGCGAGCTGCCACCGCCTCGGTCGCCTCGAGGGATGCCATCCAGGAATACAGGATCTCGGCTGTCGTCAGGCTGCAAACACCATCAAGCTGTACAACGAAGGAGACCAGCAGTTCTCTCCCATTCGCGCCTGCATGACCGAAGGACCGCGATGCGCCATGAGCAGAAGTTGGCTCCACGCCCGGTAGCGGACGTTCAGCCGCGCGAAGCCATCCGTCCGGTGTCGACCCAACGCAGTCGTTCATGCGTACTCCTTCGGATCCCAATAGCGGACGTGTACTGGACGGCTCCTCTGGCTGCTTCGCGCCCATCCCGGTCACTCAACAGTTTCCTTCAACTTCTCCAAAGCAGACAAACCCCGGGCCGCAGATCGTCCGCGAAATGGCGGTCCGGCAGGTCGAGCGCACGACGCCGGCTCGTTCATCATCGGTCCGAGGATGGGACGACAGTCTCAGCCGTCTTGAGAACCCGGATTGCCATGAACTATCCCAGAGACCTATCGATCGCGAAATGCGGATGATCTGGCTCCGCCTTGCCTGTCAGCCGCACGGGATCCGGAGGGCATCCTGACAACCGAACTGTCAGACTCCGAGGCACGCCGCATCGCCCTGACCGCACAGGGTTTCGGTGCGCGGCCGCGATCGCTCGATGTGGACGCCGCACGGATGCGCCGGGTGATCGGCCGGCTCGGCCTCCTTCAAATCGACAGCGTGAACATCTTGGTCCGTGCCCACTACATGCCGCTGTTTTCGCGTCTGGGAGCCTACGATCGCGGCACACTCGACATCCTGACGATCGCCCGATCGAAATGCGTCTTCGAGTACTGGGGCCACGAGGCGTCCCTGCTGCCGATCGAACTCCAGCCCCTGCTACGCTGGCGCATGGACCGCGCGCGCGAGGGCCGTGGCGTCTGGAGCCGGCTCGAACCGTTCGCGGGCGCGCGCCGCGCGGAGGCCGACGCCCTGCTCGCCCGAATTGAACGGGAAGGCCCGTTGGCGGCATCGGAGATCGCGTCACCGAAGTCTTCCAAGGGCATGTGGGCCTGGAGCGATGCCAAGCACGCGCTCGAATGGCTCTTCTGGGCCGGCCTGATCGCGTCGACGCATCGGCGGAGTAGCTTTGAGCGCGTGTACGACCTACCCGAACGGGTGCTGCCCCGGTCCGTCCTCGCCCGGCCGACCCCAGATCCCGCGGATGCCCGTCGGGAGCTCGTCGCGCGATCGGCGCGGGCGCTCGGCGTCGGAACCGCGAACGACCTGCGCGACTACTACCGTCTACCGCCGACTGACGCGCGGCTGGCCATCGAGCAGCTCGTCGAGGAGGGCGTCCTTGTCCCGGCGACCGTCCGCGGGAGGCGGCAGCAGACCTATCTGCACCGGGATGCGCGGTCCGGCCGCCGGCACCGCGGGGCGGTTCTCCTGTCGCCGTTCGACCCGCTCGTCTGGCACCGTCCGCGGACCGAGCGGCTGTTCGGGTTCCGGTACCGTCTCGAGATTTACACGCCCGCCCATAAGCGCGAGCACGGCTACTACGTTTTGCCGTTCCTGCTGGACGGCGCGCTCGTCGCCCGCGTCGACCTGAAGGCGGACCGCAGGGCCGGCGCGCTGATCGTCCTGCGCACGCACCTTGAGCCCGGGGCGCCGGCGGAGACGATGGAGCGGTTGTCCGAAGAGCTGAGGTCGATGGCGACGTGGCTCGGGTTGTCCGGTGTCCTGATCTGAGCGGCTGTCGATCCCGAAGGGGTTCGACTTCGTCGGCCCAAGTCGGGTCGCATCGAGGGCACGCGCCCTTTTTCTCCGCCCGTTGGCGGGTCAGTTCTCGCGCACGACGCGGACCAAACCGTCGCCATGCTCGTCCGGGTCGAGGATGAACGCTCCGGCCCCCAGGTTCGCCCGGAGAAAGGCGACCTGCGCGGCGGTGATCATCTGCCCCGGGAGCAGGCGGGGAATGGCGGGGGGTACGACCGCGACCGACTGCCCGGCGATCCGTCCGACAGCCTGCTCGTAGGGTACGCGATCGAACTTCGCCGCTGCGGCCTGCGGGGGTGGAAGTGCAGGCGCCGTCGGGATTGCTGGCGCGAGCGAGGCGTAGTCCGGCGCGTCGTCCGGGATCGCGTGGAAGCGGGCATCGCCCCTTTTGGCCGCAGCGGCCAAGTCGCGGACGCCCTCAACGAGACGCTCGGCGTCCGCATCGGTCGTGCCGAGCGAGAAGCTGAACCCAATGTGGCGCAGGTCGCCCAGCACTGCGCTCACCTTCCATTCGGCCTGGAGCCACTCGTCGGCCTCGTAGCCGGACATCCCAAGCCCGCGTACGTCGAGAATCAGGAAGGTCGGATCGAGGTCGTGCGCGCCGGGACCGCCGATCATCTCCCGTCCGTAGATCGCGATCCCGTCGACGGACGCGAGACGATCCCGGACCGAGTCGGCGAGGTCGACCACGCGCTGCCAGAGCCGCTGCCCCTCGGCGACATGGACACGTCGGGTCGCGTCCAGCGACGCCAGGATCGGCACCGAGGGGCTCGTGCACTGGAGCATCTCGAATGCCCAGACGAACCGCTCGCGGTCGATCAGGTCGCCGGAGACCAGCATGAATGAGCCCTGCGCGAGCGCGCCCATCGTCTTGTGTACGCTCACCACCATGACGTCCGCGCCGAGGGCCATCGGGTTGTCCGGCAGGCGGTCGCAGAACGGGTAGGCCGCGCCCCAGGCGGCGTCGACGATCAGGGGAACGCCGCGGGCGTGGCAGACCTCCGCAAGGGCACGGATGTCGCTCGTCACGCCGAAGAAGGTCGGGCTGATCACGAGCGCGGCCTTCGCGTTCGGATGGAGGTCCAGAAGCCGGGCGAGCGCCGCGGGATCGGTGCCGTGCTCGACGTCCCGCTCCCGGTCGATCACCGGCGGGATCGCCACGAGGTTCACGCCCGCGTAGACGGCCGTGCTGAAGGCCGCCTTGTGCTCGTTGGCGGCGATCAGCACCGTGTCGCCGGGGCCCGCGACGGCCGCGACGGCGGTCTGAATGCTCTGCGTCGAGCCACCGGTCGAGAAGCGGCAGAGCTCCGCGCCCCAGGCCTCGGCCGCAAGGCGGTAGGCCTGCTGCATCACCCCGAAGGACTCCGTGCGGTCGTCGAGCCCCTTGGGTGTCAGCACGTCGGCCCGGAATGCCCGTTCGCCGAGGAGGGCGACGATGTCGGCTGAGGCCGCCCGCCCCTCGTCGTGGCCGGGACCGCCGAAGCCCGCGATGCTGCCGCGCTCGACGGCGGCCAGCGCATCGAGGATCGGTGCCTTGGACTGGTCCATCATCGCGTCTTCTCCCCAGCCTGCGCCGAGCGCCATGGACCGCCGACCGGAAACAGCTGGTCGAACGGCAGGTCGTGTTGCGGTCGTCCGGCCTTGTCCCGCGATGTGTCCGGCCGCCCTCGGAACGGGCAGCGCCACTCGTCGCCGACCGCCCGCTTGCTGTACTGGCGGGCCTCGGACGTCTCGCCGTGGCGCGCGAGCATCGGGTTGAGGCTGCCCGCCAAATCGAGGTCGCGGTCTAGGATCGAGGTCCGCAGCTTCTCGTAGCGCCCTTCGGCGCGCAGGCGCTCGAATTGCGCGTGCAGATTGAAGACGAGCGCCGGCGATGCGAACCGCCGCGCGGGACGGCTCGCCCGGGGGTGGAGGCCGACGACGAAGAAGGCCTCGCCGCCGAAACTCAGCGAGAAATGCGGGTTCTCGGGATCGCTGGCGACCCGATCGTCGTGGGGAAGACCGAGGGACGCGTCTTTGTCCGAAAACGACTGGACGCGGCGCCAGAGCCGATCCTCGAACCCCGCCTCGTCGAGGTCGCCCGGCCCCTCGAAGACGACGGCGAAGCTCTGGAACAGATCGGGCTGCGCCTTGTAGCTCGCGATGAAGGCGAGCAGGGCGGGGTAGATCCGCATGTCGTCCCAGCTCGACCGGATGTCGCGGGCGACGACAATCCTCAACCGCCCATGCGAGAGGGCGGATTTCGCACCTACGCAGGGAAACGGGGCATCGCGGATGAAGGCGCGGAACGCCTCCGCGCTGGAGTGCACGCGATCATCCGGTGGCAGTCGCATGGCGCAGGAAGCCTCAGACGGACGCAGTGTTGCGCGGAACGGCAGCACATGGCGGCTGCGATTTGGGCAACTGGGCGCGCCTGACCTCGTTTCCGAGCCGTAAGGTCGAGAGCCTGCGGCATTTGAGACTAGATCTCGCGTCGCCAGATGAAGGTACTGCGGCGCATTTGACCCATGTGTCCTAGTTTCACGAAGGATGCGAACGAGTTGGCGACGTTAAGAGCGCGATCTGTTTTCGGGTGATGACAACTGCGTGATCCTGCGTGGCCGGCTTCCATGCCTCGATCGGCTGGATCCGAGAGTGCGACTTCGGATGCGCGGGCAGGAACATCCTCGTTCGGCCTGGGATTACGACCCACTCTATTGCGACCGCGACGATGGTCGTCCCGGTCGCGCATTCAGATCCCAGGACATCCGATGACTGACTCCGCCGACAAGCGCCTCGCGATGCAGGACCCCCGCACGCAGTACCCACAGCCTCCGTTCCCGCGGCAGCCGCAAGAGGCGCCGGGGCTGGCTGAGGCGATGGACCCGAAGCCCGACCACGGCGAGACCAGCTACAGAGGGCATGGACGTCTCGCAGGCCGGAAGGCCCTGGTGACCGGCGCCGATTCCGGCATCGGGCGGGCGGCTGCCATCGCGTTCGCCCGCGAGGGTGCCGACGTGGCGCTCAGCTTCGTCGAGGACGAGATGCCTGACGCCCGGGAGGTCGCCAAGCTGATCGAGGCGGAAGGCCGCAAGGCCGTCCTGATGCCGGGCGACATCACCGACAGGGCGTTCTGCGACATGCTCGTGAAAAAGGCCGTCGCCGATCTGGGCGGCCTCGACATCCTGGTCAACAACGCTGGCAAGCAGACGAACCAGAAGGACATCGGCGACATCACGGACGAGCAATTCGACCGGACGCTCAAGACCAACCTCTACGCGATGTTCTGGATCACCAAGGCCGCCCTGCCGCACATGCCGGCGGGCGCGTCGATCATCAACACGGCCTCGGTCGTGGCCTACAACCCGCCGCAGATCCTGGTGGACTACGCGACCACCAAGGCCGGCATCGTCGCCTTCTCGAAGGCGCTGGCCAAGCAGCAGATCGCCAAGGGCATCCGCGTGAATGCGGTGGCGCCGGGCCCGTTCTGGACAGCCTTGCAGCCCTCGGGCGGTCAGCCGCAGGAGAATGTCGAGAAGTTCGGTTCCGACGTGCCGCTGGGTCGGCCCGGCCAGCCGGTCGAGCTCGCGCCGGTCTACGTGTTCCTGGCAAGCCAGGAGGCGAGCTACGTGACCGGAGAGGTCTACGGGGCGACCGGCGGAAACGGCACCGCCTGATTCGAACGACGTGATCCCGATCGGCCGCCTTCGCGGACGAACGAAGGCGGTCGGCTGATGAATTGAAGGGAGGCGGCTCACCAAGCTTGGCTCGACAGCCGCAACCCTATCTACCTGTCGTTGAAGGTAACAAAATTTGGACCCCTATACGAAGTGATGCCGCCGGCTTATCGGCCAGCATGATCAACCTGCATGCGCGGGAAAAGGTCGGTTGACTTTTATCAATGTGGCTCATTTTGGCATGTGCCATCGATTGATCGATGAGTATGCCGTTTCCAGACGATCCTGTTCGACCGCAGGGATCGTCATCGATATATCTTGACGCGAGACGATGCCGAATTTCCTGCCGCCTATCGCTGGAGCCTGAGAGGCGAGCGCCCAGTGTCGCCGTCGGCGCGTCCACCAACATCCTTTCGGACCTCGTCGAGCAAGAGATCCTTCCGAAACTTCGCGATATCCATCGCCCGCATGTCCAGGCCGCCGCGCGGGATATTCACGAATTGACGAGGCTTCTGCTCGACAATCCTGGCGGGTTTCAAACGGAAATCACCCGGCACGCGGTCAGCGGCACCCCATGGCACGTTCTGGCCGGGGAGATACTGGTGCCGGTGGCGCAAAATCTCGGCGTGATGTGGGAGCAGGATTTCTGTGACCTCCTCCAAGTCACCGAGGCGATGGGACGGCTCCAATCCCTCCTGCGAGAGGCGATCGGGTCGCGGGTCGAGCATGGGGTTGGGCAGCCCAAGGGCCATATTCTTCTCGCTGCAGCGCCAGGGGAGACCCACACCTTCGGCCTCTGCACCGTGGCCGGGCACTTCCGCGATGCGGGCTGGGCGACCGCGATCGTCGGCGGAACGACCCCCAATTCCCTGGCAACGCTTCTCGCGGACCTCGCCAACGGCTGGTACGATGTCCTCGGTCTCTCCCTCGCCTGCGAAGTCCATTCGATCGCCCTGAGCCAGGCGATGCCGGCGATCCGTCGGGCCTCGCGCAATCCCGCCTTGCGCGTCGTCGTCGGAGGCGCCCTCGTCGCCCGGGGTGGCGCAGCGCCCGCGATGTGGGGCGCCGATGCCTGTCTCACTGATCCCACCCAGCTGCGGCTCGCGCAGCCGGCCGTGTGAACGCAAGCGGACGACCTGCAACCATTCCTGTTGCGCTCAGTTTGGACCGAACCGGCCCGCCCCGAGACTTTCGCATTGGCACGCTATTTCTTCGAGATTGAGAACGGTGGCCTGCATAAGGACGAGACCGGTACAGAATGCCGTGATCTCGACGAGGTCCGAGCCATCGCCGTGCGGACGCTCACGGGCATCGCGGGGGAGGAGTCCGTCGTTGACGACCGGCATACGATCGCGGTCGTCGTCCGGGATGCGACCGGGGCCTCCGTACTGGATGCGACCCTGACCTTGACGACTGTCTGGTCGAACGGGCCCGAGGCGTGACGGTGGCTGACTCTCAACCCCCGACCCTGGCGCCACTCCTTCGCAAGCTCGACAGCGTCATCCGTCTGAACGACGAGGAGCGACGAGCCGTGCTCGCCCTGCCGCACATGATCCGGCAGGTCGGCCCCCACGAGGATGTCGCCACGGTCGGCGAGCGACCCGCCCATTGCTGCCTCGTCCTCAAGGGCTGGGCTCACCGCTACGCCTATACGGCGACGGGCGACCGCCAGATCCTGTCGTTCTACATCGCCGGGGACATTCCGGATCTGCAGCATCTCTACCTGCCGGTGATGGATCATTCGCTGGCGAGCCTCACGGCCTGCACGCTAGCCTTCATCCCACATGAGGCGATGCGCGCCCTCGTCGTCGGCCGGCCGGGGGTCATGGCGGCGCTCTGGCGCGACACGCTGGTAGATGCCTCGGTCTACCGCGAGCGGATCATGACGCTCGGCCGCCGGCAATCCCTGGGCCGTACGGCCCATCTCTTCTGCGAGATGTACATGCGCCAGCGCGCCGTGGGACTGGCCGGCGACCTGTCCTGTCCCCTACCGCCGACGCAGGCGGAGCTGGCCGATGCGGTCGGTGTCACGGCGGTGCACTTCAACCGGTCACTGCGGACCCTGCGCGCGCAGCGCCGGATCGTCCTGCAGGGTGGCCACCTGACCATCCACGACTGGCCGGGCCTCGTAACCACGGCCGAGTTCGATCCCGTCTACCTGCACTTCAATGAGGACCGACGCCGTTCCGACGAAAGGGCTTCGGCCTAGGGGATTCAGCGGCGAAGCCGCAGCGAGAGGCGGCGCGCCCCTTCCCCGAGGGCGGTCAGGAGCAGCACGGCGGCCGTCAGACGCGCCGCCCCCACCCAGGTGGCGGCCTCCGAGCCGAGGGTGACGATGAGCACCGTCGCGCCACCGGCCGGGTTGATCGCGCCGAGGAGGGCCTGCGACAGCAGGGTTCCGGCCACGGCCGCCGTCGTCGCCGCCACCCGTCCGGCCGTCAGGGGATGAAGCCCGCTGAAGCTCGGGTCGTGCGCGGCGCCGAGCGCGGCGAGCGCCGCGAAACCGCAGGCGGCCCCGCAGAGCTGGCCGACGGCCGTGTTCCACGCTCGCGCGCTCGGCAGGTCCGGCAGGTGGACCTGCAGCAGGATCGCAGCGCCGAGGCTCGGCACCAGCAGCGGCTCGCCCACGGCGATGGAGAGAATGCCGACGAGGCCGAGCGCCAGCGCGGCCATGAGGGCCTGGAGGAGATCCGTCGCCAAGGCCGCGCCCGTCAGGCCGCCGTCGCGTGGGGCGACATCAGAGGCCGGACGTCCTGTTCGCTCAGGGCCGGGGCGGGACCGTCAAGACGGCGCGCGAGCTGGGTCCCGAGGACGGCGGCGTCCGGCAAGCCGCGCAGCATCGGAACCGGGGCGGACAGGTTGAGGCCCCGGACATGCGGCCACAGCTTACTGAGGCCGACCCCGGCGCCGTCCCGCACGGTCAGCGCTACGTCCCCGGTCCCGTCGTGATGGATCCGCACGGCGACATTGCGGATCGCGCGCATGGGGATGTCGACGGTCCCCTGGAGGGCGATGCCGTGTCGGATGACGATCCGCAGGCTCGTCACGGTGTAGGTCGTGCTGCGGGCGAGGGCCCAGGCGAGGTAGGCGAGGATCCCCGCGAGGGCCGCGCCCTGGGCGAGCAGCACGGCGGTGTCGAACACCTCCTGGGGGCGCAGGCCCCGGAGGGCCACGATTAGCGCGAGCTTCCAGCCGAGGAGGAGCGCGAAGTAGGCGGCGAGCCAGCGGCCTTTCAGGAGGTGGCGGCGCAGGGCCGAGGCCAGCGGCCTCCCCTGCCACAGGATCCGCTCCCCCGGCTCCAGGCGGACGCCCACGGGGCGGGTGGGAGCGCCGGCCGGGGCGGCGGGGTGGGGAATGCGCATCGTCATGCCGTCGTCCTCCGGCCAAATCCGTCCCGGGACGAGCCACCGAACGCCCCCCGGCGCACGCCCTCGGCGAACATCTTGCCCCCGGCGAAGTACGCGCTGATCCGATCCTCCTCCCGGGCGGTGATCCGGTCGGGATCCTTGAGCTCGGGGATAGCGGCGAACTGCTCGGCGTAGATCGAGCGCGTCTTCACCCGGCGGAACTTCGGGCTGACATTGGCGAAGAAGACCGGCATCAGGCGGCGGCGCCCGTCGTTCAACTCCACTTCGAGGTAGCGCAGCAGCTTGGCGCCGCGATCCACCCAGAGGTCGCGGACATGTCCGGCGACCTTGTTGTCGCGACCGACCACCGGCATTCCCACCGGATCGGAATCGCCCCCCTGGACGTGCCACGCGTCGCCGACCTCGCGCAGGGGCACGAGTTGCAGCTTCTCGCCCTCCAACAGAAGAGGCTCCTCGTCGCGCAGGACGTAGGAGGCCGGACCGACGGGGTCGCGCATCGGGTTGGCGCCGGTCGGCACGAGAGCCGAGCCGGGGAAGGGATGGAGGTGGCGGGCGGGCACCTCCGGGGGCGAGATGAAGTTCGGGAGCGTGACCGTCCCGCCCTTCTGAAGCGTGAAGGTCTTGGGCGCGGGGGGCGGCGGGAAGCCGACCAGGGGATGGGCGCGCGGGGGCTGCGTCGGATCCTCCATCGGATAGCCCTCGCGCTTGTCCTCCGCCCGGAGATACCAGCACAGGGTTCCGAAGAAGAGCGCGAAGGCCCAGAACAGCACCACGACGCCGTCGATGTGCTGCGTCACCGCCCCAAGGTGGAAGCCCCAGGCGCCCACGGCTTCGGTGGCGTTGGTGCTGCCGAGGAGTCCGGTGGCCGGGGGGATCCCGTGGCCGGCGGCCCCGGCGATCTGGCTGACGCCCTCGTTCACGGCTGGCCTCCCTGGTCGGTGGCGGAGGCGGCGTGTTCGCGGCCGGGGCCCTTCAGCCCGGGGAAGACCGTGAGCAGCTCCTGCGCGTGGTCGGCGGGCTTCGGCAGCCCGTAATGGCAGGTGGCGCAGAGGACGAAGCCGTTGCCCTCCTGCAGGCCGCGCATCCGGTCGGGCAGCACGATCGTGTGCGGGTCGTCCGCCGTTTCCCGGGTCTGCGGCATCCGCACCGCCAAGGGCAGCAGCACGTTGCGGTTGATGTCCCGGACCATCTGGATACCGGAATAGCCGGTCCAGCGGGCGGGCAGGCTCTGGCCCCAATCGTAGAAGGCGCGGGAGTTGTGGCAGTAGGTGCAGTTCACGCCCATGCCGGCGGACATCTGCATCATCACCTCATAGAGGCGCTTCACCACGACCTGATCGGCCACCTGCCCGTTGGGCAGCGCCGTATAGGACTGGGCGAGGCCCGGCGTGTCCTGGAGCAGGTAGAGTTCGTAGCCGGCATTGGGGAAGAACTGGCGCACGCTGTCGCCGGACTCGTTCCAGTTCTCCGGCTTGTCCATGTGGGCGCCCTGCGGGTGGGGCGGGCGCGAGAACCAGATCTCCGCCGGCACCGGCTGACCCCGGTGGCAGGACCAGCAGGTCACGCCGGCGGCACCGACATGCTCGGTCCAGTCCGCGTTGAGGTGGCGGACCATCTTGAGCATGTCCCGGGCGGCTGCCTTGGTCGGTTTCTCGTCCGAGGCGAAATCGGCTCCCGCGTGGCAGAAATCGCAGCCCTGCTGCGGAGCGACCCAGTTGGTGATCGCCTGCTGCAGCCGCATGAACTCGCCGGCATTCAGGTCGGTGAGCACCGTGACGTTCTTGTAGGCGTCCGTCGCCCTGCGGGTGTCCTCGATCAGCGGCGGATTGGCCGGCGGCGGGCCGTTCCGGGTCTGGAACAGGGGGCTGCCGGTGGGGGCGTACTGCACGAGGGATGGGCCGTTCGGCCCGGTCTGGGTGCCCTGCGTCGGCAGGTTCCAGGTCGGCACGAACAGGGTGAACAGGCCGGCGCAGACGAGGCCGACCGCCAGGATGGGTGGGCCGATCCTCATCGTCCGAGTACCTTGTCCTGCATGGTCTTGAGCGCTTGCGCCGGCGGCGCTGCCGGGAGGTCTGGAGCTGGCCGGTATTGCGGGGCGAGCCCGTTCTTGACGCCCCAAAGGTACCAGTTGTCGACGAGGGTGCCGGTGGCGAGGATGCCGATGCCGCCGGTCAGGGTGACCAGGGTTGCGAACCAGTAGAGCCAGCGGTGGATCGACTCGTAGTTCGAGTTGAAACCCATGGTCCAGCGCCAGAACAGAGCCGCGCGCTCGGCGGCCGTGCCCCGGTCGGTGATCTGATGGGTCTCGCGCTCGCCGCCGAGCGGCGTCACCGCCAGGATCGTCCCGGCATGCATGGCGAACAGCATCGTCGATCCGTAGAGGAACGAGATCGAGAGCATGTGGAACGGGTTGTAGAAGATGTTGCCGTAGCGAACCGAGAACGTCGCGGTCCAGTTGAGGTGCGGAATCACCCCGAACGGCACCGCCTCGGACCACGAGCCCATGGCGATGGGGCGGATGAAGCCGAGCACGAGGTAGAGCCAGATCGCGCTGGCGAAGCACCACGGGATGTGGGTGCCCATGCCCAGCGCCCGGGCGCGGCGGTACATCTTCACCCACCACAGCAGAATCGCGGCGGTGAGGAAGAACCCGGCCATCAGCCACCACCCGCCCTCGCGCAGGGGTGGGAACGGGTTGAGGCCGTACTTCGCCGGCGGCGGATCGAGGGACAGGAACGGCAGCAGGCGGATGAACCGCACCGGGTTCCAGTCCACCGAGGCCAGCATGTTCAGGCCGATGATCTCGATGGCGATGAAGCCGCACAGCAGCGAGGCGACGCCGGTCGGCCCGAGATGGGTCGGCAGCACCTGCATCTCGCCGATGCGCCCGAGCCATTGCGAGTGGAACGGCTTGCCGATCCGGCCGGGGGAGCCGATCTGCAGCGGCGGCCCGGCCTCGTCGGGGCCGCGCAGCTCGATATGCGTCCACAGGGTGTGGAACTGCGGCATCTGCGTGATCTCCGTCGGACAGTCTTCGGCAGAAGCAGGAGGGGTCGGGGACGAGGTGGCTAGATCTTGCCGCCCGTGCTCCAGACCGGGAGGTTCAGGTACCAGTCCCACCAGTAGGGCCAGCCCTGGGTCCAGAACGGCCCGGAGATGATGATGCAGACCGCGCTCCACAGCCCCGCATTGAGGGCGAGGAAGTAGCCGAGCCGGTGAATGCCGATCTCGCCGATCGAATACATGATCGTGTCGCGGAAATAGGCGCTCTCGTACTCGTCGTACTTCACCGGCTTGCCCTTGCCCGGGTTGGCCGCCGCCAGGATCTCGCCAGCATGGAGGCCCAGCGCGAAGGTCGTGGTGAAGAAGCACGTCACCGCGATCATGTGCGCAGGATTGTAGTGGAAGTGGAGGTGCTGGTAGCCGACGTTCGACACCCAATCGAGGTGGCTCATGATGCCGTAGGGGAAGCCGTAGCCCCAGGCTCCAAGCAGGATCGGCCGCACCACGTTGAGCGAGGCGTAAGCGAGGATCGCGAAGGAGAACGCCACCGGCACGTGGTAGCCCATGCCGAGCTTGCGGCAGATCTCCACCTGTCGCAGCGCCCAGGAGACGAAGGCGCCGAGCGCGCAGACCGTGATGATTTGCCAGAGGCCACCTTGTTTGAGCGGCGCGAAGGCCAGCCCGTTGGCGATGGGCGGGGGATCGATGCTGATCTGAAACAGCGCCCAGGTCGGGCCGATAGCAGCCCCGTAGACAATGAGCAGCGTGCCGAGCAGGGCGAAGAACGCCGCCGTGACGCCGAAGAAGCCGACGTAGAACGGCCCCACCCAGAAATCGAACAGGCTCCCGCCCACCAGCGTCCCGCCGGCGATCCGGTACTTTCGCTCGAACGAGAGCATCGCCATGCCTGCGGCCCCTGGCACCCCATGTGTCAGACTGGAATGACATCTCTGCCGTCAGTTCGGCATGACATTTATCAAGTCATCCCTGCGGCGGACGCGATAGCGTGCGGCCTGCCGACAGGATCGGCGCCAGCAGGAAACGGTGTCGATGAGACGGATCTGGCCGATGGCCCTGATGGCCGGCGTGCTTGGTTGGGCGGTGGCACCAGCCTCGGCCGCACCGGAGGCGGCCCGGTGGGACACATATTTCTACGCGGCCCCGCGCAGCAGCGCCCGCGTCCTCGATGAGGTGGAACGCGAGACGCCTCTCAACGTCCGGTCGTGCGAAGCGGGCTGGTGCCGGGTCGTCTACGGCGCGACGGAAGGCTTCGTGCGCGAGGAGATCGTGCACGGGCCGTCGAACGACGTCCTACCGGGCGGCCAGCAGCCGAAGGGCGCCTGCTTCACGGCGGTGCAGCCGGGTGGCGGGGCATGGCAGGACGAGCGGTTCTGCCCATCCAAACGATAGAGAAGCGCTGCCGGTCGCCGGCGGAGCCGGATCGTGCGCCTTCGCGCCGTCTGGAGGCGGCCCACCATCTATCCTGAGGATCTCCAGATGTGCTTTTCGCCCGAGGTGGATTTCCTCGCGAGTGGAATCATCGGGCTCGTAGGCGTCGCGACCCTCGCGCAGGTGAAGCATCCGCGGACCGTGCTGTTCGCGGCGACACCGGTGTTCTTCGCCCTGCACCAGTTCACGGAAGGTTTCGTGTGGCTCGGCCTCAGGGGCGAGATCCGGCAGGAGGCGCAAGGGCACCTCGTCTTCCTTTACATGCTCTATGCCCAGGGCATCCTTCCGCTGCTGATGCCCCTGGCCGTCCTCCTGATGGAGCCCCCCGGCTGGCGCCGCCGACTGATCGGCGGGCTGACGCTAATTGGGGCCGGGCTCGCCGCTTTCGTGTTCCGCGGCCTCGTCGTCTATCCGAGCACGGCCTGCATCGAGCATCACTCGATCCACTACGACAACCCTGGCACGGCCCTCTCGGCCGTAGCGGCGATCTACGTCCTGGCGACGTGCGGCGCGCTGATCCTGTCGAGCCACCGGATCGTGCGCTGGTTTGGCCTGCTCAATTTCGTCGGGGTGATCGCGACCCTGGTGGTGAAGGGCTACGCCTTCACCTCCGTCTGGTGCCTCTATGCGGCGGCAGCCAGCGTGATCCTCTACTCGCAGTTCCGGGCCCAGCGCATCGCCATCCCCGGCCCGGAGCCTGCCGATGCGTCCGCGGCGGCGTGAGCGGCGACCGTGACCATCCCTGTTCGGGCGGGATCGCATTCCGGCGACGCGCTGAGCTGAAATCGAAGGGCGTCCGCACCCTGCAGAGCCGCTCCCGCCCGTGGATCGGACTTCACTGTATCGAGCTTGAGAGGTCAAGGTGACACACGAGAAGCAGCAGCGCCGGCAACCGACCGTCGTCGTCACGGGGGGCAGCGCCGGCGTCGGTCGAGCCATCGCTCACGAATTCGCCCGGCACGGCTGGAACGTCGCGGTGCTGGCCCGAGGCGAGGCCGGTCTGAACGGGACGGTGCAGGACATCGAGCGGGCCGGGGGACGCGCCCTGGCGCACAAGGTCGATGTCGCAGATGCCGACGGGGTGATGCAGGCGGCGGATCGGACTGTCGAGAAATTCGGCGGCATCGACGTCTGGGTCAATGTCGCGATGGTCACGATCTACGCCCCGGTCCAGGAGACCACGCCGGACGAATTCAAGCGGGCGACCGAGGTCACCTATCTCGGGCAGGTCTACGGCACGCTGGCGGCCCTCAAGCACATGCAGCCCCACAATACCGGCTCGGTCATCTGCATCGGGTCGGCCCTCGCCTACCGGTCGATCCCGCTGCAAGCGAGCTACTGCGCCGGCAAGGCGGCTATCCGGGGCTTCCTCGACAGCCTGCGCAGCGAATTGCTGCATGACGGAAGCCGGGTGCGGTTGACCATGGTCCAACTGCCGGCGGTGAACACGCCGCAATTCGATTGGGCCCGCACCCGCATGCCCCGCCGGCTGGAGCCGGTCCCGCCGATCTATCAGCCGGAGGCGATCGCCCGCCACGTCTACCGCGCGGCCCAAACCATGCCCCGCGAGCTCTGGATCGGTGTCCCGACCTGGAAGGCGATCATCGGCAACATGATCATTCCCGGTTGGATCGATGGCTACCTCGCCCGCCATGGCTATCGCGGCGAGATGACGAGCCAAGCGGCCCTCGAAGGGCGCCCGGACAATCTGGATCGACCGGTCGATACGGATCCGGGGGCGCATGGGCGCTTCGACGGTCGTGCGCTCACCTCCGTGCCGGCGGTAGACCCCCGCTGGCTGAAGCTCGGGCTCGCTGCCGCGCTCGGCGCGGCGTTCGTCGGCGCCGTGGCCGTGGCCCGCGCGACCGAGCCGCCCCGCAGGCTGCGGTGACGGCCCTGGCGGCGCCCGGTCCGGCTACATCATCCGCATGCGCAGATTGAACAGCACGACCAGGGTGCCGCCCACCATCAGGAAGACGATGAGGCTCGAGAACAAGAGCAATTGAAGGTCGTCGCGGTGTGAGCGCCGCAGGTCGATGTGCAGGAAGCAGCGGAAGTGGACGATGGCCTGGAGGAGGGCCAGGGCGAAGACGATGCCGAGGGCCGTCGAGCCTGCGGCCCAGCCCCACGTCACAACCGCGAAGGCGAGGCCCGTGAGCCCCAGCGCCAGGGCATAGCCGATCCCATAGGTGGCGAGGTCGCGCTGCTTCGCGGCGGTCCCGTCAGGCCGGGGCCCCGCACGGTCCGGACGTGGCGCGCCCGAGCCGCCCGAGACGGCACGCGCTGCGGAGAGCAGCGCCGCCGCCCCCAAGGCCCTCAGCAGCACCGATCCTCTGGACGGGTGTTGCGCGCTCATCCGAGTATCCCCTGCAGGTAGACGATCGAGAAGATCGCGATCCAGATGATGTCGAGGAAGTGCCAGAACAGGCCGAGCCTCAGAAGGTCGAGCTTCACCCGCGCATCGGTCCCGTGGACCCCGATCTGGACGAGCATCACGACGATCCAGATGCAGCCGGCGGCGACGTGAAGTCCGTGGGTGGGCACCAGGGCGAAGAAGGCCGAGAGGAAGCCGCTCCGATCCGGCGTGGCGCCATCCCCGAACATCGTCGCGAAGTCGCGGACTTCGAACCCCAGGAAAGCGAGGCCGAGGAGGAGCGTCACGCCGAGCCACAGCACGAGGGCGGTGCGGGTCCGGTCGTACTTCAGGGCGATCCCGGACAGTCCGAAGGTCAGGCTGCTGGTCAGCAGGATCACCGTCTCGATGAAGGCGGGGCCGAGCTTGAATTCCGCCGCCGGCCCGAGGGCGCCGGCGGTGGCGGCAAGCTGCGTGCCGTAGATCGCGAACAGCAGCGCGAACAGCACCGCATCGCTCATCAGGAAGATCCAGAACCCGTAGATGCCGAGTTCGGCATCATCCGGCGGGCTCTGGTCCGGGCTGTCGAGGTGCAGCCCGATATGGGCCTGGGTCGATCCGCTCACGCCGCGACCTCCGCCGGGAAAGGCTCGGCCAAACCGAGGTTGTCAGAACTCTCCTCCAAGCGGCGCGGAACCGGCCGGGTCCTCGCCGCGAGGGCGAGCCAGCGCTCCTCCCTGGCCTTCACCTCGGCGGCAGGGATCGTCCGGTGGGTATCGCGCACGAAACTGCGGGCGATCACCGCGAGCCACGCCAGCGCAAAGCCGAGAAGGCTCATCCAGCCGATGTGCCAGACGAGGCCGAAGGCGCAGACCGCCCCGGCGCCGCCGACGATCGGCCCGACCCAGCTGTTCCTCGGCACCACGATATCGGTGTAGGTCGCGGCGGGCTTGTAAGCCCGTCCGTCTGCCTTGAACCAGTAGAACGCGTCGAGGCGGTGCACCGTGGGAATGGTCGCGAAATTGTACTCGGGCGGCGGGGCGGGGATCGACCATTCGAGGCCGCGCCCGTCCCAGGGATCGCCCACCGGCACGCGGTTCTGCTCACGGTCGCGCACGCTGACGACAAGCTGGATGAACAGCGTCACCAGACCTGCGAGCAGGATGAAGGCACCGATCACCGCCACGGTGAGCCACGGCTGGAAATCCGGATCGAGGATCGATTGCGTCCGGCGGGCCATGCCGCCGAGCCCGAGGACGTAGAGCGGCATGAAGGCGAGGTAGAACCCGACCACCCAGCAGCCGAACGAGACCTTGCCCCAGCCTTCGGACAGCCGGAACCCGAACGCCTTGGGAAACCAGTATTGGTATCCAGCGATCATCCCGTAGAGGAGGCCAGGGATCAGCACGTTATGGAAGTGGGCAACCAGGAACACCGAGTTATGGACCACGAAGTCGATCGGCGGAACGGCGAGCATGACGCCGGTGATGCCGCCGAGGACGAAGGTCATGATGAAGGCGACCGAGAACAGCATCGGCGGCGTGAACCGGAGTTCGCCGCGAAACATCGTCCAGATCCAATCGTAGACCTTGACCCCGGTCGGGACGGCGATCGTCATCGTCGCGACGCCGAAGAAGGCGTTGACGTTGGCGCTCTGGCCCATCGTGAAGAAATGGTGCAGCCATACCGTGAACGAGAGCACGGCGATGGCCATCGTCGCGATGATGAGGGACTTGTAGCCGTAGAGTTCCTTCGACGAGAAAGCCGAGATCACCTCCGAGAAGACGCCGAAGGCGGGCAGGATGAGAATGTAGACCTCCGGATGGCCGAACAGCCAGAAGAGGTTGACATAATTCATCATGTTGCCGCCGAGGTCGTTCGTGAAGAAGTGGAACCCCAGGTAGCGGTCGAGGGCCAGCAGCGCGGTGGCCAGCGTCAGCGGCGGCATCGCGAAGATCATCAGGATCGAGGTGCACAACGCCGTCCAGCAGAACAGCGGCATCCGGGTGAGACGCATCCCCGGGCAGCGCTTCTTGTAGATTGTCGCGGCGAAGTTCAGCCCCGAGAGGGTCGTCCCCAGTGAGGACAGGGTGATCGCCCAGATCCAGTAATCCGGACCGACGCCGGGCTGGAACGCCCTCTCCGTGTAGGGCGGGTAGCCGGACCAGCCTCCGGTCGAGAATTCCCCGATCGCCAGGGAGATCATCACGAGGCCCGCGCCCCCCGCCGTCAGCATCAGGCTGATCGAGTTGAGGAGGGGGAAGGCGACGTCCCGGGCGCCGATCTGGAGCGGCACGACGTAGTTGATGAGCCCGGTCAGGAACGGCATCGCCATGAAGAAGATCATGATGGTGCCGTGCGTGCTGAAAAGCTGCGCGAAGTGTTCGGGCGCGACGATCCCCGGGGCGTTCACCGCGAGCGACTGCTGCGCGCGCATCAGCACCGCCTCGATCAGCGCCCGGCTGAGCATCACGCCGGCGATGACGATGTACATGATGCCGATCTTCTTGTGATCGAGGCTCGTCAGCCAGTCGAGGAACAGCGGGCGCCACCAGCGCATCCAGGTGAGGAGCGCCACGAGCACCACGGCGCCGATCACCACCATCGCGCCAGCGGCAGCGCCGATGATCTCGCTGAGGTTGGGGTTCTCCCAGGCGCGGACGAAGGGCAGCGCGTGCGCGTCGAGGCGGCCGAGGAGCGCGTAGCGGAGGGCGGGATCGGTCATCGGCGGTCCTGCCCCTCGGGGGCGCACATGTTGGGGTCGTTCATCGCGACGATGGCCCGGAACAGGTCGGGGCTGACCGTCCCGAACACGCTGGGCGAGGCCTGGACGGAGCGGGCGGAGAGGGCCTTGAACGCTGCCATGTCGAGGGTCGAACCGGTCGCCCGTGCCCGGTCGACGAAGGCGCGGTAGCCGTCGTCGGCCTCCGCGCGGACGGGGAATTTCTGGTTCTGGAAGCCCATCCCGTTGAACTGGGCGTTTTCCCCACGGAACACGCCCGGACGGCTCGCCGCAAAATTCAGCTGCGTCGTCATGCCGGCCATGGCGTAGATCTGTCCGGCAAGCTGCGGGACGAAGAAGGACTGCATCACCGTGGTGCTGGTCAGGCTGAGATGCACCGGCCGGCCGACGGGGATGACGAGTTCGTTGACGCTGGCGATCCCCTCGTCGGGGTAGAGGAACAGCCACTTCCAATCGAGGGCGACCACCTCCACCTCCACCGGAGGCAGGGTCGAGGCGAGGGGCTTGTAGGGATCGAGCCTGTGGGTGTCCCGCCACAGGAACACCGCGAGGATCATTACGATGATGATCGGCGGGATCCAGATCAGCCCTTCGAGGGGCCAGTTGAAGCCCCATTGGGGCCGATAGGCGCTCTTGGTGTTGGACAGGCGGTAGTGCCACGCGAAGATCGGGGTCAGCACCAGCACCGGTCCGACGACGAAGAGCAGGATGAGGCAGACGGTCAGGAACAGGCTGCGGGTCTGCTCGGCCACGGGACCGGCGGCGCCGAGCATGCCGTGATCGAGGACGGCGCAGCCACCGAGCGGCGCCAGAGCGAGTGCGATTAGTAGCATGGCCGGGCGCATGCGGGAGCGGATCGCCCGGCTGCGGCGGGCGGCGTCATGACCGGTCGCGGGCGGTGACATCGGGTCAGGCATTGCCGCGGTGTCCGTCTTGGACCGCGGCTCGCCTCTGGCCTTCGGTGCCATCGGACAGGCCGACCGTCCCCACCCCCCGTTCGGCGACATGCGTCCAGCAGGCGTTGGCGACGGAGGCGGTCATGACGATGTCCAGGGGAGAAGGGCCACACCGGCAGAATGGCCGCTGACGCAGGGAAGGACCGCGCCGCGCCGTGGGCAGCATCAAGTCTTCCGAAAGCTTTACGCGATGACCGATCCGATCCCGCTTGATCTACATCTAGTCTGACGGTCTTGTGAGCGCCCGATGTCGCTCGCTGTGCGAAAGCGGGCAGCCTGATCCCGTGACGTCTGCCATCCCTCGGACCGAGCCAGCGCGGCGACAGACGCCGTAACGGGGACATCCGGTCGCGCGAAGGGATCTCAACCACCGCCGCGGTCGATGACCGGGCCGCACAGGCCGAGCGCCGTGTTGACGATACCGAGATGGGTCAGTGCCTGCGGGAAATTCCCGGCCAGACAGCGGCCGGCCCCGTCGTATTCTTCCGAGAGGAGACCGACGTCGTTGGCGACCCCGAGCACGCGTTCGAGGTAGGATTCGGCTAGTTCCTGGCGTCCCTGGAGGCGGAGGCAATCAGCCATCCAGAGCGAGCAAGGCAGGAAAGCGCCCTCGTCGTTGTCCTCCCCCGTCGCTCGCTGTCGCCGGATGAGGCCATCCTGGTCGAGATCGGAGCGGATCCGTTCGATCGTCGCCGCCATGCGAGGCTCGTCCGCCGGCAGGAAGCGGACGAGGGGAAGGAGCAGGAGGCTCGCGTCGAGGGCGCGACTGCCATAGCTCTGCGTGAAGGTCCCGAGCCCGGCGTTCCAGCCGTCGTGGCAGATCTGCGCATGAGCCTTATCGCGGTACGCCGCGAGCGCGGCGCGCAGGGCATCCGGCAGGTCGCCGGTCCGCAGTGCCCGGTCGAAGCCGACCCAGCACATCACCTTGGAATAGGTGTATCGCTTGGGCTCCCCCCGCGATTCCCAGATCCCCGCGTCGCGCTCCTCCCAGATCCGCCCGAGATGCTCGGCCAGACGCCGCTCCACGTCGCGCTGGTGGTCCGTAGCTGCAATGCCGGCCCGCCGGGCCAGCAGCAGGGTGTCGAGAACCTCGCCGTAGACGTCAAGTTGCAACTGGGTTGAGGCGGCGTTGCCGATCCGCACGGGGCGAGCCTCCCGGTACCCCGGCAGGGCATCCACGGTCCACTCCGACAGGTGCCGGGAGCCGTCGCTGCGGTACATGATGCGCAGTTGCTGGGGATCGCCCGCGACGGCTCTGAGAAGCCAATCGCGCCATGCCATGGCCTCCACATGGAAGCCGGCGTTGAGGAAGGCCCCGAGGGTGAAGGTCGAGTCGCGCAGCCACGAGTAGCGGTAGTCCCAGTTCATGCCTCCGGCGGGCACCTCAGGGAGGCTGGTCGTCGCCGCAGCGATCAGGCCGCCGGAGCGGCTATGGGTCAGAGCTTTTAGGGTCAGCAGCGAGCGCTTGACCGCGGCGGGCCACCGGGTTCGTCCGGCATCGAACGCCGCGATCCAGCGTTCCCAATGACCTTGCGTCGCCATGAGCGCCGCCCCGGGGTCGAGATCCGGAACGCGCGCCGCCCAGGCGTCGGTGCGGGTCAGTATGAAGGTGTGGCGCTCGCCCTCTCGTAGGGAAAACGCCGCCTGCGCCGCGCCTTCGGCGAGTGTCACGGGCACGCTCGCCCGTAAGGTCAGGCGATGCCGGCCCGCGCGGGCTACCGCTCCGCCCTCGCAGGTCTCCCACCAGGGACTGAGGGTCCCATAGTCGAAGCGAGGCCGCAGATCGCAGGTCATCGCAAGCGTGCCCGACAGGCCCTCGACGATCCGCACCAGCGCCGATACCGTCTCCCGGATCGGCATGAAGTCGGTGATCCGCACCGTGCCGTCGGATGTCGTCAGCTCGGTCTCAAGGATCAGGGTATCGCCGCGGTAGCGCCGGGTGGACCCAATCACCGCGTCCCGTGGCGCGATCGACCACCGGCCGTTCGCCTCGGTGCCCAGGAGCGCGCTGAAGCAGGCATCGTCGTCGAAATCCGGCCAGCACAACCAGTCGATCCCGCCGTCGCGGGCGACGAGGGCGGCGGTCTCTCCGTCGCCGATCAGGGCATAGCTCTCGATAGGTTTGCTCAACGGGCGTCTCCCCGACCCCGCCGGCGCCGGATCGCCGCAGAGCTCGTCTGATGGGCTTGTGAGGGTGGACCGGCGCGTCAGGCCAGACGCGCCTTGATATGGTCGGCGACCCGCAAGGCGTTGGCGATGATCGTGAGCGTCGGGTTCACAGCGCCGATCGACGGGAAGAAGCTCGCATCCGTCACGTAGAGATTGTCGAGCTCGTGGGACTTGCAGTTGAGGTCGAGCACGGAACTGCGCGGATCGGTGCCGAACCGCAGCGTCCCCGCCTGATGGGCGGTCCCGCTGAGGGGGATGTTCTTGCCGAGGTAGAGTGAGCGCTCGAACAGGTAGGTATAGGCCCCTGCCGGCTTCAGCAGATCGGACAGCTTGGCGCGCAGGCGATCATGCGCCTCCCGGTTGTTCTCCTCGATATCAAGGACCACCCGGCCGTCGCGTTCCAGCATGATCCGGTTGGCCGGATGGGGCAGGTCCTCGCTTTGCAACCAGAAATCCATGGAATGCCGCGCGGCCATCTCGAACGGGGCGTTCGGCAGGAAGCCCGTCCACTTGGGGAACTCCTCGCCACGGATCTGATCGGGGTGCGTCTTGGCGCACATCTGGATCAGGCCCATCGGATACTGCCAATCCTTGGATTCGAAGTAGAAGTCCGAAACGGCCAGTGTTTTCTGGAAGACGGTGTCGTTCACCTCCTTCGAGAGCGCCATTAACACGGACATGTTGTGGCGCATGTAGTTGCGGCCGACCTGATCCGACCCGTTGGCGAGGCCGTTCGGATGGGCGGCGTTGGCGGAACGCAGGAACAGCAGCGCCGAGGACAGGGCTCCGCAGGCGACGACCACGATATCGGCGGTGTAGCGCTCCTCCCGCCCCTCGCGGGTCACCCGGACACCGGTCACGGTCCGGCCGGCCGGGTCGGTCTCCAGCCGCGAGACGTAGGCGTTGACGAGGAGCGTGACGTTGCTGTGCGCAGCAAGCGTCGGATCGACGGTCATCACCTGGGCGTCGGCCTTGCCGTTCAGCAGGCAGGGGAACCCGTCGAAGGCATCGCAGCGGATGCAGATGCTGGTCGGCGTCGGCTTGCCGTTGCGTTCGTCGAGCTTGATCCCGAGGGGAAGATGGAAGGGTCGGAGCCCCTCCTTGGTCCAGTCCTCCGACAACCGCTGGATGCGCGGCTCGTGCGTGACGGCCGAGTGGTCATAGGGGCCGCTCGACCACGGCTCGGTCGGATCTTCCCCGCGTGTGCCATGGACCGCGAAGAGCTTTTCCGCCTGAGCGTAGTACGGCTCGAACGCGTCATAGGAGACCGGCCATGCCGGCGAGATGCCGTCCACGTGGCGGACCTCGCCGAAATCCCGTTCGCGCAGGCGAAACAGCGCGGCACCATAAACCTTCGAGTTGCCGCCGACATAGTAATGCAGGGCCGGACTGAACGATTGGCCGTTGCCACCGAACCATGTTTCTCGCGCTTGGTAGGCGCCGTCCACGAAGACTGTCTTCGCGCTCCAGTTGTCTTGCGAGCGCGGCAGGTAATCGCCGCGCTCCAAGAGGAGGATACGCTTTCCGGTCCCGGCGAGCCGTGCCGTCAGCGAGCCGCCGCCAGGCCCCGAGCCGACAACGATGATGTCGAAATGGTCCTGCGGCATCGGCCTGCCTTGTACTGAAGCACATGGATAAGGATGCCGTCGGTCGATAGACGACAGCATTGCGGTACATTTTGAATGAGAGGCCTGGAGGATCTGGCGAGCCCACACGGAGAGGGCTCAATAATACCAGGATCTATTGCGGAAGACCGCTCTTTCGTGAGAACGTTGAAGGTGCGAGTTCCTCAGGGCGGTCTTGTGCCTGAGACCGCTTACCTATCCCGACAAGGCTTTCATATGATTTGGATCAATCTGGTGGCCATTCCCCTGGCCGCCAAAATCTGCCTCGTCGGCATGTTTCCCTTAAGCGCCTACGATAAGGTTGCCCATTGGGATGAGGCGATAAAGCAGGCGAAATCCGGCCCACTTCCGTTTCCCAGCCTCGTTCTTATTCTGGGCATTGCCGTCGAAGCGATAACACCGCTGCTGATCGTAGCCGGCTTATGGGACAGAGCCGCAGCTCTCGTGCTCGCCGGTTTCTGTGCGGTGACAGCGGTGATGTACCATCAGTTCTGGACCTTTCCGCGCTTCTGGTCGCGGAAGGGCGAAGGCCGGGCGCACCTCTGGGACTTTCTCAAGAATTTCGGTCTGGTCGGCGGATTGCTGCTGGTGGTGATCGGTGGAAGCTACGCCCCTGCTTCGCAGGTGGCGACGCATCCGCTTTCGAACGGGCCGTGGGCTGCTGCCGCAATGCCCGGGACGCACTGAGGATATGCGGGATACACCGGGATGCGTTGAGGCTCGGACACGGCCGTCCGCCTGTACGGCGGGCTCGCTCCGAAGCGGTCATTCCGCTTTCGGCCATTAGCAGCCAATTGCCGAGCGTCTGCTTTTGTCGGACCCGCTTCCCAAACCGGAACAGCTGCAATCCACCCAACCCTGCCGTTTATTGATCCGGGTGGACGAGACCGGAAGTGGCCGAAAGCGGCAGGCCCGCTTTGGAGAAGGCCGGACGGGAAAGCGGACAGCCTCCTATCGATCCGATGCGGTCGCCCGGACTGCCGTCGAGGCTCCTCTATAGCGGTCGTTCGCCGGGCCTCTGTCGACTTCGGATCGGGATGGCAAGCGGTTCCCGCCCGACGGCATCAGAAATCTGAGACGGAAGCTGGCGGCTGCATGAACTCGATTGTCGCGCCGTCAGGGCCAACAGCGTAGATTACCCTCGTTCCAGCCCGCGCACCGCTCGCAAGCGGCTGCGGAATGCCTTGCGCCTTCCAGCCGTAGGGGGCGATCCGCACCAGGAGCGCGTCGAGATCATCGACCATAAGTGCCAGATGAGCGAAGCCAGGGTCGGACGGCTTGGCCGGCGCGCTCGGTCGGTCCGGACCCTGATACTCCAGAAGTTCGATCGTCTGATCCGCGAGCGAAACGATCGCCATGCGCACCGTCGCCCCATGCGCTCCGGTCACCTGACCGAGAAATTCGCCTCCCATCTCCCCCGTCCGCACGAGTCGCGCGCCGAGCCCGCCGACCCAGAACCGAAGGGCTTCGTCGAGGCAGGCGACCGCGAAGCCGACATGATCGGCACGCCGCACGTGGATGCTCGTGTGTTCCGTCATGCGGGATGCCCTACCGAGAAAGGAGTCATTCGTCTGCCATAGGTCGTGGTCGGACCCCGGTTATGTTCGCTTCGATGCATCTGCCTTGGGGAAGCGCAAAGACGAAAACCACCCCGAGCAGTCATTCATCGTTGCCCGAGCGAGCGGCTTGCGCGCAGCAGGTCGCCGACTCCGCATTTGGTTGGTGACCTGCTCTTTGCCGCTGGTGTCGGCTCAACGCCTTAAGTGCCTCGGTATGGACGCATTGAAGGGCCTATATATTTTCCCGCGCAGCCTGTTCAAAGCAAGCCTTTGCCACCTCTGAGATCGGCAAACTCGAGTGCCCGGCCGTTCTAGAGGTATCATCAAGGCAAGAGCGCACACGATCTCGGGAGCCAGTCCCAACACCCGACGTGTCTAGATTGCGCAGTAGATTATCTTTGTCCTTCGGCGATGCGCTGGCCCAGGCCTGCATTGTATCCCCAGCGTCCAACGCGATAGCGGGTGCTGCCATCATAGCGAGCGCGAATAAGCCAGCGGGAAGGTAACGCATTGTTTTAGCCTCGAAAGACGATGAACCTGCGGCCAAGCTCAATTATATTTCAGTACGTGAAGAAGGCTGAGATTCGTTCCGCAAGGATCTTCAACCTGCGAGCAAAGCGACTTTCGAACTCAGATAGGTCCCGAAGGACCTTGGCGAACTGCCGACGACTTGGGGCAAAAACGCACAGCTTCCCTTCCACATCGAGGCGTGGACGACATCGCACGCATGCCGGGTCTGGGCTCCGCCAACACCATCCACCGGGGGATGCGGACGTGCACCGATGTCACCAGTTCGGTTCCGAGCGATGAGCATTCCCCCGGCTCGGCGGCGACGCGGGCGGCATTCGAACCTTGCCGATGACGGCAGGCTGTTCGCGGAGCGTCCGCTTACCAGCGTCACATCCCGAAATCCGCGAGACACAGCGCCCGGCTTCCGTACAATCCCCCGTCCGGCTCGAAGACCGGACAGGGGAGACGAGCGATGAACCGACGTGATGTCCTGGTGGATGCCGCCGCCCTGGTGGCGACCACGGTCGTGGCGCAGGCCGACCGGTTGCCCCTGGGAGACCTGCCGGGCACGCGCTATCCCGATCCGCGGGTTGAGGCGCTCGACAAGCGTTTCCGCTACAAGGTCGGCAACGCCGCCATCGAGCGCATCGCCACAGGCTTCCGGTGGGCGGAAGGACCGGTCTACTTCCGGGACGGCGGTTACCTGCTGTGGAGCGACATCCCGAACAACCGGATCATGCGCTGGCTCGAGAACGGCCACGTCAGCGTCTATCGGGCGAACGCGAACTACGCGAACGGTAACACCCGCGACCGCCAGGGTCGGCTGATCACCTGCGAGCACGACACCCGCCGGGTGACCCGCACCGAGCCGGACGGAACGATCACTGTCCTGATCGACACGTTCGACGGCAAGCCGCTCAACGCGCCCAACGACGTGATTGTGGCCTCCGATAACGCGATCTGGTTCACCGATCCGGGTTACGGCATCGACGGGAACTACGAAGGTCACAAGGCCAAGGCGGAACTGCCGACACGGGTCTACCGGCTCGACCTCTCGACCGGACAGGCCCAGGTGGCGGCAGAGGGCATCGACCGGCCGAACGGCCTCGCCTTCTCGCCCGACGAGAAGACGCTCTACGTCGTCGATTCCGGCATCACCCATGACGGGCGATCCAATATCCGCGCCTTCACGGTCGAGGGCGACCGGCTCACCGGCGATCGCGTCTTCGCGGAAGGCTTCGCCCCGGGCTTCACCGACGGCGTCCGCACCGACATCGACGGTAACGTCTGGTGCTCCATGGGATGGGCTGACCCGAACGAGGACGGCGTGCGCTGCTACGCGCCGTCGGGCGACCTGATCGGCAAGATCCACCTGCCCGAGACCTGTGCCAATCTCTGTTTCGGCGGGCCGAAGCGGAACCGGCTGTTCATGGCAGCGAGCACCTCGATCTACGCGGTCTATGTGGAGACGCAGGGGGCGATGGTACCGTAGCGGATCTCGGCAACCTCACGACTCTCGCCGTGTGTGAACCCCTCCCAATATGCGGGACGGGTCGGACGACT
Organism: Methylobacterium sp. A49B; assembly: GCF_053346215.1. Taxonomy (NCBI): domain Bacteria; kingdom Pseudomonadati; phylum Pseudomonadota; class Alphaproteobacteria; order Hyphomicrobiales; family Methylobacteriaceae; genus Methylobacterium; species Methylobacterium sp. A49B. The sequence continues at coordinate 227,902 of NZ_JBKFBO010000071.1, forward strand.
GCGGGCCTGACGGCCACGACTGCTTCGGTCAGTTCTCGCCCGGAAGCGGACGCGCCGGTTTTCACCCTACCCAGTCATTGCAGCACATGCCGGCAAGGCTGGAACTGGCCGAGAGCGGTATAGCTGCTTCCGAGGAGTGACGCCGGGAGAGCGGACGAGCGCATCCCAACCCATGCTAGCCCTGCAGATAGTTGTTGGCCCCCCGCAAATATGGCTCGGCGTCGCGAGCAGTTCTTCGCGTTGCCAAACCGGTCGGGTTTTGACTTAAGCGCTGCAGATGGCCACTCCGTCAGGAGCGACTGATTTGCGACACCTCGATCTCGCTGACGAGCGCCAGGTTTGACCTTCCTGTAATGTCCTGGCGATGGATATGCTGCTCGGCTCGCCGCCATCGAGCGGTACCAGCCTCGGGTGGGGATACCATCTGTCAGCCAATTTCAGGCATCGATGGCGGCTTCTCATCGACCACGCCATTCGGAAGGGCTGACGCCACGATGCGAACGATCGTTTATGCCGATGGAGGTTGCGACCCTAACCCTGGCCCTGGTGGTTGGGGGGTCGTCGTTGCCGCCCCGGACGGCACAATCGAGCTATGTGGCGGGGAGCCCGGCACCACGACCAACAACCGCATGGAGTTGACGGCTGCGATCAAGGGCCTCGAGCATTTCTCGGTCGGGGCCGCGATCGAGATGCGGTGCGACAGCCAATACGTCGTCAAATCGGTGACCGAGTGGATGCACGGTTGGAAGGCGAAAGGCTGGCGCACGACGACGGGTGACGTGAAGAACGTCGACCTCATGAAGCGCCTCGACGAACTGAATGCGACGCGCGACGTGAAATGGACCTGGATCCGGGGGCATGCTGGCGACCGACTCAATGAGCGCGCCGATGCTCTCGTTCACCGGGGCCGTCGCGAAGCGAAGCTTGGCAAACTCGAGGCGCGCAACAGTGCTGCGCCCATACCGGCCCCTGCGGCCGAAGCAGCTTCGCCGAGAAAAGGTGCCGACCTGCACGTCGATCTTGCACTTGGCCTCCAGGTCACTCGGGCCGCGAAGGCGGCGGGTGTCACGCCCGAGGCGCTGGTCGACGATGCCATTCGCTTCTACCTGGAGATTGGGCCAAGCGAGGTCGCACGCCTGCGATCAAGCCGAGCGTAGGGGGTGAGGCCGGATGCGGCGACGCTTATCGCCGGTTCGATCCCGGTGTGCGACATGAGTTCGCCGCTCGGACACCAGTAAGCTGTAGATCGGCGTGGCAACTTGGACGCCGACTACCGGCATCATCGATGAGTTATGAGCTGGACCGAGGTCGCGAACTTCCTCGATTCACCCGCCGAGAAAGCGATTATCAATCACGGTCGACCAAGACTCGTTGCCACGCCAGTCGACATCGCGGTCGAGCCCGAGATGTAATAGGCCGTTCCGTTGGGCGACCTGCTCGACAGCTCTGCCCCCGCGGGGCTCCCCATCTCGTAGTAGAGCGCCGTCATGTTGCCCATAGCGCGGCCACTGCTGCTGGGCTCGTAGCCACGCGCCAGATGGAAACCGAGCCCGCGCTTGCCCTGCCGACCGATCCCCTCGCGGATGTCTTGGCTGTTTACGTAGTGCCGCCGTGCCCCAGCCGCGAACAGTATGGTGCACGTGCTGGAGCAAGGGCCGTGTGCTGCATCGTAGATCGTCACAGCGCCGGTAGCCTTGATGTTGCGTGCGATCGGAGCTGCTACCGCCAAGTCGCCGCCGATGCTCGATAGATCGACCGCTTGGTAGCTGCCTTGCGGGGCGACCGCCGCATATTTGAGGTCGTCACCAGCCTCGATCCGTCCACGCAAAACGACGGTCGCGCCTGAACGGTAGACCTCAGCCGCCTCAGCGCTGACGACCGATCCCACCGTCAAGAGAATGACTCCGACAAGCCAAAACATCATCTTGGAGAGTCCTTCGTCAGAGCACGCCGCATCAACGCCTACGGTCGATCAATGCAGCGATTAGACCGAGGAACGTTGATATTGTTGTTCCCGCCAGTCACTTCCTTGATCTGTCCCGTGGGGCATGAGCCGTCGTTCACGAGCACCTTTTTGCCGTAGGCCAGCGTGCCTGGTGCGGGATCCTTATCAAGAATCCCGGTCTTTGGAGCGATCTGCGCGCTGACTCCAGTGCGGATCCGCTGAGTGCTGTCGTAGGCGAGGTAGGCAAGACCGCAGAGGACGATGGCGAGGCTGAGTGCGACCAGTAGCTTTCGGTGGAAGCGCCTCACCTGCCGCCCGATTAACCGCCAGCCAGTGATCGGCATAGCGCTGATCTCGTAGGCTGCGACGGGGCGCGGGATGTTCTTGAGCGCCTTGTTTCCATGAAATCGGAACTGCACCGTCAGTTTCGCTTCGATGAACTCTTTCACTTCACGGGAAATGAAGATGCTGTCGGGCTCGGCTATCCCTTCGAGCCGCGCGGCGATGTTAACCGCGTCGCCCAGGAGGTTGTCGCCCGTGCGCAAGACGTCACCGGTATGGATGCCGATACGGAACCGAAGCGGGCGTCCGGCCTCCGCTGCGTAATGCAGACTACCGACGCTCTCCTGGATCTCGAGCGCGCATCGCGCCGCCTCGACCGGGCTCTCGAACTCGGCAAGCACGTTGTTCGGGGCCGTCGTAAAAACGCGCCCGCCGCGGCTGGCGATCAAACTGTCAATGGCAGTGCGGTGGCGAGCCAGCGCGACGACCGTATCCTCCTCGGCTGCGTTCATATGACTTGTGAAGTCGACGACCTCGACCGCTAAAATCGTTCGCAAAGTCCGTTTGGCGGTCTGGAACTGGGGCTCGTGTTTCATCACCATGCCCCACACGCCCGGCGACACTTCACATCGTTGTTGTGCCGCACGATCATGGCCGCGGCACACAACGCTCGCCGCGGGACAATCCGAGCGTCATGTTGCCACCGGAGACCTCGCGTATTTGCCCAACGGCGCATGAGCCATCATCGATGAGCATCCGTTGCCCGGGCGTCAGCCAGCCCGAAGGGGGATCGTGCGGCAACACTGTATTGGCTGCGGCCATGCGGTAGCCGATCCCAACCTTGAGAAAAGCGATACCGTCATAGGCCGCAAAAACATACGCAAATGCAATAAGCCCGGCCGCAGCGGCGATCGATATCCGCCAGCGCCGCCACGCGCGCTTGAACAGCAACGTGCGGGAAGCCGGTACGGTATTGATCTCGTACAGGGCGATCGGGCGAGCGATATCTTTGAGCGTCTCGTATCCTCGAAAACGGAACGGCGCTGCTGTCTCCGGGTCGAGGAAGTCCATAACCTCTCGCGAGATCAGCAGCCCCCCGACTGGGGCGAAGCTCTCCAGCCGCGCGGCGACATTGACCGCATCGCCGATGAGGCTGTCACCGCGGCGTAGTACGTCCCCCGTGTGGATGCCGATACGAAACTTGAGCGGACGCAGATTTGTGGCGACCTCGTGGAAGGCGGCGATGGCTTTCTGAGTATCGCATGCGCATCGGACCGCTGCGCTGGGGCTGTCGAACTCAGCCACGACGCTGTCTCCTGCCGTGGTGAAAATGCGTCCCCCCAACTTCGCGATCAGGCCGTCGATGATCTCACGATGGCGGGCGAGCGAGGCGATGGTTTGACTCTCTGCCTCGCTCATATGGCGGCTGTAGCCCACCACGTCGGCGGCGAAGATAGTGCGCAGGGTGCGTATCGAGCGCTCAGCTTCCATGGCCAACCTTAGGCGGGCGAAGCCAGGCTCAGCAACGAAAGTCTTTCTGAAGGGCTGGTGCGAGGGCCCATCGCTGAACTGATATCAGGCGATAGGGTGACATAAGTCTGCTTGAGGGTGGCTGTCAGATTCGCTGAATGGCGGAGATGGGCGCAATAACCGTACGGCCGGGTTGCGCCCACTGACGAGCCGGCATGGCGCGATTTAGCCGTAAGCAGAATGGCAGCCTCGGAGAAAGAACACGGCAAAAGCGGACGGTTACCACTTGATCAAAGACAACAAAGAATGCAGCGCGAGCAACGCTCGAGAGCAAACGTCATTCCAAGCTGGTCCCGCTGCTGACGGTGTTCCACAGTTGGTCTGCAGACTTGTTGCGCGTACGAAGGCAGCGGAACAGTCGCACCTCGACCGGGATATCGAAGCGCGCCGGCCCCGCCCGTACTAGGCGGCCGTGGGCCTGATCGTCCGCCACGAGCGTCTGCGGGAGCCAGGCGACGCCGTGACCCGCTCGAACCATCGGCGCCAGGGTTGCGGCCAAATGCGACGTGAGGCTTGGCGTAAGATCGGCCAACATGCCGCCCTGGCAAGCCGTAACGATGCGCCCAAGGCCCGATGCCTGGCCGTAGGCTAAATAGGGCGTCGGTGCAGTCGGGGTTCCTGGTAGTGTCCAGCGCGCTTGCCCCGCCGCATCGACCGCGCTGAACGGGACCAGCACGTCCTTGCCGACCCAGACGCTCGGAAAGCTCTCGGCCGGGAAGCGCATGCCGGCCGCCGCGTGGAAGTGACACAGCAGGAAGTGCACCTGTCCGGTGAGCATCAACTGCTCGCAGGCCGCCATGCTGTCCGAGATCAGATTGAGCGTGCCGAGAGCCTGGGGCTGCAGCACGTTTCTGATCCAATTCGGGAAAAACGTGAACGAGAGCGCATGCGTCGCTGCGATCGACAGGCCGGCGGTTTCGCGCTGCCCGATCGCCTGGGTCTCGCGCTGGGACCGTTCAAGATCGCGCAGCAGATGCTGCGCGGGCAACACGAAGTGCCGTCCCGCTGGCGTGGGACTCGCGCCCTGCGAACTGCGGTCGAACAACGGCGTGCCGACCCAGTCCTCCAGCGAACGAATGCGCCGGCTGAACGCAGGCTGTGTAACGTTTCGAGCATCGGCCGCACGTGAGAACGTTCGATGCTCAACGAGAGCAAGGAAGTCCCTAAGCCAGTCGAGATCCATGTCCCGTGATGCCGTTTGTGCATAGCGCGCCTCGAACATGGCATTGGCCCCGGCATCCCGTCCAGCCGTAGGTGGGCACCAAGCTCCCAGCCGAGGGGCGCCGCAAGCCGTCGTCCGATCCGTCGATCGTGGAGGAACGCCACCATGAAGGCATGGCTCAGCAAGCTCTACATCCAGGTCTTCATCGGCCTCGTGCTCGGTGCGCTGCTCGGATACTTCGCCCCGAGCATAGGTGTGACGCTCCAGCCGCTCGCGGACGGCTTCATCAAGCTTATCAAGATGCTGCTCGCGCCGGTCATCTTCGGCACGATTGTCGTCGGCATCGCCAAGATGGGCAACTTGAAGGAAGTCGGTCGGATTGGTGTCCGGGCCCTCTTCTACTTCGAGGTGGTCTCGACGCTGGCGCTCGTGATTGGCCTTTTGGTCGTCAACGTCATGAAGCCCGGCGTCGGCATGAACATCGATCCCTCGCACATCAACGGCGGAGCCGTCGCCGGCTACGCGAAAGTTGCGGAAGCTCAGCCGGGGGTTGTCGGCTTCCTCATGGACATTATCCCGACGACGATCGTGGATGCTTTTGCCAAGGGCGCCATGCTCCAGATCATCCTGATCTCGGTGCTTCTCGGCCTCGCCCTGGTCCAAGCCGGCGAGCGCGGCAAGCCCGTCGTGGCCATCGTCGATAGTCTGCTCGACGCGATGTTTCGCATCGTCGCCATGGTGATGCGGCTTGCACCCATCGGCGCGGGGGCCGGCGTCGCCTTTACCATCGGCCGGTACGGCCTGGGCACGGTTTGGTCGCTCGCCTATCTCATGCTTTGCGTCTACGTCACCTCGATCCTTTTCGTCGCTCTCGTGCTCGGCTCGGTCGCCCGCTGGACCGGGTTCCCGCTGATGAAGGTGCTGAGCTACTTCAAGGACGAGATCCTCATCACCTTCGGTACCTGCTCGACCGAGGCGGTGATGCCGCGGATGCTGGCCAAGCTTGAACGACTCGGCTGCGACAAATCGGTGGTCGGGCTGGTGCTGCCCACCGGCTACACCTTCAACGCCGACGGCACCTGCATCTACCTGACGATGGCGGCGATCTTCGTCGCGCAGGCCACCAACACGCCCCTTCCCATCGGCGACCAACTCGTGGTGCTCGGCGTGTTGCTCCTGACCTCGAAGGGTTCGGCCGGGGTCGCGGGCGCAGGTTTTGTTACCCTCGCTGCCACGCTGTCGAGCATCCACACCGTGCCCGTCGCCGGCCTCGTGCTGCTTCTCGGTGTCGATCGCTTCATGAACGAGGCGCGGGCTGTCACCAACCTGATCGGCAACGCGGTGGCGACCATCGCTGTCGCGAAGTGGGAAGGCGCCTTCGACCAACGGCAAGCCGAGGCCGCCTACGCGGACCGGGAGGTGATTGCGATCGACAGCGCCACGCTGCCCGAACCCAAGGCCGAGCCAATCCTGGCAGGACCGCGACCCGTGGCGCAGTAAGGCCACTCGATCTCGGCCCAACCCTTTCATCTTGCGCCCGACATCGGAGAACAACCATGCGTATCATTGACGTCTGCGAGGTCACCAAGCCGATCTCGTCCCCCATCCGGAACGCCTACATCGACTTCTCAAAGATGACGACGAGCCTCGTCGCCGTCGTGACAGACGTTGAGCGCGACGGGCGGCGGGTCGTAGGCTACGGCTTCAACTCGAACGGCCGCTACGGCCAGGGCGGTCTCATCCGCGAGCGCTTCCGCGATCGCCTGCTCGAAGCCGATCCCGCGAGCATGCTGAATGAGGCCGAGGACAACCTTTGCCCGCACAAGCTCTGGGCAGCGATGATGAAGAACGAGAAGCCCGGTGGCCATGGCGAGCGCTCGGTGGCGGTGGGCACTCTCGACATGGCAATCTGGGACGCCACGGCGAAGATCGCAGGCAAGCCGTTGTTCCGGCTGCTCGCCGAGCAGAAGGGCCGGGAGGCGGATCCGCGGGTCTTCGTCTACGCGGCCGGCGGCTACTACTATCCCGGCAAGGACGACACCAAACTGCGCGCCGAGATGCGCGGGTACCTCGACCGCGGCTACAACGTCGTGAAGATGAAGATCGGCGGGGCGTCGATTGAGGAGGACCAACGGCGCATCGAGGCGGTGCTGACAGAGATCGGTTCGCAGGCGCAACTCGCCGTCGACGTGAACGGACGCTTCGATCTCGAGCAGGGCATCGCCTACGCCAAGATGCTCCGCCAGTATCCCCTGTTCTGGTACGAGGAGGTCGGCGACCCGCTCGACTACGCACTGCAGGCGGCCCTGTCGGAGTTCTACCCTGGCCCCATGGCGACCGGCGAGAACCTGTTCTCACATCAGGATGCGCGCAACCTCCTGCGCTACGGTGGTATGCGGCCGGATCGGGACTACCTCCAGTTCGACTGCGCGCTGTCCTACGGGCTCGTGGAGTACCTGCGCACACTTGATGTGTTGCATCAGTTCGCGTGGTCGCCCTCACGCTGCATCCCGCACGGCGGGCACCAGATGTCACTCAACATCGCGGCGGGGCTGGGCCTCGGCGGCAACGAAAGCTACCCCGACCTGTTCCAGCCCTACGGCGGCTTCCCTGACGGGGTCACGGTCAAAGACGGATACATCACGATGCCGGAGCTGCCCGGCATCGGCTTCGAGGGCAAAGCCGACCTCATCAAGGTCATGCACGAACTGGCCGAATGAAGTGCGAGCTGTGAGTTGGGCCATTGATCCAAAGCCCGACCTACCTCTGGCATTGCCAGACCATTGTAGGCTGCGACGGCAAGTTCAATCGAACCTACGATGTGCATTCTCAAGCTTGGCACTTCAGAAAGCGGACAATCCGATTTCCACCAGTCTGAGCCGTCCACTCAGGTAATGTGCGGCGGCTGACCCTCGCCGCAAACGGAATGGCAGCTTCGGAGTGGGCAGGCCGCAAAAGCGGACACCCCACCCCGATCCAATTTGGACTGCCAGTTGATTCGAAGCCCTTAGCCCTTGACGGCCGGCATTGCGGGCTTCGGCTCGCCACCGCCAAACCAGCCCTTGATCATCCCAACGAGCTCGCTTGGGACCACAATCCAAGACGGCAGAAATCCGGAGGCATTGCCGTTCCAGCGGCCTGCCAACGTCTGACGCGCCTGCGCGTCCGAGCGGCGGATCTCCATATCGAGAATCCGCTCTTGGATCGGCAGCGTGGCGAGTTGCGCCTGGGCTGATTGCGCCCGCTTGTCGGCCATGAACGTCTCGTCGATCGCAGCCTGGATCGCGGCATTCTCGAAGCTCAACTCGTCAGCGAAGCCCAGCGTCGTCACCGTGATGCCCATCGGCGCGAACTGATCGACCACCGCCTTCTCGACGGAGGCCATGATCTCGGCCTTCTGGTGGATAGCGTCATCGGTCGTGCGCTTGCCGAACTCGCGCGCGAGCGCGGCCTGTACCGTGCGGTGCACGTTGCCGTCGACCACCTCGGCAAGCGAGCGGCCGTAGAGCACGGAGGCGAAGCGCGCCTCGTCCGTGTCCTGAGCCGCCGGCTTGGTGCCAAACCAATACAGGAATTTGGCTGCGTCCTCCTCCTTCACGAAGGCGGAGATGACCACCGAAGTCGACAAGCCGATTGACTCAGCGGTCTCGAACCGAAAGCCCTGGTCAGCGCTCGACGTGCCGCGGTTGGCCGACGTCGTCCATTCGCGCGACACGGGCGTACGGTCGACAATGATCAGTCGGGCTGCCGGCACGTAGTAGTCCGACAGCGTGCCGGTGTTCGGAAGCTTGGTGTGCGGGATCTGCACCCGCTTGGCCGCGACCTTGCTCTCGGACAGGAACCGCTCCGAACCGAACTGCACCTGCGTCGTCTTCGTGTCCCCGCTCTCCGGGATCATGAAGGCCGACTGGTTCGGCAGGATCTCGATGTACTCGCCGTAGTCGTACTTGCTGAAGTAGGCGCGCGACGGCTCAGGCGCGGCCACGATGCCGAGTCCGAGCAGACCTGCTGCTAGTGGCGCTCGGCGTCCGGGAACGAGCCAGATGAGCGCCAGCACGGCGAGGAGTGCCAGGAACGGCAGAGAGGATCCGCTTGCCAGATCGGCGGCGGCACTCGTCTTCAGGGGGGCAAGGTCACTGTTGAACAGTTGCTCGACGGCGGCTCGGCCAGCCGCCATGCCGGCCTCGATAGAGGCGAGGCGGGATAGGCCGGCGTAGGTTGCGACGGCGCCGAGCGAGAGGCCGGCGCGGATGAGAGTAGACATGGTAGTCTCGATAGTTCGACGCCCGGTCTGGGCGCGAGCGATATCGGCGTAGGCGCTGGCTCTGCTCAGTGGTCCGAAGTCGAAGCTCAGCCTCGAGCTGAGCAGGCGCCGCATGGAACTTTTCGCACATGCGTAGCGGTTGCCGAGCAGGTCTGTTCAGGTTGTTTGGCTGGAACGCCCGTGCATGTGAACCGCACGCTCCCGGTACTCGAGCAGATGGGTCTGATTGAGCTGACCAGGAGGCGTCTGCGGATCCTCAACTTGCCTCGGCTACATGCGATGGCGGAGTTCTGACTTGCCGGGTGGGCGTCGCGCCGAACGTGTGGTCCTGCGCGCAGGAGATCCAGCGTGACGTAGTCTGGCCGAAGACAGCCCGGCCGCTTCGGAGGACGTCAGACAGGAAAGCTGACATCCCGCACAGCCTACCCACGGCTGTCAGCATGCAGTAGCCTCACAACTGACCCGGTCCAAAACACCGGTCAGGTCTGTGGCATGTAGCCGAAGTGAGAATCCGAACGATAGGAGATGGGGGCGCCAAGGTGCGAGCGAAGTGGCGGCCGTCCAGCAAGCCGACGACCCTGCTCGTGGAATGGCTGGAGCACGTCGATCCCGGCACGCACCGACGCATCAAGGGCCTTCGTCTGGTCACAGCCTATGGTATCGCGGCGATGCTCGGCGCGGTGCTGGAGCCTCATCAGGTCGCCAACGGCGGCGTGCTGAGTTCCCTAGCGGGCGGTTTTGCACTCTGGGCAAGCGTCTCAGAAGGTCAGACGACCCGTGCCGCATCCAGCCGTGACCTCCTGCTCCTGTGTGCCGCGGCCGTGGCAGGTGCGGTCAGTATGATCGGCTTCGGGGTGATATTCAGATTGGGCACGTGGCTCAGCCCGGAAGCGGTGCTGATCACAGGCGCCTTCTTGGTTGGGTACCTGAAACGGTTCGGGACGCTCGGGGCCGGTGTCGGGTCGCAAGTCTACATCGGACAGTTGCTGGCCTACGGTGCGTCTCTGCATCTCGCCGATACCGCAACCGTCGTGCTCGCCGGCGTTGTTGCGGCGGTCGCCGCTATCGTACCGCGGGTGCTCAGCGGCCCTGCCGAGCGACCGGTGTCACTGCCTATCAGCGGTGCGCTCGAACTCGTAAGCCCTGCTCAGCGAGGCCGTGAGCTGCGCATGGGACTGCAGGCGGCGCTCGCGGCCTTGATCATCGTCCTGCTGAGCGCCGCGTTTCACCTCGAAGAATCAGCCTGGGCCATCACGGCGTGCACTTACGTCATCGGCGCCTCGGCCGCCGACACGCTGGACCGGGTTCGACGCCGGATCCTGGGCACGCTCGTCGGTGTCCCACTCGGCCTGATGCTCCTGCCGGTCGCGGCGCACGCGCCACTCGTCCTCTGGCTGGCAGCAGCGCTTGCGCTGGTGGTCTATGCCATGGCGCTCCCCGAGCGTTACGACGTCGCCTGTGGAGCTTACGCGTTTACGCTAATGGTGACGCTGGCTGCCACCGGGGAGCGTTCGACGCTGCTTCTGGCCGCGCGTGCTTGGGAGACGCTCATCGGCGGTGCGATCGGACTGACGGCTGCAGTGCTCGTCCTGCCGCTGCGTCCACAGCGGAAAACCAGCCCGTAAGACCCGGACGATCTCGGCGCGGCGCCGATCCCGATCCGACTCCGAGACGCGATGGCTGATGATCTAGAAATTGGAGCCGAGCCGGCGGGGCTGATGCTCGCCTGCGCATTGGAGTGGCACAGCAAGCGCTCACGGATCATCGACTGAGCGCCTCCATCATCGATCCACTGCCCCGGCGGCGTCAGGGCGCGTACGCGGAGTCGAACGACCGGTTTCGCCGAACCTTGAGCTTCGGCATGGCGGAGCTTCGCAGAAAGCGGCTAGTCCGCTCTCGGCATCAAACGTCACGGATGCAGCCATTCGCTGCAGCAGGTGCCGTTCCAAGAACGAGAGCGGAGAAGCCTCGACGGCGTCATGCAATATAGAGCCCGCCGAGGCTCGGCAGGCCCAATAGATCAGAGATGAGGTGGCCCTTCGCCCTTACCAACGAAGGGGATACCCTCGATCGGACATTCGTCGGTCCCGACGCTCTGTCGCGTGATAGCCCGTACAGCATCGCGGGTTCCGTCGGGATCTTCGATCCAGCGCCGGTAAAAGTCGTAGGGACATTCCGACATCCCGTGCCGGTTCTCCTTCGAGTTGATCATACCCGTATAGCCGCGGTGCAAGAGCTTGAAGAGATGGTTCTCCGACTGACCGTGGGCGCGGAAGTCCCGGATCAGGAACTTGGAGAGGGCCGCGTACTGGATGCCCATCTCCTCCTCGCCGCATTCGCCGAGCGTCCGGCCGTCGAAGCCGATGATCGCCGAGTGGCCAAAATAGGTATAGACGCCGTCGAACCCGGCGGCATTCGAGACCGCAACGTAGACATTGTTTGCGAAGGCCATCGCCTTCGAGATGACGACCTGCTGCTCCTTGGCCGGGTACATGTAGCCCTGGCAGCGGATGATCAGCTCGGCGCCCCGCATGGCACAGTCGCGCCAGATCTCGGGATAATTTCCATCGTCGCAGATGATCAGGCTGATCTTCAGCCCCTTCGGCCCGTCCGACACATAGGTGCGGTCGCCCGGATACCAGCCCTCGATCGGCGTCCACGGCATGATCTTGCGGTACTTCTGGACGATCTCGCCCTGGTCGTTCATCAGGATGAGGGTGTTGTAGGGCGCCTTGTGCGGGTGCTCCTCGTGGCGCTCGCCGGTGAGCGAGAACACGCCCCAGACCTTGGCCTCCCGGCAGGCGGCGGCGAAGATCTCCGTCTCGGCGCCCGGGACCGTCGCGGCGGTCTCGTACATCTCGGCGGTGTCGTACATGATGCCGTGGGTCGAGTATTCCGGGAAGATCACGAGGTCGAGGCCGGGCAGGCCAGACTTCATTCCGACGATCATCTTGCCGATCGCCTTGGCGTTCTCCAGCACCTCCGCGTGGGTGTGCAGGCGCGGCATCTTGTAGTTCACGACGGCGACGCCGACGCTGTCCTGGCTGGACGAGATGTCTCCGTGCATCATGGCGTGCTGTCCTCCTGACCGTGATCGTCCTTCGGATGCGCGCGGCTCAGTGGCTGATCATCCAGGGCCGCGCCTTCGGGAAGCTCTTGGCGGCGGCCGGGGCGGCGGTCGCCGTCTTGGGTGGGCAGCAGCCGCAGCCCGCCCCGTGACTGCCCGAGCGCTTGGGCGCGTGGCTGCTGCGCTCGTTGGTGGCGTGGGCGGCCCTGAGGCCCGCATCCATGCCGGCGATGCGCGGCGCGGTGAGAAAGGCCCGCTGGCTCGCGCCCCCGCAATCCGGACAGGCATGAGGCTCGCGGAACTCCGCCATCGGCCGCATCACAGTGAAGGGCCCGCAGGCTTCGCAGGCGTAGTCGTAGACGGGCATGGGGTGCTTCCAGAAAGGCTGCCGATCAAGCGCGGGTCCCCTCTCCCGTGCGGAAGAGGGACAGGGTGAGGGGCGAGAACTGTCCGGAGAGGTCGCATCCCTCACCCCAACCCTCTCCCGCACGGGAGAGGGGGCAGGTCGCGTCCGGTCAGACCGGACGCGCCCAACAATCAATTACAGATCGGGCGAGAGCGGCATCTGGATCGAGCCGTCGAGGAACTTAGTCGGTCCGTCGGCGCCCGGGTTGATGTCGAACTCGAAGATCTTAGTCGGTATCCAGAGCGTCGCGCAGGCATTCGGGATGTCGACGACCCCCGAGATGTGGCCCTGGACCGGCGCGGTGCCGAGGATCGAGTAGGCCTGCGCACCCGAGTAGCCGAACTTCTTCAGGTACTCGATCGCGTTCAGGCAGGCCTGCCGATAGGCGATGTGGACATCGAGGTAATGCTGGCCGCCGTGCTCGTCGACCGAGATTCCCTCGAAGATCAGGTGGTCGTCGTATTTCGGCGTAATCGGCGACGGCTTGAAGATCGGGTTCTTGATCCCGTACTTGGCCATGCCGTCCTTGATCAGCTCGACCTTGAGATGGACCCAGCCGGCCATCTCGATGGCGCCGCAGAAGGTGATCTCGCCGTCGCCCTGGCTGAAGTGCAGGTCGCCCATGGAGAGGCCAGCGCCGGGGACGTAGACCGGGAAGTAGATCTTCGAGCCGCGCGACAGATCCTTGATGTCGCAATTGCCGCCGTGCTCGCGGGGCGGGACCGTGCGGGCGCCGGTGGCGGCGGCCGCGTCCTTCGCCTCGCCCGTCAGGCGGCCCATATGGGCGGTCGGCCCGAAGGGCAGCGTGGCGAGCGCCGGGACGCGCTCCGGGTTGGTGTCGTAGAGCGCCTTTTCGCGGGTGTTCCAGGTCTCCAGCATCTTCGGATCGGGCAGGCAGCCTATCAGGCCGGGATGGATCAGGCCGGGAAAGCGCACGCCCGGGACGTGGCGGGACTTGGTGAACAGCCCCTCGAAGTCCCAGATCGACTTCTGGGCCTGCGGGAAGTGCTCGTCGAGAAAGCCGCCTCCGTTCTTCTTCGAGAAGAAGCCGTTGAAGCCCCACTGGCTCTCGGGCTTGGCGCCGATGTCGAGGAGGTCGACCACCAGCAGGTCGCCGGGCTCGGCGCCCTCGACGCCGATGGGACCCGAGAGGAAGTGCACGATCGACAAGTCGATGTCGCGCACGTCGTCGGCGGAATCGTTGTTCTTGATGAAGCCGCCGGTCCAGTCATAGGTCTCGACGATGAAGTCCGCGCCGGGCTTCACGTAGGCGACCATCGGGATGTCGGGGTGCCAGCGGTTGTGCACCATGTCGTTGTCGTAGGCCGATTCCGTGAGATCGACCTTGATCAGCGTCTCGGGCATCTTGTGTCTCCAGCTCCCTGAAACTCCGGGGCAGGCCCCGTCCGCGCGCCGCTGCGCGTCTCTCACCCGCTCGCGAGCAGCTCCTTGAGCGCGTCGTCGAGGACCTTAATGTCGTCCGGGCTCGTGCCGGGCCCGCCCGCGAAGTGGCCCCACCACGTGTCGATCACGCGCAGTTTCGCGTTCGGCATGGCGGCCGCCTCGATGGCGTTGTCCTCGGGCGGGAAATACAGGTCGGTCGAGGCGGGCATCAGGATCGCCTTGGCGCGGATGGCGCCGAGGGCGGCCGTGAAGTCGCCCTTGAAGGTGTCGTTGGCGCTGATGTCGCCGTGCTGCCACGTCCACAGCATGGCGAGCAGGTTGTTGGCGTCGCGTTCGTAGAACAGGCCTTCCCAGAAGCCGATCAGGAAGTCCTCCAGGGAGGCGTAGCCCATGTGGGTGATGTCGGCCTCGAGCCGGTAGAAGGTCTGGGACATGCCCCAGCCGGCATAGACCCGACCGAAGGCGCGCAGGCCCCGCGTCGGCGGACTCGTGTACCAGCCCTCGGCCCAGGCGGCGTCGGCCTGGAGCGCCGCCTTGGCGCCCTCTAGGAAGACGTGATTGTGCCGGGAGCACTTGGCCGAGCCCTGAAACGGCAGGATCTTCGGCACCATGTTGGGATACATCGACGCCCAGTGGTAGGTCTGGAGCGCGCCCATCGACCAGCCTGTGACCAGGACCAGCGTCTCGATGCCGAAATGCTCGGTGACGAGGCGGTGCTGGGCGCGGACATTGTCGTAGGCGGTGACGTTGGGAAAGCGCGGCCCGTTCCAAGGCGCGGGCGTGTTGCTCGGCGAGGACGAGAGCCCGTTGCCGAACATGTTCGGGATGATGATGAAGTACTTGTTCGGGTCGAGCGCCTTGCCGGAGCCGATAAGCCATTCGTTCTCGGTGTGCTGGCCCGAGTACCAGGTCGGATAGACGATGGCGTTGTCCTTGGCCGGGCTCAGCGTCCCAAAGGTCTTGAAGGCGAGCTTGGCCGCGCGGAGCGTCTTGCCGCACTGGAGCACGAAGTCGCCGAGTTCGAAGATCTCGTGATCGGCCATGCTGTGTCCCTAGACCGAGAGGAACCGGGCGACGGCGGCCTCGTCGATCCCGTCGCGCGGGGCCTCGTGGACGATGGCGCCGTTCTCCATGACGATCACCCGGTCGGCGACGTCGAGGGCGAAGCTCAGGACCTGCTCGGACACGACGATGGAGAGGCCGCGCGCGTCCCGGATCTTTTTGAGAGTCCGACCCATCTCGCGAATGATCGAGGGCTGGATGCCCTCGGTGGGCTCGTCGAGGAGCAGAACCTTCGGGCGGCTCGCCAGCGCGCGGGCGATGGCGAGCTGCTGCTGCTGCCCGCCCGACAGGTTGCCGCCGCGCCTTCCCTTCATCTCCAGCAGGACCGGGAACATATCGTAGAGGTCCTGCGGAACCTTGCGGGCGCCGGTGATCGTCAGGCCGGTCTCGATATTCTCCTGGACCGTCATGGTGGAGAAGATCATCCGGCCCTGTGGCACGTAGGCGAGGCCCTTGGCGACCCGAGCGTGGCTCTTGAGCCCGGCGACGTCCGCGCCCTCGACCTGGATCGAGCCGGCCTTGACCGGCACGAGGCCCATCAGGGTTTTCATCAGCGTGGTCTTGCCCATGCCGTTGCGGCCCATCACGGCGACGATCTCGCCGGGCGCCACCGAGAAGGTCAGCCCGTGCAGGACCTCGCTCTGGCCGTAGGCGGCGTGCAGGTCCTCGACGGCGAGCGCCGGCGTCGCGGACGGGATCGCGGCGAGCGGGGGCGCTTGGATTCCGGGCGCCTGCGCGGTTTGGAGAGACGCCATCGTCAATGTCCCAGATACACTTCGATGACCTTCGGATCGTTCTTGACCCGCTCCATCGAACCCTCAGACAGCACCTTGCCCTGGTGCAGGACCGTCACCCGGTGGGCGATGTCCTCGACGAATTTCATGTCGTGCTCGATCACCAGCACCGAGCGGCCCTTGATGATCTGGTTGAGCAGTTCGGCGGTCTTGATCCGCTCGCCGACGCTCATCCCGGCCACCGGCTCGTCGAGCATCAGCAGTTCCGGGTCCTGGATCAGCAGCATGCCGATCTCCAGCCACTGCTTCTGGCCGTGGCTCAGGAACTCGGCCCGCTCCTTGAGCTGGTCCTTCAGGAAGATCGTCTCGGCGATGGCATGGATGCGGTCGCGGACCTCCGCGTCCCGCTTGAACGTCAGCGCGCCGAAGACCGAGCGGCCGCGGGGAAACGAGATCTCCAGATTCTCGAACACCGTCAGGTCGTCGTAGATCGACGGCGTCTGGAACTTGCGGCCGACGCCGGCCTGCACGATCGCGCTCTCGGAGAGCTTGGTGAGCTCCTGGCCCTTGTACTTGATCGAGCCAGCGCTGGCCTTGGTGCGTCCGCAGATCAGGTCAAGGACCGTGGTCTTGCCGGCACCGTTCGGGCCGATAATCACCCGGATCTCGTCGGGTTCGACGTAGAACGACACGTCATTCACTGCCTTGAACCCGTCGAACGAGACGGTGAGCGCCTCGACGGCGAGGAGGTGGTCGGGCGGGGCGGCTTCGGCGCCGACCACGGGGGAGGAGAGGATCGCGGCGTTCATCGGGGACTCATTCGGCCGGGGCGCCGTGGGGCGGGACGATGGCAGGCGGCGGGGCGCGCAGGCCCTTCACCCGGCGGGTGAGGCGCGGCTCGATATGTTCGCGCCAGATGCCGGCAAGACCGTTCGGGAAGGCCAGCACCACGGCGATGAACAGGGCGCCGAGGCCGAAGAGCCAGAGATCCGGAAAGCTCTCGGAGAAGCTGGTCTTGGCCCAGTTGACGAGCAGGGTGCCCCAGACCGCGCCGAACAGGGACAGGCGCCCGCCGACCGCGGCGTAGATCACCATCTCGATCGAGGGGACGATGCCCACGAAGGAGGGCGACATGAACCCGACCTGCAGGGTGAACATCGCGCCGCCGATCGCCGCCAAGCCGGCGGCGAAGCAGAAGGCGAAGACCTTGAAGCCCGCCACCGAGTAGCCGGAGAAGCGGACCCGGTCCTCCTTGTCGCGCATAGCGACGAGAATCCGGCCGAGCTTCGACTTCTTCACGTACTGCGCCGCCAGGATGCAGGCGATCAGCAGGCCGCTGTTGACGAAGTACAAGATGGTCTTTGCGCTATCGGTGCGGATGTCCCAGCCGTGGAGGGTACGCAGGTCGGTGATGCCGTTGATGCCGCCGGTATAGCCCTGCTGGCCGACGATCAGGATCGTCAGGATTGCGGCGATCGCCTGGGTGATGATGGCAAAGTAGGTGCCGCCAACCCGTCGCTTGAACATCGCGTAGGAGATCAGCATCGCGAACAGGACCGGGACCGCGACGACGAGGATCAGCGTCAGAGGCAGGCTCTTGAACGGCTGCCAGAACCAGGGGAGCGCCGTGATCTGGTTCCAGTCCATGAAGTCCGGTATGCCCGGCGTCGACTGGATCTTCGTGTTCTCGATGCTAGAAGCCTCCAGCTTCAAGTACATCGCCATGCAATAGCCGCCGAGGCCGAAGAAAACGCCTTGGCCGAGGGAGAGAATGCCCGCGTAGCCCCAGCAGATGACGAGGCCGAGGGCCACGAAGGCGTAGGTCAGGTACTTGCCAACGAGGTTGAGGCGGAAGCCGTCGAGCACCAGCGGCAGGACGACCAGGATCACCCCGGCCAGCAGGAGCAGGCTGAGCCACTCCACCGGCTTCATGAACGGGTTGTCGTTCACGGTGACGGATCTCGTGAGGGCCTGGACGGGGTTGGTCATCTTGAAAATGATCCTCAGCGCCGGACCTTGAGGGTGAAGAGGCCTTGGGGCCTCAGCATCAGGATGCCGACCACCGCGAGCAGGGTGATCACCTTGGCCATCGAGCCGGAGAGGAAGAACTCCAGGGTCGACTGCGTCTGCGAGATCGAGAAGGCCGACGCGATGGTGCCCAAGAGGCTCGCGGCGCCGCCGAACACGACGATCAGGAAGGTGTCGACGATGTAGAGCTGGCCCGAAGTCGGTCCGGTGGATCCGATCATCGTGAAGGCCGAGCCGGCGATACCCGCGATGCCGCAGCCGAGGCCGAAGGTGTAGCGGTCGACCTTCTCGGTATCGATGCCAACCGCCCCCGCCATGGCGCGGTTCGACATCACGGCGCGGACCTTCTGGCCGAAGCGCGAGCGGAAGATCAAGAGCGCGACGCTGACGGTGATCAGGATGGTGACGGCCATGACGAACAGGCCGTTGATCGGGATCTCGATCGTGTCGGTGACCTGCACGGAGCCGATCAGCCAGGAGGGCAGCTCGACGCCGACCTCGCGGGCGCCGAAGATCGACCGGTAGGCCTGTTGGAGGATCAGCGACAGGCCCCAGGTGGCGAGCAGCGTGTCGAGCGGGCGCTTGTAGAGGAACCGGATCAGGCCCCATTCCACCAGCATGCCCAAGGCCCCGGAGGCAAGGAACGCCAGTCCCATCGCGATGAAGAAGTAGATCGGGAAGAGGGCCGGCATGTAGGTCTGGAAGAAGGTCGAGCAGAGGTAGGTGACGTAGGCGCCGAGGATCATGAACTCGCCGTGGGCCATGTTGATCACGCCCATCTGGCCGAAGATGATCGCGAGCCCCAGCGCCATCAGCAGGTAGACGGAGAACAGGATCAGGCCGGCGAAGCCCTGCATGGCGAAGATCGCGCCGAGATCGCTGAAGGAATAATCGCCGAGCATGATCCTCTTTCCCCGATCCGATACGCGATCCGCTCTCGGCGGATAGCCGTGATCCCACTCAGACCACCTCATCCTGAGGTGCCGAAGCGCAGCGGAGGCCTCGACGGAGGGCTCCAGAACCCGCGCGAGTCCTGGGGGACTCCTTCGAGGCAGGGCGATCGATGATCGCTCTGCACCTCACGATGAGGTCGCGTGTTGGAGGCGCGAGTTTCGCGCGATTATTGATACCCCTTTGGGAACGGATCCGGCTTGATCAGCTCGGGACTGGTGTAGACGATCTCGAACTGGCCATCCGGCTTGGCTCGGCCGACCCGGGTCTTCGACCAGAGGTGATGGTTCTCGTCGATCTTCACGTAGCCTTCCGGCGCGCCCTTGAACTCGATGCCGGGCGAGGCCGCTACCACCTTGTCGACGTCGAACGAGCCGGCCTTCTCGCAGGCCATCTTCCACAGGAACGGTCCTAGATAGGCCGCCTGCGTCACGTCGCCGATCACGGTCTTCTCGCCCCACATCTTCTTGAAGGCGGCTACGAAGGCCTTGTTGTTCTCGTTGTCGATCGACTGGAAGTACTTCATGCAGGCGTAGGCGCCGGCGATATTCTCGCCGCCGATGCCGTCGATTTCGTCCTCGGTGACCGAGATCGTCATCAGCACCTGCTTCGACAAGTCGATACCCGCCGCCTTGAGCTGCTTATAGAACGCCACATTCGAGCCGCCGACCACGTCGGCGAAGATCACCTTTGGCTTGGTCAGCTTAATCTTGTTGATCACCGAGTTAAACTGCGTGTGGCCGAGCGGGAAGTATTCCTCGCCCACCACTTTGCCCTTGAGCACGTTCTCGACGTGCTTGCGGGCGATCTTGTTGGAGGTGCGCGGCCAGATGTAGTCGGAGCCGATGAAGTAGAAGCTGTCGCCACCCTTCTCCTTGTGCACCCAGTCGAGGCCGGCGAGGATCTGCTGCGTCGCCTCCTGGCCGGTGTAGAAGACGTTCTTCGACTGCTCCAGGCCCTCGTAGAAGGTCGGGTAATAGAGCAGGCCGTTGTACTGCTCGAAGACCGGCAGAACTGCCTTGCGCGAGGCCGAAGTCCAGCAGCCCATCACGGCGGCGCAATGGTCGTTGACGAGCAGCTTCTTGGCCTTCTCGGCGAAGGTCGGCCAGTCGGACGCGCCGTCCTCCTGAATGATCTTGATCTTGCGGCCCAGCACGCCACCGGCATCGTTGATCTGCTGGATCGCGAGTTTTTCCGCTTCCTGCGCGCCCGTCTCCGAGATCGCCATCGTGCCGGTGATCGAGTGCAGGATGCCGACCGTCACCTCGCTGTCGGTCACCGCGAGGCCGGTTGAGTTGACCGCGGCGGTTGCGGGCGCGGCCCAGACCGTCCGCGGCATCAGCGCCAACGCCGGGGCGCCGGCCAGCCCCATCAGCAGCCTGCGCCGCAACGGGGAGCGCAAGCCGTGATCCGCGCCCTTGTCGGTGTCGTCTGCCATCTGCCTAACCCTGTTCCCGTCCGGGCCTTTGAGAGGCGGCCGCGGATCGACGAGCGCAGGCTAGGTCGGCTACCGCGGTGCAGCATATACGCTATTTTGCGTATGGCCGGCCTCTTGCCTCTGCCGCACCGTCGCTCCGTCTAGTCCGGGAACCGATGGCGTTCAGGGTCGAGTCGTCCAGTCGCGCACGGGCGCATCGTGCCGCGCGTCGCAAGATTCGCGCGCTCGCGCGCGCTTGCCCTGGTGACCCCAGTCGGGTCTGGATCGGCGCCCGATGAGCGGCCCGCAGCGCATCATCCCGATCCGGCGCGACTACAATCGCTTCGTCGCGGATGAGACGCTCGAGGATTACGCGCTGCGCTTCACGGCCAAGAAGGCCCGGCGCTGGTCCGGATTCGAAGTGGCGCAGACGGCGCTCGGCTCGATCTCGTTCCTGGCGCTGGAGGCGATCGGCGGCACGCTCGTCCTCACCGCGGGTTTCGTCAACGCGCTGGCGGCGATCCTTGTCGTCGGCCTGATTATCTTCGCCACCGCGGCGCCAATCACCACCTACGCGGCGCGCTACGGCGTCGACATGGATCTGCTCACCCGCGGGGCCGGTTTCGGCTATCTCGGCTCAACGGTGACGTCGCTGATCTACGCGAGCTTCACCTTCCTGTTCTTCGCCATCGAGGCGGCGATCATGGCGCTCGCCCTGCAGCTCTGCCTCGGGTTGCCGCTCTGGATCGGCTACCTCATCTGCGCGAGCGTCGTGATCCCGTTAGTAGCCTACGGTATCCGTCTCATCAGCCGGCTCCAGATCTGGACGCAGCCGCTCTGGCTTGCCCTCGGGCTGCTCCCCCTCGTCTGCATCGCCGCCCGGGATCCTGCCGCGTTGCGTGCGCTGGCCACGTTTCCCGGTCTCGACGGCACGGGAGACCGGTTCGACCTCGCCCGGTTCGGCACCGCCACCGGCGTGCTGCTCGCGCTGCTGGCGCAGGTCGGCGAGCAGGTGGATTTCCTGCGCTTCGTGCCCGAGCCGGCCTCCGCGCGCGATCGAAACTGGTGGCTCGCGGTCCTGGCGGGCGGCGCCGGTTGGATCCTGCCCGGCATGGTCAAGATCCTGCTGGGCGCGGGTCTCGCTGTCCTCGCCCTCGCGCACGGCGTCCCACCCGACAAGGCTGCCGAACCGACCCAGATGTACCGCGTCGCCTTCGGTTACGTGACCGGCGGAAGCGACCAAGCGGCGCTTTTGCTCATGGGCGCCTTCGTCCTCGTCTCGCAACTCAAGATCAACCTGACCAACGCCTATGCCGGCTCGATCGCGTGGTCGAACTTCTTCTCGCGCCTCACGCACAGCCATCCGGGCCGGGTCGTCTGGCTCGTCTTCAACGTCGCCATCGCCTTGCTGCTGATGATGCTCGGCATCGACAAGACCATCGAGAGCACCCTCCCGCTCTATGCCTGTGTCGTCTCCGCCTGGGTCGGGGCGCTCGCCGCCGATCTGGCCGTCAACAAGCCCCTCGGCCTGTCCCCGCCGGGTATAGAGTTCAAGCGGGCGCATCTCTACGCGGTCAACCCGGTGGGCACCGGGGCGATGCTGCTCGCCCTGGCGGCGGGCTGCCTGCTGCACCTCGGTCTGTTGGGCGCGCTGCTGCAGGCCTTCGCCCCGATGCTGACGCTCGCCATCGCGTTCTGCGCGGCGCCCGCCTTGGCTTGGGCGACCCGGGGGCGCTGGTATCTGGCCCGGTCACCGCGCTTGGATTGGGGACAGGGCGAGATCACCTGCCGGGTCTGCGAGCTGCCCTTCGAGGGCGAGGACATGGCCCATTGTCAGGCCTACGACGCCCCGATCTGCTCGTTGTGCTGCTCCCTCGACGCACGCTGCGGCGACCTCTGCAAGCCCCACGGTCGGCTGGAGGTTCAGGCCCAAGACATCCTCGGACATGTCCTGCCGCGCCGCACCGCCGCCTGGATCGGGGCGCCGCTCGGACGCTATCTCGCGGTGATGCTGACGCTCTGCACGGTGATCGGCCTGATCCTCGGCGTCGTGCATGCGGGTGCGAGCATCGCTCACCCGGACCATCGCGAGGTCCTGCGCGCAGCGCTGACGAGCGTGTTCTTCATTCTCGTCGTCATCCTTGGGGTCGTTGCCTGGCTGTTCGTGCTCGCGCAGGAGAGCCGGCGGGTCGCTCAGGCCGAGACGCGGCGCCAGTCCGCCCTCTACGAGGCCGAGATCGCGGCGCACAAGGTGACCGACGCGAAGCTGCAGGAGGCCAAAGAGCGCGCCGAGGCCGCCAATCAGGCGAAGAGCCGCTACGTCGTCGGCCTGAGCCATGAATTGCGAACGCCGCTGTCCAGCGTGCTCGGCTACGCCCAGCTCCTAGAGACGGACCCGACGATTCCCGCGGCGCGCCTCAACGGCATCCGGGTCATCCGGCGCAGCGCCCAGCATCTCTCGGGCCTGATCGACGGGCTTCTCGACATCTCGCGAATGGAGGCAGGCCGCCTGCTGATCAACCGCGACGAGATTCGGCTCTCAGATTTCCTCGACCAGCTCGCCGACATGATCCGGCTCCAGGCGCGCGAGGCCGGGCTCGATTTCCGCTTCACGCGCCCCGAGATTTTGCCCCAGGTCGTCGCCACCGACGAGAAGCGCCTCAGACAGGTGCTTCTCAATCTGTTGTCGAACGCCATCAAGTTCACGCCGTGCGGCACGGTCTCGCTCGACCTGAGCTACCGCAGCCAAGTAGCGGTCTTCACGATCCGCGACACGGGCCCCGGCATCCCGGAGGCGGACCTGGCCCGGATATTCGAGCCGTTCGAGCGCGGCTCGACGCCGGCCGCTCGCAGCACGCCCGGAACCGGACTCGGGCTCACCATAGCCAACCTGCTGGCGCAACTCCTCGGCGGAGAGATCACCCTGACAGCCGCGCCGGGTGGAGGAACGCAGGCGCGACTGCGCCTGATGCTGGCCGCGGTGACGCAGCCCGCGCACGCGTCCGCATCCGCTGCCGCGCCCGTATCCCGCACGGAGCCCGCCTATGCGGGACCGCGCAGAACCGTGCTCGTGGTCGACGACGATACGGCGCACCGCACGCTGATGCGCGCCATCCTGGAACCGCGCGGGCTCACCGTACGCGAGGCCGAGACTGGACCTGCTTGCCTCGCGGCCGTCGCGGGGTCGACGGAGGGCATCGACCTGATCTTCTTGGACATCGCGATGCCGGGCCTCAGCGGCTGGGACGTGGCGGCGACGCTGCGCGGGCGGGGCTACACCGGGCCGATCGCAATGATGTCCGCCAACGTCCACGAACTCGGGCCCTTGCGGGGCGACAGCCCGCCCCACGACGCGATCCTCACCAAGCCCTTCGATCTGCGCGACGTGTTGGACAGGACCGGTGCCCTGCTGCGTCTCGACTGGACGGAGGGGACCGAAACATCCTCCGCGGCTGCAGCGCCGGAAGATCAGCCCGCGACGGCCCGTCCCGGCGCCGGCCATGTCGGCGAACTGCTGCAACTCGGTCGGATCGGGCATATCCGGGGCATCGAGGCAAAGCTCGCGGCCATGGAGCAGGACGAGTCCGTGCCTCAGGCTTTCGTCGTGCAGATGCGCGGCTTGATCGCCGGCTACGACCTGCGTCGCTACCTCATGGTCTTGAAGGAGTTCGCCGGCGATGACTGAGCCCGGCCGCGACGTGATCCTCGTCGTCGACGACTCGCCCGAGACCCTGAGCTTCCTGACGGACGCGATCGAGCGCTCGGGCGCGACGGTGCTGATCGCGGTGGCGGGCGACCTCGCCCTCGCCCTCGTCGACGAGGTTACCCCCGACGTGATCCTGCTCGACGCGGTCATGCCCGGCCTCGATGGCTTCGAAACCTGTCGCCGCCTCAAAGCGAAGCCGCACCTCGCCAGCGTCCCGGTGATCTTCATGACCGGTCTCAGTGAGACCGAGCACATCGTGCGGGGCCTCGACGCCGGCGGCGTCGACTACGTGACGAAGCCTATCGTCCCCGACGAACTTCTGGCCCGCATCCGCACCCATCTGGCCGGGGCGCGATCCGCACGCAGCGCCCGCACCGCACTCGACGCGATGGGGCGGACCCTGCTGGCGGTCTCGGCGAACGGGCGGGTCCTGTGGTGCACACCGCAAGCCGGGCAACTCATCGCCGCGCTGGCCCCGACATCCGACGGCGTGCTGTCCCTGCCGTCCGATGCCGTCGCGTGGCTGCGGGCCTGCCTCGCGGGGACCTCACCCGGCCCCGTGACGCTGAAGGGACCGAGCGGGTCATCGCACACGTTCAGCTTCGTCGGTGGTACGGCCGAGGAGATCCTCCTGCGGCTTTCGCAGAACGATCCGGCCCAGAGCCTCGCCCGGCTGCGTGCGCGCCTGCCCCTCACTGCACGGGAGGCGGAAGTTCTACTCTGGCTGTCTCAAGGCAAGTCGAGCCGCGACATCGGCGAAATCCTCGGTCTCAGCCACCGGACAGTGACCAAGCACCTCGAGGCTATCTACGCCAAACTAGGTGTCGAGAACAGGACTGCAGCATCCGTGATCGCCAATCGTTACCTGCAGGGCGGCGGTTGAACCATTGCCCTGGGCCAAGGCGATCCAGCCGCAGCTGGCCTCAATGCTCCCGACAGACCAACGCGTTCGACGATCGCTGACAGGCGAACGACAGACGTGGAACATTTCCGGAATGCCCGCATTCCGTGGCGCAACCTCTGACACGTGCAGCATTTCGGCCGTGAGTCACCCGGGCCTCGACGCTCCGTCCGCGACGCTTGGCTTCGATGATGCATCGCGGCCTTGATCAAGACCCGATCACTCGGAATTCCATGATCTACGCCCTGCCTCATCGTGCGGCTGTTCGAACGAGTCCTGTCCGTTATCCCGCCTCGGCTGCCCACGTTCGGAAGGCGCGGGCGTGAGCGACGCGATCGATTGGGCAGAACGGCGCCGGATCGCCGAGCAGGCGCGCGGCGAGCGGCCTTGGTCCCTCTGGGGGCCGTATCTCAGCGAGCGGCAATGGGGCACGGTGCGCGAGGATTACAGCCGCGACGGCAATGCCTGGGGCTCGCTGACCCACGACGATGCGCGCTCGCGCGCCTACCGCTGGGGTGAGGATGGGCTCGCCGGCATCTGCGACGAGCGCGGCCTGCTCTGCCTCGCGCTCGGCCTGTGGAACGGGCGCGACCACATCCTGAAGGAGCGCCTGTTCGGCCTGACCAACGAACAGGGCAACCACGGCGAGGACGTCAAGGAGCACTATCACTATCTCGATGCCGTCCCGAGCCACGCCTACCTCAAGTACCTCTACCGCTATCCGCAGGCGGCTTATCCCTACGACGACCTGGTGCGTGAGGGCCTGCAACGCGGCCGCAACGTGCCCGAATACGAGATCGACGACACGGGGATCTTCGAGGGCAACCGCTTCTTCGACGTGATCGTCGAATACGCCAAGGCGGATGTGGACGACATCCACGTCATCGTCTCCGCGACGAACCGCGGCCCGGAGGCCGCCGACCTCCACCTCGTCCCGCAGCTCTGGTTCCGCAACACGTGGTCGTGGCGGGAGAACGGCCTGCAGCCGCACCCGCGTCTCGCGGCCCACCCGGAGGGCGGCATCGCCTGCGAGCATCCGCGCCTCGGCCGCTATCGGCTGGCCTTCGAGGGCACGCCGGAGGTGCTGTTCTGCGAGAACGAGACGAACCTGCGCCGCCACGCCGGACAGACCGAGGCTGATGGCCCGTTCAAGGATGGACTTCACACGGCAATCGTCGGGGGCGACGCGACGGCGATCCGGCGCGATGCCGGGACAAAGCTCGGCCTGCACTACGCGCTCCGCCTGGAAAGGGGTGAATCGAAGCGAATCCGTTTGCGGCTGTCAGCCGGAACACGGGCGCGCCCGCTCGATGTCGACGGCGGCATCCGCGACCTCCGCGTTGCCGAGGCCGACGCCTTCTACGACGACCTTCAAAACGGGATCAGCGATCCGGATGCTCGCGCGATCTTCCGGCAGGCCGCCGCGGGGCTGATCTGGTCGAAGCAGCTCTACACCTACGACGTCCAAGTTTGGCTCAAGGGTGATCCGCTGCAGCCGGTACCGCCCCGAGAGCGCGACGGCGGCCGCAACACCCACTGGCGGCACTTCGCGGCCTCGGACGTGCTCTCGATGCCGGACAAGTGGGAATACCCATGGTTCGCCGCTTGGGATCTCGCCTTCCATTGCCTGCCGCTCGCACTGCTCGATCCAGATTTCGCCAAGAAGCAGCTCCTGCTGCTGACGCGCGAGTGGTACATGCACCCGAACGGTCAGCTCCCGGCCTACGAGTGGGAGTTTTCCGACACCAACCCTCCGGTCCATGCCTGGGCGACCTACCGGGTGTTCCAGATCGACCGGGAGCGCCGCGGCGGCCGCGGTGACCTCGCCTTCCTTGAAGGCGTCTTTCACAAGTTGCTGATCAACTTCACGTGGTGGGTCAACCGCAAGGACGCGGGTGGTCGCAACGTCTTCCAGGGCGGCTTCCTGGGCCTCGACAATGTCGGCGTGTTCGACCGGTCGCGTCCGCCGCCGGGCTTCGGCATGGTGCATCAGGCCGACGGGACCGCCTGGATGGCGATGTACGCCCTCACCATGATGCGCATCGCCCTCGAGCTGGCGCTCCACAACGACGTGTACGAGAGCACCGCTTCGAAGTTCTTCGAGCACTTCCTCCTCATCGCCGAGGCCATGACCGATATGGGCGGCGAGGGCTTCGGCCTCTGGAACGAGGATGACGAGTTCTACTACGACGAGGTCGATATTCCCGGCACCGGGCTGCTTCCCATGCGCGTCCGCTCCATGGTCGGCCTAGTGCCGCTCTTTGCCGTCGAGGTGATCGAGCCCTCGGTGCTGCAGCGCCTGCCGGATTTCGCCCGGCGCCTCAACTGGCTGCTGGAGAACCGCCCGTACCTGGCGCGCCTCGTCTCGCGTTGGGACGAGGGCGGCGTCAAAGACCGCAAGTTGCTGTCCCTGCTGCGCGGTCATCGCATGAAGGCGCTGCTGCGGCGTATGCTCGACGAGGCGGAGTTCCTATCGCCCTTCGGCATCCGCTCCCTGTCGAAGGCGCATCGGGACCAGCCCTATGCCCTCAATGAATTCGGCGCCTCCTTCACGGTCCGCTACGATCCGGCTGATTCCACCTCGAACATGTTCGGTGGCAACTCCAACTGGCGCGGACCCGTGTGGATGCCGATGAACTACCTGATCATCGAGGCATTACGCCGCTTCTACACCTATTACGGCGATGATTTCCTCGTCGAGTTCCCCACCGGCTCGGGGGAGATGCGCACGCTCGCCGCGATTGCCGACGCACTCCAGGACCGGCTGATCGCACTGTTCATGAAGGATGAGGCCGGTCGTCGTCCGGTCTTCGGTGACCGGCCGGCGGTTCCGGCCGCCGCAGGTGCCGAAGAGGCGCTGTTGTTCCACGAATTCTTCGACGGCGACACCGGTCGCGGACTGGGCGCCTCCCACCAGACCGGCTGGACGGCGCTGATCCTCAACCTTCTGCACCACCGGGCCAAAGCCTGCCTTTAGACAGCCTGTTGGTCGGGCGGATGCTCAAGGCAGGTTTGCACGGGGCGGTTTGCATCCGTCCGCGTCCTTAAGGCCCAATCTCCCATATCGATCTGACGTTTGCCCGAACGTCCGATCTTCCGATGCGGCCCAGCAGATGCGGGGCGTCGGATATCCGTGCGATCCGGCCGCTCAGGTGAGCCGGCTGGCGACTCTGCAATCGGCCGGCGGAAACTCGGCCGCCCGCGGCACGCGGCTATGCGGAGCAGACCCAGTACGCTGCGACGGCAGGGCCAACGCGGATAGGGTACCGTTTCGTCCGCCCCTATTCGTCACGTCCGTCGCCAGACAGGACGAATGAAAATAACCACAAAATTTTTATTGGAACCGCCCTCGGCCGCCTGCCGTTATCATGCTTGGCAGTAATGAGAGTTCGAAATATCTGCCGTTGAAACCACGGAGAGTTTCGTGTAGCGATATTTAAATTCGAGTTGTGCCTATGGATCAATCATCATTTGGTGCATAGTAAAGCAGCTTCGATCAAATTTAATGCAGGCGCGACTTTTTCAGTTCAAAACTTCATGTTTTGAAAAAGCCTTTCTGTCAAAAATGGGCGTTCGGCAAGTCTCGACGCACTCTGTGACAATCTGGCGCGTTTGACCAAAATCTTAAGTTTTTGTTAAGAATTACCCAGACGCAAGGCCTTCGCGAAGTTGTGGCGGAGTCGCGTGCGGTGCTGCGCGGTCGTCGATGCTCGGCAATGAGTATCGACGATGCTGCAAAACGACACTTCATGCCAGTGTTTCGATCATAAGAGCATGATCTGGAGGTGACGCCGGCTTCAAGTCCGAAAGGAGTTGACCATGCCGCCCCGGTCGAAGACCTCCTTACTGAATGGATTCGGCGTATTCGCGCAGGGCAATCGATCCGGCATGCACACGCGGGTGGTGCGCGTCTCGGCCTACTCGGTTGCCACAGTGCTCGCGATCCTGATGACGAGCGCGGCGCTACCGCCCCTCATTTCAGATCAATCCGATCGCGCCGTCATCAACGCGCCGATCACGTTGATCACTGCTCCGATCGCCGGCGAGGTCACCCAGGTGGCACCCCTCATCGGTCAGGATTTGGCGCCCGGCGAGAGTATAGCTTACATCCACAACGGCCGTATCGATCAGAGTACGCTGATTGGTCTCAACAGCAAATCCGACGAGCTACATGCAGGACTGATCTCGGCTCGTCAGAAAATTGCGTCTGACAGATCTTATATCGCCTCGCTTGAGGTCGAGATTCGCAATCAGGTTGAGCAGAGAAGTTTGGCGCTCGATGGAGAGATCGCGGAGGCAAAAGCTCGCGTCGCTGCAGCAGACGCGGAGAGCCAGTCCACCAAAGCAATCGCGGATCGCCAGCAGGCGCTGGTCTCTCTGAATACGGCCAGCATCAACTTACTTCGTCCTACACAGCACAAGCTCGCCGCAGCGCGCTTCGACAGGGATGCCGAAACGGCCAAGCTGGCGCAGAAGATGAGCGAGCTCGGCGCTGTCAAGAAGGGAATCTTCGTCGGGAGTCAGTCGAGTAGTCTGGCGGCGCTGATGCAGAAGCGCCGAGATCTGACCTACGATGCCGAGCGCCTCGAGATCGAGGCGGAACAGCTGGCCGCCAGCGTCAGGGCGTATCAAGCCACGGCCGACGCGGAACGAAGGCGGCTGGACAGGTTGACGGATGCCAGCGTGCGCGCGATGCGCGGTGGCGTGGTGCTCAATCTCGGCGTTGCGCAAGGGCGTCACGTCAATCCAGGCGATTCGATCGCGACCCTGGTCGATTGCGATCAGTCCTTTGCGGTCGGCATCTTCTCCTACCGACAGGGTCACGACCTTGCGGTCGGCACGCCCGTCACGATCTCGGCCGCTGGGCCGGATGTGCCGCGACGCGGATGGGTCAGCGAGGTCCTGCCGAAGACGAGCGACAAGACGGATCAACTTTACGCCGTTCCGTTTCCCCAGACCGAGCGGCGCGAGATGTACGTCCTGGTGAGCTTCGACCGCTCGAAATCCAATCGTGCGGAGCAACGCTTCCTACCCAGGAAGCGTACCAGCCCCTGCTCCGTCGGGGAATGGGTGACGATCACGCGCGAGAACGGCTGGATTCCGTCCGCGTCAGTCGCTTGGAAAACAATCGCTTCGACCGTCGCTTGGCCGGTCAACCTCGCCACGGGAGCGATCTCCAGCGGTGTTACTGCTGTGGCGGTGCTGACTTCGCCGATTCCTGTCGCCGATGCTGCCGTCCGTAAGCAACCGGTCGAGCGGCGGGCGGAGAACCTGCGGTGATCGGGCTCGCCGTCGGGGCATTGGGGTTCTTGCTGCTGATCATGGAAGCGCAAGCGGGTCCTCGGGTTCATCCGCTGGCCGCATCGCTTTGCGCAGTTCTCGCCCAGGCCGTTGACGCAGAAGGGCGCGGGCCGGTCATGGTGGCAAGCTACAGGCCGGGTCCGCACGAGTCAGAGCTGCCGAAGGCCTTAGGCCATTCGGCCTTCACGTACGACAACGCGCTGGCCGCGATCGCCCTCACCGCTTGCGGACAGATCGGTCGCGCCCGCCGCATAGGCGATGCGCTGCTGCAGGCGGTCCGGAACGATCGCACATTTCACGATGGCCGCGTGCGCAATGCCTATCGTGCCGGTCCGATCGGTGATGGCGCGCCCGCCCTACCGGGCTGGTGGGATGCCGAGCAGAAGCTCTGGGCTGAGGATGCCTATCAGGACGGAACCGCCACCGGCAACGTCGCCTGGGCGGCGCTCGCCCTCCTGACCCTCGATGCCGCCGCCCCCACGGGGGGATACCGCGCGGGCGCCGCCCGCCTGCTCAGTTGGATCGGCACCAATACTCTCGACAGCCGCAGCCCGGCAGGCTTCACCGGTGGGTTCGACGGATTTGATCCCATTCAGACCCGGCTGATCTGGAAATCGACTGAGCACAACCTCGATGTTCATGCCGTCGCCATATGGCTGTATAGACTCGACGGCCGACCGGACGACGCACGCCTTGCTGCCAAGGCGCGCGGTTTCCTCGATGCGGTTTTCGTCGCCAAGGAAGGCGGGTTTCGGTTGGGCACGCGGCCCGACGGCACGCTTCAGGGTCTCGACCAGATCGCGCTGGATACGCAGCTTTGGCCGCAGATCGGCGTAGCCGACGCGCCGGCCCCATGGCGCCGGGCCCTCGACCTCGCCGCGCGCACGATGGCGCTGCCGGGCGGCTACGACTTCAATGGTGACCGGGATGGCGTTTGGGTTGAGGGCACCGCCCAAGCCTCGCTGACGCTACGGGCGATGGGAAGCATCCGACAGGCCGATCAACTCCTCGATGGTCTCCAGCGCGAGGTCTCGCCGTCGGGCTATCTCTACGCTTCGAGTATCCCCCGCCTGACCACCGGTCTCGCAATCGGGCCCGCTAGCACGGAAAACGACTTCTACTACTTCCGGCGGCCGCATCTTGGCGCTACGGCCTGGGCCGTCCTCGCAGGAACCGGCTGGAATCCCTTCAGCGGAAACAGACTGGAGTAGCGCGCTGATGTTCGAAGCGCCGCAGGATGCCGCGTCAGTCCTCACCCTCGATCTCGGTATCTTGATCAGCCTCCTGCTCATGGCCGGCTTGCTTGATCGCACGAGCGCAGTCGCCCGCATCCTGTTCGGGACGACCGCCGTAACGTTCATCCTCTGCTACGCGGCGTGGCGCTGGCACGACACTTTGCCGAGCGGCGCTGACACGGGACTGGTCCTGCTCTGGCCCTACGTGTTCATCGCCTTCGAGACAGTGGCGATCGTCTACACGCTGATGTCCATCGTCATCCTGTTTCGATTCAAGGATCGTTCCCGCGAAGCGGATTGGGCTGAGGCGTGTCTCGATGCCAGCGGCGCTTGGCCGGCCGTCGACATCTTCATTTGCACCTACAACGAGCCGCTCGATGTAATCGAGAAGGCCGTCGTCCCCGCACTCGCCGTCGATTACCCGAACGCGACCGTCTGGGTCTGCGATGACACCCGCCGGGCTTGGCTGAGGGACTATTGTTCGACGGTCGGCGCCCAGTATCTGACCCGCCCCGACAATACGGGTGCCAAGGCGGGCAACCTCAACAACGCTCTGCGGCGCACAGCTGAACGAACCAATGCACCGCTGATCCTCGTGCTCGACGCCGATTTTGCCGTCGCACCCAACATCCTGCGCCGCATGGTCGGGCTGTTCCACGATCGACGGGCGGCGGTCGTGCAGACGCCTCAGTTTTTCTTCAACGCCGACCCGATCCAGCACAACTTGATGGCGGCCGAAGCCTGGGTCGACGATCAGCGGATCTTCTTCGACATCTTCCAGCCGGCCAAGGATGCGTGGGGCTGCGCATTCTGTGTGGGCACTTCATTCCTGGTCCGCCGCGACCGGGTCAACGAAATGGGTGGCTTTCCGCACGATGCGATTTGCGAAGACATCAATCTGACCTACTCGCTGATGCGGCACGGCTACCGGACGCACTGGCTCAACGAGCGGCTGAGCGCCGGCCTCTCGGCCGAGGGGCTGCCCGAATACGTCACTCAGCGCACCCGCTGGTGCCTTGGCACGATCCAAGTCGCCCTGCTGAAGAGCGGGCCGTTTCGCGGGCGGAATTACAGCTTGGCGGAGCGGCTGCACTACCTGCACGGCGTGCTGAACTGGCTGTGCAAGCCGTTCATCGTGCTGATGCTGGCGGCGCCGTCTATCTACTGGATCTTCGACATCCCGGCATTCGAAGCGGATTACCTATCCTTCATGCGCTATGGCGTTCCGGCCCTCTTGGCACTCTGGGTCTACAGCGGCTGGATTTCAGCTCGGCGCACGCTGCCTTTGTTCATGGAGGTGACCCACATCATGACCGCCTTGGCGATCACGATCACCCTGGCTTCAGCGGTCATCCGCCCCTTCGGACGGCCATTCAAGGTCACCGACAAGGGCGGAGACCGTACCGTCTCGATTGTGCGCTGGCGAATGGCGGCCGGCTTCGGAGGGATGGCAATGCTGTCGGCTGCCTCGATCGTATGGTCTTTCGTCTCGCCCTACGGGGCCACGGAGATCGCG
This sequence comes from Methylobacterium sp. A49B, assembly GCF_053346215.1. Lineage (NCBI taxonomy): Bacteria > Pseudomonadati > Pseudomonadota > Alphaproteobacteria > Hyphomicrobiales > Methylobacteriaceae > Methylobacterium > Methylobacterium sp. A49B. The sequence goes on from NZ_JBKFBO010000071.1 coordinate 260,813, forward strand.
CCTATCGATTTTTTCAACCTTATCTGGGCGGGCGTGGCGATGCTGTTCAGCTTTGTCGCCTTCCTGGTCTGTTTCGAGCGGCCGCGCGGTGCGGAACGGTTCGCGATCGACGAGGCGACGCGGGTTGAGATCGACGGATCGACCTACGCGGTCACGCTCGCCCGTCTCGGTATGGAGAACGCCCTGCTGCAGGGCCGGCTGCGAGACGGCGTCGCGCCCGGGATGGCGATGTGGGTATGGATCGAGACTGCAGGCTGGGTCGCGGCCCGAGTCGCGCGGTCGGTCGGCTGCACGCACGAGATCTGCCTTGCGCCCGATCCCGCGCAGCACCGAGCCCTGATCCTGCGGCTTTTCACGACCGCAATCGATCCGATCGCCCGGAGCGCCAGCCTAAGCATTGCCCTGCGGAGCCTCATACATCGATGTTTCAGAGCAGGTTGACCCGTTTCGCCACGTCTACGCCGGGAGCAAAGTCCGGGCAGCACCAAGAGGCATATCACAATCACAAGGGTCGAACCGGATTGAGATGAGGATCCAAAAATCTCCCTGATGCGTAAGATCGAATGCAAACAGCAATGTCCGCTGACGGGATGTCAGCACATGTGGTTGAACGGCCGAGATGGGCGCCAAGCTGAACGTCCGGTTCTGAACGCGATGGCGATCCGGCGTGACGAAGTCTGGCCGAAAGCGGAACGGCAGCTTTCGAAGGGATGTAGCGCAGAAACGGACGCCGATCGCTCCAAGATCGGCCTGGTCGATCGCTCCGTCCAGCTACTCAGTCTCCGTGGCATGCCATCTGCACGACGAACGCCACCCGTCGGATTGGAGGCGCTTGATGAGACGACGCGATGTGCTTGCTGGAGCCGCTGCTTCCCTCATCGCCGCGCCAAGCCTCGTGCGTGCACAGGCCGCGACAACACTCAAGTTCATTCCCTACGCCGACCTTGCCCTGCTCGATCCGTTGGTCAGCGCCTTCGTCACCCGCAACCACGTGATGATGGTCTTCGACACCCTCTACGCCCTCGACGCCGCCGGTTCGCCTCGGCCGCAAATGGTTGGCGGCGAGAGCGTCGAGGATGGGGGCCGGCGCGTTCGGCTCACCCTGCGCGACGGGCTGAAATTCCACGACGGGACCCCCGTTCTCGGACGGGATGTCGTCGCCAGTCTCCGACGATGGGCGAGCACCGACTCCTTCGGCCAGGCGCTGATGGCTGCCACCGACGAACTCTCAGCGCCGTCCGACACGACGGTCGAATTGCGCCTGAAGCGCGCGTTCCCACTCCTACCAAACGCCTTGGCCAAGCCGACGAACCTCATGGCCGCCATCATGCCGGAGCGGCTGGCTGCGACACCGCCCACCACCCGCCTGACCGAGATGGTCGGCTCAGGTCCATTCCGCTTCGTCGCGAACGAGCGCGTGCCAGGCGCGCGCAACGTGTACCGCCGCTTCGAAGGCTACGTGCCGCGGACTGACGGAGCGCCGAGCTTCTGCGCCGGTCCGCGCATCGCCCATTTCGACCGCGTCGAGTGGCTAACGAACCCGGACCCAGGCACGCAGGTCGCCGCCCTCCAGGCCGGCGAGGTCGACTGGGTCGAGCAGCCGCTCATGGATCTCGTGCCGAGCTTGCGCACGAACAGGGCGATCAAGCTCCAGGTCGTGGAAGACAAGGGCCTTATCGGCGTCCTGCGCTTCAATTTCCTCCACCCTCCCTTCGACAACCCGGCGATCCGGCGCGCCGTGCTGCAGGCCGTCAACCAGACCGAATTCATGCAGGCGGTCGCAGGCGAGAACGCCGCTGTAGACACCCGCGTCGGCGTGTTTGGCCCCGCCGGCCTGCCCATGGCAAATGATTCCGGAATGGAGGCGCTGAGCGGGAAGCACGACGTCGCCAAGCTCAAGCGCGACATCGCCGCGGCCGGCTATAAGGGCGAGCGGGTCGTATTCCTGACAGCGACGGACGTTCCGCGCATCAACGCGATCTGCAGCGTAGGCGTCGAGATGATGCGTCAGCTCGGCCTGAACGTCGACGAAGTCTCCACCGACTGGGGTAGTGTGGTGCAGCGTTCCACAAGCCAACAGCCAATCGACAAAGGCGGCTGGAGCGTGTTCGGCTCGTTCTGGGGCGGCTACGACGTGATGAACCCAGCGGGTCACCTGCTGCTACGTGGCACCGGGCTGAAAGCCTGGAACGGCTGGCCCACGGACGAACGGCTTGAGAACCAACGCCAATCCTGGATAGACGCCGCGGACCAAGCCGAGCGGCTCGAGATTGCGAGGCAAATTCAAGTCCAGGCATTTGAGGACGTGCCGTTCCTACCCTTGGGTTCGTACCTCCAGCCGACGGCCTACCGTGCAGATCTCGCCGGTATGCATGTGGGCCTGCCGCTATTCACAAATATCCGGCGGTCTTGACTCAGATCTCGATGTGGCCAACCGAGCGTTCGAACCACATCAACTCAGCTCGTCGTCAGCCGGTCGTGTGTACTGGAGCGGGACCGAAAGCGGCGTGAAAATTGCCCAGGGTGTTGTTTTAGGCGGCGACCCTATCCGGCGTTAGAGGAGACGCTCACCGCAGCCGCGTTGCGTCGATCACTAGGAAGTACTGGCAAGCCTCCGCCCCAAGATTGGTGAAGGCGTGCCCAGCATCGGCCTCGAAATACAGGCTGTCCCCCTCCTCGACCACGAGGGACCGCTCGCCGATGACGGCGCGTAGGCGCCCCTTCAGCACGAAGATGTATTCCGAGACGCCCCTGCGGTGAGCGACGAACTCCCCCGCCGTCGCCCCCGGCGGCAGGGTGTTGAGCACAATGTCGATTCCCCGACCCGGCAGGACGGGCGAGAGGCAGCGGCGCAGGAAGCCCGTCTCCTCGTCGCGCAGCACCGGCTGACGGGCGGCGGGGATCAGCAGCACCTCCCGGTCGGTAGCGGGAGACATCAGGCGCGAGAAGGTCACGTCCAGTGCCTCGGCGAGGCGCGAGAGCACCGCCGTCGACGGCACCGCCTCGCCGCGCTCCACCTTCGAGATCATCGACCGGCTCACTCCCGATAGGGCGCTCAGCGCCTCCAGGGAGAGATCCCGCTCCTTGCGCCGCCGACGGATTTCCCCGGCGAGAACCTGGAGCTGTGAGCGGGCCTCCGCGTCGGCCTGCTCGCGCCGCCCCTCTGTCATGACCGTCATCGGCACGCCGTCCTGGTCCCCCGGCCAGTGCGCTCCCTCGTTCCCGGAAGCTCGTAGGAGGCACTTAGCACGGCCGGCGTGGCCGTGTCCGCCGGAACGGCGCTGAGGGTTGGCACGCGGCTTGTATCAACTCGAGTGGAAATTCCTCTTGCAAAGTGGATGCCCGACATGCTCGACGCTGCCCTCCCGATGGATGGAACCCTGCCGGCCGCGCAGGATCCCGTGACCCCCGCGGACCGCCGCCAGATCGTCTGGTCGAGCGTCATCGGCACCACCATCGAGTGGTACGACTTCCTGATCTACGGCACGGCCAGTGCGCTGGTGTTCAACAAGCTGTTCTTCCCCAGCATCGACCCGGCGGTGGGGACCATCGCGGCGTTCGGCTCCTATGCGGTGGGCTTCCTGGCGCGGCCCCTCGGCGGGGCGGTGTTCGGCCATTTCGGCGACCGGGTCGGGCGCAAGGCCATGCTGGCCCTGACCCTGATGATCATGGGCATCGGCACCTTCCTGATCGGCTGTCTGCCGACCTATGGGCAGATCGGCCTCCTGGCCCCGGTCCTCCTCGTCGCCCTGCGCCTGGTCCAGGGCATCGGGATCGGCGGCGAATGGGGCGGCGCCGTGCTGATGGTGGTGGAGAGCGTGCCGCAGGAGCGGCGCGGCTTCTTCGGCAGCGTCGTCCAACTCGGCTACCCGATCGGGGTGATCCTCTCGATCGGCGCCTTCGCGCTGACCGGCCTTCTGCCGGAGGAGGCGTTCCTGTCTTGGGGCTGGCGGGTGCCGTTCCTGGCGAGCGCGCCGCTGGTCCTCGTCGGCCTGTTCATCCGCCTGCGGCTGCACGAGACTCCGGCCTTCCGGGCGATCAAGGCGCGTTCGGCGATGGCCCGGCTACCGGTGATGGAGATCCTCACAGGACATCCTGGCCTGTTTCTGAAGGCAGTGGGCCTGAAGGTCTCGGAGATCGCCTATGTGAGTGTGGTGACCGTGTTCTCGATCTCCTATGTCACCGGCCAACTTGGGCTGTCGCGAGGCGTGATCCTCAACGGGATTCTGATCGCGGCGGTGATCGAGCTCTTCACCATCCCGGCCTTCGGCTGGCTGTCGGACCGCTACGGCCGCAAGACCCTGTTCGTGGCTGCCTGCCTGTTCTCGATCGCCTTCGCCTTCCCGATGTTCCAGCTCCTCGACACCCGCAACCCGACCATCATCGCTCTGACGGTGGCGATCGCCCTCAGCTTTGGCCAGGGCATCATGTTCGGGACTGGGGCCGCCTGGATGTCCGAGATGTTCCACGCCCGCCTGCGCTACAGCGGCGCCTCCCTCGGGTTCCAGGTCGGCGCGGCCTTGAGCGGCGGCTTCACCCCGCTGATCGCCGCCGCGCTCCTCGCCTGGAGCGGCGGGGCGACGTGGCCGATCTCGACATACCTCATCGTCCTCGCCTGCGTGACCCTCGCGGCGACCTTCCTTGCGCCCGAGACGGCCCGGCAGCCCATCGACTGAGCGAGGTAACGGCCGCATCATCGATGCGGAACACGTGATCCTGCAGTGGACATTCGTCCACTGCAGTGGAATAAAAACAGGCGGGAATGCCTCAAAGGAGGGCGGCTTTGACTCGAACGATCATCGCGACGGAGGCCGCCGCGCCGGCGGTGGGACCCTATGCCCAGGCCACCCGGGTGGGCGATCTCGTCTTCGCCTCGGGGCAGCTGCCGATCGACCCGGCCACGGGGGCGTTTCCGAAGGGGATCGAGGCGCAGACGCGCCGCTCGCTCGCCAACCTCGCGGCGGTGCTGGAAGCCGGCGGCGCCAGCCTCTCGAGCGTGGCCAAGACCACGGTGTTCCTGAAGGACATGAACGACTTCGCCGCGATGAACGCCGTCTACGCGGAGCATTTCCCCGAAGCCGCCCCGGCGCGCTCCACCGTGGAGGTGGCGCGCCTGCCGCGCGACGCCCTGGTCGAGGTCGAGGCCATCGCCCTCGCGACAGGATCCGCCCGATGAGCACGACCTCCGCCCCTCCCCATATCGAGGCCTTCGCCCACAAGGTCGGCTCTGTCGCCCAGGGCGTACCCGGTGGCGCCACCGGGTGGCAGGGCAGCCTTCTCCACATCCACATCGCCCCTGCGGCGAGTTACGAGATGGAGGAGCTGACGAGGGCCCACTGCATCGCCGGCCAGGGCATTGAGGGCGACCGCTATTGCCTGGGCACCGGCACCTACTCGCCCAAGGCCGACACCCGCGAGGTGACGCTGATCGAGCAGGAGGTGCTCGACGCCCTCGCGCGCAACGATCCGCCGCTTCAGGAGGGGCCGATCCACCTGGCGCCCATCGACCACCGCCGCAATCTTACGGTGCGCGGCGTGCCCCTCAATCACCTCGTCGGGCGCCGTTTCCAGGTCGGCGAGGTGATCCTGCGCGGCGGGCGGCTGAACTTCCCGTGCAAGTATCTTGAAGAACTGCTCGGCCTCCCCGTCTACCTGCCTCTCTACAACCGCTCCGGGCTCAATTGTGGGATCGAGCGCGGTGGCATCATCCGGCCGGGTGATCCGATCACCCTGGTGGAGTGAGGCGATGTCCGCCCGCATCGTCATGAAGCTGACGGTCGTGGAGGCCATTGCCACCACCCCGGAGGTGGTGCGCCTCACCCTCGTCCATCCGCGGCGCCCGCAGCTGCCCGCCTGGGAGCCCGGCGCCCATGTCGACCTGCGCCTGCCGGACGATCGGGTGAGGCAGTACTCCCTCTGCGGCGACCCCGCCGATCGGAGCCGGTACGTCCTGGCGATCAAGCGCGAGGAGGCCGGGCGTGGCGGCTCGGCCTGGGTGCACGCCCAACTCGCCGCCGGGGCGACCGTCCCCATCTCGCACCCGCGCAACCATTTCCCCCTGGCTGCTGGGGCGCGGCGCCATGTGCTCGTCGGCGGCGGCATCGGCGTGACGCCCGTCGCCGCCATGGCACGGCACCTGGCCGCGACGGGGGGCGACTTCACGCTCCACCTCTGCGCGCGCTCTGCTGCACAGGCCCCCCTGCTGGAGGAGCTGCGCGCCGTCTGCGGTGAGCGTCTGCGCTGCTGGTACTCCGCGGAGGGCCAACGTCTCGATCCCGCGATGCTCGGGCCGCCGGAGGACGGCGTCCACCTCTACGCCTGCGGACCCCAGCCCCTGACGGCGGCGGTGCAGGCGCTGGGCTGGCCGGCGGAGCAGGTGCATGTCGAGCATTTCGCGCCGCTCGTCGATGAGGGCTACGTGCCCGAACCCTTCGACGTGCGGATCGCCTCGACCGGCGCCACCCTGCATGTCCCCGCCGAGACCTCGCTCTTGGAGGTCCTGCACCAGAACGGGGTCAAGATGCCCTCGTCCTGCGAGATCGGCGTGTGCGGCGCCTGCGAATGCGGCTACCGGGAAGGCGACGTGATCCACCGCGACGTCGTGCTGCCCCAGGCCAGACGCCAAGACCACCTGATGCCCTGCGTCTCCCGCGCCAGCGGAACCCTGACGCTCGCCCTCTGATCCCTCGCAGCGCGACTTCGGCTCATCGACCGGGGCGCCTCAGCCCCAACACGGGCTGCTCGTGATGAAGGCCACCGTCTCAGCCATGCCCTGAACGGAAAGATGCAGCGCCACGAATTGAATCGCCGTGCCTGCAACGAATGAGCGATCGCCGCTGGCCTCGCCGGACGGGCGCCTCGGGGCGAGCCCGCGTCCAAGTTCGGCGGTGACGCGGTCAGATGGCTGCATTGGACGCAAAGCTACCGGCCGGAGTTGGCCGAAAGCGGAATGGCGGTTCGCAGAAGTGGGGGGGCAGATAGCAGACATGGCGTTTCGGCCTCTCGCGAAATCGCGAACAGACGATGTGCTTCCGTGATCGGAGACGGTTCTTCACTCATTGTAGCGCCGTCAGGCTCGGGCAGCTCCCTGGTCTCCTTCGTCTTTCAGCACATGCCTGACGAAAGCCGAGATGAGAGTGACCGTATCCGCGAAAGCTTCGCGATGTGGTTCATGACCGACATGCGGCATCTCACAGACTGTGAGCAGGCGCGGGCGGTGCTGATGCTGACCGGCGAGGCCGACCCGGACCTCGCGACGCGGCTGATGCGGGCCGGCGCGTTGGACTACCTCAACAAGGCCGAGGTGACCCCGTCCGGGCTGGCGCGGGCGATCCGCTTCGCCGAGGCCCGGCAGGCCTTCCAGGCTGAGCTCGCCGCCGCGCGGCGCGAGGCCGAGGCGATGTCGCTCGAACTCGACACGCTGAACCGGCAGAAATCCCTGCTGTTCTCGATCATCGCCCACGATCTGCGCAACCCGTTCCAGGCCCTGCTCGGCCTGTCGGAGGTGCTGGGCAAGGCGGTCGCCGCGCGCGACCCCGCTTCCATCGAGCGCCGGGCCAAGGGCATCCAGGAAGCGGCGACGCAGGCCTATGCTCTGCTGGAGAGCCTGTTCTCCTGGGCGAGCCTGCAGATGGACACGCTGGCGGTCACCCTGACCGACGTCGACCTGGACGCCGTGACCACGGAAGTGATGCAGGGCGCCGCCGAGGCCGCCGCCGACAAGGGGTTGACCCTGGACGCCTCGTGCGCGGCCATCGCCGTCCGGGCGCAACGGGACATGCTCACCACCGTGCTGCGCAACCTCATCGGCAACGCCGTCAAGTTCACGCTGCCCGGCGGGACCGTCACAGTTTCCGGCCGTCGCTTCGGTGACGATGTCGAGATCTCGGTCGCCGACACCGGCGTCGGGATGCCGCCGGGCAAGGTCGACGACCTGTTCCGTATGGATCGGCGGACGACGACGAACGGGACGGCGGGGGAGAGGGGCAGCGGCCTCGGGCTCCTGCTGTGCCGCGACCTGGTCGAGCGCCAGGGCGGGGTGCTGGCCGTCAGCAGCGCGGTCGACCGCGGAACGACGTTCCGTTTCCGCCTGCCCGCCGGCATACCTTCCAAGCCTTCACGGACATTCGCCGAGGCATCGCCGACCTGACCGGCTCGCTGGGTTCCTCACGCGGTGAGCCCGGCGGTACCCACGGCGTGGACTTGCCGTGGAGGCTTCCGCGACCGCCGCGACATCCGCGGTCGGCCGACGGGCGACCGGCCGCGAGGTTCCCGACCTATCGCAAGGTGGAGGCCTCGCCGGGCCGCAAGTGCCGCTCCCCGCCCTCGGGACCACCCTGGGAAACGTGGTCGTTCAGGCGCCCGAGGTGCTCGAAGACGTGCTCGAACGCGGCGGTCACCGCCTGCTCGAAGGATCCGTCGCCCTTGCCTTGCGCGTCCTTGAGCGCGGTCAGCAACGAACGGTGCTTCTCGGTATCGCTCGACATGTCGGTCTCCGCGCCGGCCGGATGCCGGCTCGGGAGGCCAAGGGATTCCCGCGGGGTCGGGTTCCCCCGCAAGGCGCCGAGGTCGTCGATGCCCCGGGCTGGCCGTCGCAGCTCCTGAGTACGCTATGCCGGGGGCCGCGAGAGAGGCAACCGGATGGAGACCCGCATTCCATCGGCGCTCTGGGTGACGTCCACGTCGGCGGCGGCCTGAGCGGTCAGGACCTTGTTCAATAGCCGGGAACCGAAGCCCGGGCGTCCGACGCCACCCGCCGTGGGCGCGCCGTGTTCCTCCCAGTCCCAATGAAGGAAGCTGACCATCTCGCATTCCTCGACCCGCCATCTGACGCGCAGGCGTCCGGACGGGTCAGCGAGCGCCCCGTGTCTGACGGCGTTTGTCGTCATCTCGTGCAGCGCCATGCCGACCGGTACCGCCAGTTCGGAGGGCAGCACGACCGTGGGGCCTTCCAGGCTGATGCGCCCGCGGTCGTCGTAGGCGTCGAGTTCCCCGCGCAGGAGCCCGTCGAACGAGGCCGCCTGCGAGGCGTCCTCGGTGATGAGGGCGTGCGTCCGGGCGAGGGAGTCGATCCGTCCGCAGAAGGCCCGCGTGAAGTCGGGAAGGGTCGCGTACGAGCGCAGCGTCGCGTTCAGCACGGCCTGGACCGTCGCGAGGGTGTTCTTCACGCGGTGGTGCAGCTCGCGCACCATCATCGCCTGCAGGTCCTCGGAGGCACGCCGCTCGGTGATATCGCGTTGCGTCGACACCCAGTGGGTGATGGCCCCGTCGGTCGAGCGAACCGGGGTGATCAGCCACTCGACCACGTAGGTGGTGCCGTCCTTACGGTAGTTGAGCGCCTCGCCACGGGTCGCCTCGCCGGCTCGGAGGGCTCTGCGCAACCTGTCCAGGGCCGCGCGCTCCGTGCGGGCCCCCTGGAGGAGCCGGGGCGACCGACCGGTCACCTCGTGGGCCTCGTATCCCGTCATTTGGGTGAAGGCGGGATTGACGTACTCGATGCACGGCCCGGGCTCGTCGAGCCCTGCGGTGGTGACGATGATGGCTTCGCCCGACGCCTCGACCACGGCGCGAAGCAGCCGGAGGTCGACCGCGCCCGTATATCCGTCGTCTTCCCGCACCGCGCAAACGCCTTCGAGCATGCAGGTCCCGAACGCGGCCGGGCCCGTCCAGGGCCACGCGGAGGCATGTTCCCCTCAACAGGCCCGGTCGTCGAAGGTTGCTCGATGGGTCGGGGCGCCACAGGGCGGGGACGGTCACGACCGCGGATCGGGACCGACTTGGCGCGCCTCGCGTTCATCCGGGGCCGACGCGTCACGATGGGTCGGCAGGAGGAGACGAACGCATGTCCGACACGCCCCGTCCCGGCGACGACCCCGCCCCGCCCATCGGCGATCCGCCGCCCGGTCCCACGCCCCCCGAGGGTGACCCGCCGGCGCCCCAGCCACCCGGACCCATCGACGCCCACTGACCCCGACCGCCGCGCCTGTGCGCGCGGCGGCTTGGGCTCGACCCCGAGGCAGCGCATGCAGGCGTGGTAGGTCTCCGCAACCCTGCGAACGGCGTCAGGCCCTGCGGGTTCGGCACGGTGAACACTTTGTCCCGGGCCCGCCGCCACCTTGCGCGTCCTGCGGGCTCGTGACCGGTCATTTGTGCGCCGGGGCGTCCGAACAGCCTGAGGCGAGCACGACCACGACAGCCAGGGAACGCCCGGCACTCATCGGCCGATCTTCGCCTGATTGGCATCGACGGCCCGGCGACGATAACCTGAGAGCTTCTTGCGGTGCTTCTCGAAGCAAGCGTCCATCGCTTGGCCGTCAGGGTCGAGGTCCCAACGCTGTGTCGTCATGCCTCTGGCGCAGTAACGACTCAGGTCCTTCTTGCCCCGCTGTTCGGCGAGCCCGGGCGTCATGGACCACAGGTTGACGAGGATCGCGATGCCGATGCTCGTCAAACCCGGGCTGCATTCCGTAGGGGGCCATAGCGTGACGGGACCATCGCAAGCGTCCCGGTCAGTGGTGGGCGATCAGCACCCAGACGGCCATCGCGACCATCATCAGGTTCTCGGTCAGTGAGACGAAGCCGAGCGGCACGCTGCCCGAACCACCGACGCAGGCGCACTTGATCTCGCGCCTTTCGACGTAGACCGCCTTGAACACCGAGGCGGCGCCGACCGACCCGATGAACAGTGCCACGGGAATGGACAGCCAGTTCAGAGCGCCCGCCACCATCAGCACGCCCGCCAGCGCCTCGCAGAACGGGTAGGCGTAGGCGTAGCGCACCCAGCGCCGGGCGAGCAGGTCGTAGCCCAGGAACATCGACGAGAAGGTCTCGACGTCCTGCAGCTTGAGGATGGCCAGGACGCACATGCTGAAGGCGATGAACCACTCGCCGGCCCGCACCGTCAGGGGCGTGCCGTAGGCGGCGTAGCTCGCCGCCAACGCCATCAGGGCCGTCATCGCGAACACGGCCACCACCGGTGCGTAGCTGGTGGCCTTAGGGTCCTTGACCTCCTTGCCGAGGTGTCGGCGCAGGTCGTCGTAGCCACCGACCCGCTCGCCGTTGATGAAGGTTTGCGGCGTCGTCTTCACGCCGTGCTCGGCTCTGAAGGCGTCGGTCTCCTCGCGGGTGGTCAGCCAGTGGTCGTCGACCGTGAACCCCTCCCGTTCGAGAAGGTCCTTGGTCTTCAGGCCGTAGGGGCAGACATGCTTCTCCATCACCATCCGGTAAACGGTGGCCCTGCGGGTCGTGTCGAGCATGCGGCGGCTCCTCGTCGCTGGTGATCCGGTTTGGCGGGACAACTTGCTAGCAGCCGGATCGTACACGAGCCGATGTGACGCGCTCTGCGGACATGATCGGGAATCCCGCCCTGGTTGGCCGGATCGGCACTTCGCCCGAGCCGCCACGACCGGGCCGAAGCCGGAGAGGTCAAGGCTCAGATGTCGATGCGGGCGCCGATCTCGACGGCCCGTTCTGCCGGGATGCGGAAAAAGCGGGACGCGTCCGTCGCCGCCAGCGCCATCGCGATGTAGAGCCGGTCCTGCCAGACCGGCATGCCCGTGGTCGGCGAGGCCACCAACACCCGGCGGCTCAGGAAGTAGGACAGGCCGTCCTCATCCAGACCGGCGTTGGCGAGGGCCCGCGGCAAGTCGGGCAACTCCGTGAAGCCGAAGCGCACGGTCACGCCGGTGAAGGCATCCGACAGCCGCTCGACGGTGACGCGGCCGGCCCCGTACACCCTGGGCACCTCCTCGGTCACCACGGTCAGGATGAGGTTGCGTTCGTGCAGCACGTGGTTGTGCTTCACGTTGTGCATCAGCGCCCCCGGCGCGTCGTCCGGCGACCCCGTGAGGAATACGGCCGTCCCCGGTGCGCGCAGGACAGAACCGGTCTTGGCCATGCGGGTGAAGTCGGCCAGGGGGACGCGGTGCTCGTGGATGTGCCGGGCGATCAGCGCCGAGCCCCTTCGCCAGGTCCACATCGCCGTGACCAGCGCGGCGCCGATGGTCAGCGGCACCCAGCCGCCGTGAAGGATCTTCAGGGCGTTGGCGGACAGGAACACCAATTCGACGAGGAGGAAGGGCGCCAGGACGAGGGCCGCGACCGCCGGCGGCCAGCGCCAGAACCGCCACGCCACCACGAAGACGAGGCACGCGGTGATCACCATGTCCCCGGTGACGGCGATGCCGTAGGCGGCGGCCAGCGCGCTCGACGACTTGAACAGCACCGCCAGAAGTACGACCGCGGTCAGCAGCCACCAGTTCACCCGCGGGATGTAGATCTGGCCCTTCTCGGTCTCGGAGGTACGCAGCACCCGCATGCGCGGCAGCAGGCCGAGCTGCATGGCCTGCTGCGTGATCGAGAACGTGCCGGTGATGACCGCCTGGCTGGCGATGACCGTCGCCACGGTCGCGAGCAGCACCATCGGCAGGAGCGCCCAGGACGGGTAGAGCAGAAAGAAGGGGTTCTCGACCCGCTCGGGATGGGCCAGCAGCATGGCGCCCTGCCCGAGATAGTTCAGGGCGAGCGCCGGCAGGACGAGGCCGAACCACGCCGCCCGGATCGGCTGGCGGCCGAAATGGCCCATGTCCGCGTACAGCGCCTCCGCCCCGGTCACCGCCAGGAACACGGCGCCGAGCGCGAGGAGGCCGGCGGTGCCGTGGCTGAGGAGGAAGGCGATGCCGTGGACCGGGTTGAAGGCGGCCACGATGCTGGGGTCGTCGAGCAAGTGACGGAGGCCGCCGAGCGCCATGACGGTGAACCATAGCGCGGTCAGCGGTCCGAAGACGAACGCAACCCGCGCCGTACCATGGCTCTGGACGGCGAACAGGCCGACGATGATGGTGATGCTCAGGGGCAGGACGTAGGGGTCGAGGGCGGGCGTCACGAGCTTCAGCCCCTCGATGGCGGAGAGGACCGAGATGGCCGGCGTGATGATGGCGTCACCGTAGAACAGGCTGATGCCGATCATGCCGAGGATGATCAGGAGGCCGCCCGACCGCCCAAGGGCCCTCTGGGCGAGCGCCACCAAGGAAGGTGTCCCGCCCTCGCCGTCGTTGTCGGCGCGCATGACGATGAGGACGTACTTCAACGTCACGATGAGGATCAGCGCCCAGAGGATGAGGGAGACGACCCCGAACACCATCTCCCGTGTCGGGGCGTGACCACCGCTGGCGGCATGGAGGGACTCCTTCAGGGCGTAGAGCGGGCTGGTGCCGATGTCGCCGTAGACCACGCCGACCGAGCCGAGGGTCAGCGCCCAGAACCCGGCCCGGGGGCCGTGTCCCGCGTCCGGAGGGAGCAGTCCGCCCTGTGCGGTGGGATCGGTCGTGGCGCCAGCGGACATCGATGGTCTCCCCCGGCCTGCGCCTGGGCGGCTCGGCGGGCCGGCCTTCCAACGGCCCGGCGCCGGGAACGTTCGCGGATGGCGGTCGCGAATTGCCCGTCCGTCCCCCGCGGAATGGAACTTCGGCTCGTCCGCACTCCTTGGAGGTGCACATCGGAACAGGAGGAGAGCCCATGAGGACGTTCGTCATCGCGACCATCGCAAGCCTCGCCCTCGCGGCGCCGGCGCTGGCGGCCCCGTGCAACACCGGGGCGACGAAGGCCAAGGACCCGACGCCCGGGCAGGTGAACCCGAAGAGCTCCGACGTCGACAAGTCCAGCCAGAACCTGGCCGGCGGCCAGCAGCCCGCCTCGCCGGGTACGGTCGGGGCCATGAACGCCGCCGGGGCCAATCAAATGGTCGGGCAGAAGCCCGGGTCGGAGGCCAAGAACGACCAGGGCGCGGGCGTTGGAACGTCGAGCAAGAACCTCGCGGGCGGCCAGCAGCCTGCCTCGCCCGGCACGGTCGGGGCCATGAACAATGCCGGGGCCAACCAGAACCTCGGCGACCAGGCCGCCAAGGACGACGGCTGCTAAGGCGAGCGGTATCACCGCAGCCTCCATCGAGAGGGCCCGCCCGGATCGCCGTGGCGGGCCCTTCCCATGTCCGGTCACCCGCGACGGAAGACCGGCGCGGCGCAAGGACCCACGACACCATGAACATCCGCGTCCTCGTCGCCCCATCCGGCTTCAAGGGGTGCCTCGACCCCGAGCACGTCGCGTCGGCGATAGCGCTCGGCCTGCGACGGGCCTCGGACGCCGTGGAGGTTCGCGAACTCCCGCTCGTGGATGGCGGTGAGGGCACGGCGGCGACGCTAGTCCGGGTGACAGGGGGCGAGCTCAAGCCCGCTCGGGTGACCGGTCCGCTCCGTGGGGAACTCGACGCGTCGTTCGCCATGCTCGGCGGCTCCCACCGCGGCACCGCGGTCGTCGAGCTCGCCGCCGCGGCCGGGCTGAGCCACGTGCCCCGTGACCGGCGCGACCCGATGCGGACGACGACCCGTGGCGTCGGCGAACTCATCCTGGCCGCGCTCGACGCCGGGGCCACGAGGATCATCGTAGGTTGCGGGGATTCCGGCGTGAACGACGGAGGCGCCGGTCTGGCGCAGGCGCTCGGCGTGCGCCTCCTCGACCGGAGTGGGACGGACATCGCGGGCGGCGGCCTCGGGCTCGCCGAACTCGACCGCATCGACCTCGCCGGCCGGGACCCTCGGCTCGACGGGGTGCCGGTGGAGGTCGCCTGCAACATCGAGAACGTGCTGACAGGCCCCCAGGGCGTCGCCCGCGTCTTCGGCCCCCAGAAGGGCGCGGGCGAGGAGGATGTCCGCGCCATGGAGGCAGCGCTCGACCGCTTCGCCGCCGTGGTCGAACGCGACTGCGGCGTCGATGTCCGCCTCATGCCGGGCGGGGGAGCCTCCGGAGGTGCCGGTGCCGGGCTCCACGCCCTGGTCGGCGCTACCCTGCGGTCGCGGTTCGATCTGCTGTTCCCGTTCCACGGGGTCGACGAGGCCGTGGCCTGGGCGGACCTGATCGTCACCGCGGAAGGCGGCCTCGACTACAAGTCCGTCCGGGGCAAGATCCCGTCCGAGATGGGCAGGCGCGGCGCGGCCGCGGGCAAGGCGGTTGTCGTGCTGGCCGGAACGCTGGGGGAGCGCTCGGGCGAGGTGCTGGACGAGGGCGTCTGCGCGTACTTCTCCGTCATCGGGCAGCCGCAGTCGCTGGAGGACGCCATGCGCGACGTCGAGGAGCAGCTCGGGCGTTCAGCGGAGCAGATGATGCGGACCTTCCTCGCCGGGGCGGCCCTGGGACGCCGTCAGCACGACGGGACGCAGGCTTGATCCGCCCCTCCAAGCGCACCCTGTCTGCGGTGGCGGCCCTCGGGGCGCTCTGCGTCGGCATCATTTTGCCGGATGGGCTGGATTGGCCTGCCCGGGCAGCGCTGTTGGCCTTCGGCGGGGCGGCGGTCTTCTGGACCCTGACGGATCTGAGCGGCGCCTACGTCGCCGTCGCGGCCGCGCTGTTCCTCGTGGCGGTCAGGGGGGTCGAGCAGCAGGCGTTGATCGACGGCCTAGGCTCAAAGGTGGTGTGGCTGGTCATCGGGACCTTCGTCCTCGGCGCCGCGGTCGAGAAGAGCGGGCTCGCAGGGCGGCTCACCGCCCTTGTCGCGGGACGCGGGACCACGGTCGGGGGCCTGATGTGGCGCCTGACGCTCGGCATCGTTCCTCTCGCCTTCCTGATCCCCTCGACCTCGGGGCGTGCCACCGTGCTGCTGCCGCTCTACCGGGGGCTGACCGAGGCGGACGACGACGAACGCGTCGCCAGGGCGGTCGGCTTGCTGATCCCCGCCGTCATCGTCATCTCGACAGTCTGCAGCCTGACGGGCGCCGGTTCGCACCTCGTCGCCGTCGACCTCCTGGAGAGGCTGTCGGACCGGACCATCGGGTTCGGTCAGTGGATGCTCTGGGGGTTGCCGTTCGGCCTGGTCGCCAGCCTGGCGACGGCCTTCCTGGTTAGCCGGCTGTTCCTCGACGGGGAGACGCGGGCCCGGCCGATTGGCGAGGTCGACGCCCCGGCAGGTCCTCTCTCGCCCGCGGAATGGCGGACGGGGGCTGTGGTCGCGGCCATGCTCGGCCTATGGCTGACGGAGGGGTACCACCCGTTCGGCATCGCGACCGTCGCGGTCGCCGGCGCGATCCTCCTGACGATGCCGGGCCTCGGGGTCCTCACTTGGAACGAGGGCGTGGAGGCCGTGAACTGGTCGCTGGTCCTGTTCATCGCCGCCTCCCTGGTGCTCGGTCGCGCCCTGATCTCGACGGGGGCCGCGAAGTGGCTGATCGCGTCGGCGTTGGGCGCGAGCGGCGTGGATGGCGGGAGCTCGCCGTTCCTCGTGATGCTGGGATTGCTGGCGCTCGGCATAACGGCGCACCTCTACATGGTGTCCCACACCGCGCGGGTGGCCGCGTTGCTCCCTCCGCTCCTCCTTCTCTCGGACCGGCTGGGACTGAACCCGGTCGCGGTGGCTTTCCTAGCGAACGTTGGCATGGACTACTGCCTGACGCTGCCCGTCAGCTCGAAGGCGCTGCTGCTCTTCCAGGACGGCGACCGTCCGGCCTTCTCGTCACGCGACCTTCTCAGGCTAAGCGCGTTCCTGGCGCCCGCCTACGCTGCGCTGATGGTCGTGGCCTACCTGGTATTCTGGTCCCGTATCGGACTCGCCCTCTGACGACATACCGGTTGCGAAACCCCCGAAGTACGTCGCACTCGACGGCGCGAGGCCGCCTGTGGGCAGCCTGTCCGGAATTCGGTCGCCCGTGCGTGCGGTCGATAGGAGGAGGACGCCATCAAGGGCTTGACCTGGGACCGCGCAGCCTATCGCGGCTGCGGTACCCTGCCGTCGGTCGATCCGGTGGCCTTTGACGTTGCGCCAAGCTTGCCCTCGCCAGCCCGGGAACCCGCCGTCGTCATATCGGTGCCGGGCTTCGCGACCGGTACCGTGGGTCTCGCCCCGACTCCCATTCCCCCGGTTCGGACGTCGCCGTCCAGGGATCGAGCGTTCGATAGTTCGGCCATCGCCGGCGCGGCCATCAGAAACAGCAGGGTCGTCAAGCCGAAACGCTTCAGGTCGTATCCTCGTCGTTCGATGGACAGGGCGCATCACCTGCCCGGGGTCGGATGCGGCGGCCGCTTTTGGTCACGCCGGTCGCCTGTTCTCCTGCACCGAGACGAACCGGGCATGCCGTTCCAGCAAGTCACCGAGATCCTGCTGGTCGGCCACGTCGCGCCGGGCAGCGTCGGCGACGAGGTCGGCGTGACGGCGCAACTCCCGCAGCCGGTCCGTGAGACGTTCGACCTCGGCGACGCGCGCCAGGACGTCGAGCATCCGTCCAAGGACGAGCACCGACCCAGCGGCGTTCTGCCGGATCATGTGGAACATCGCGTCGCACAGGCCATCGTAATCGGTCACGGGATGGACCAGCACCACCCGTCCCTCCCGGAGGAGCGCGCCGGTCGGAAGGTGGCGCGGCGCGATGCGGCACAAGGCATTGCCGAGATGGTCGACGACGCTGCCGGCCGTGAACGGGTCGTTGATCCCGGGCGATAGGGCGCGGACCGCGATCTCGACCAGTTGCCGTATCGAGTATTCGAGGTCCTGGAGCGAGGTGGGCCGGCGCCCGAGGGTGACCGCACGCGCGACCGCCTTGTCGGCACTCTCTACGCCCGCGGACAGGAAGGCGACGGGGAAGCCGCTCGGCACGTAGTCGCCGGGGCGGACGCGCAAGGCGACGGTGACGCGGTTCTCTTCCGCCCAATCGGCCAGGGCGTCCGTGTCGACGGCCTGCAGGTACCCACCGCCGGTCGTAGCGACGGCTTTGCCGGTCGGCAAATCGGAGGGTCTCGCCGCATCGGCCGCGTCGCGGGTGCGGGCCCCGATGGCCTTGCACAAATCCTGTTGGACGGCGTCGACCACGGTCTCGATGTTGATACTCGTGGCGATGTGGTGGACGAACCAGACCAGCGTACCGATGGCGATGAGCGCGAGGACGAGCGCACCGGTGATGGCGAGGTGTGGGACGAAGGGGTCTTCCTCCACCGTCCGAACCGTTCGAAGGACCATCAGCGAATAGGCGAATGTCCCGAGGAAGATGCCGAGGACCGTCTGGTTGCGGCCGTCACGGATGAAGTTGCGCAGGAGCCGCGGGCCCATCTGCCCGGAGGCCAGGGTCAGTGCCGCGATGGTTATGGAGAAGGTCGTGCCGGCGACCCCGATGTTCGAGGACGCGATGGCGCTCAGCAGCGCCCGTGCCCCCTCCGCACCGCCGGAGTAACCCCAGTTGGCGTCCGGGGAGGACGGGTCGTAACCGGCGATGTGGGCGGTCTCCAGCCAGACGCCGAACTGGGCGAGCAGGATGCAGCCGAGGACGATCAGGGCCGGACGCAGCCAGAACAGGTCGCCGAGGATCTCGATCCACGCTTGCAGCCGCGCCTTCATGACCGCTCCGCCTGGCGGCCGGGGTCGTCTTCCTCTCGCATCACCCGCCAACGGGCGCGCGGCGGGCTCTTCCCGGCAGGCCATCCCTCGCGCTGCCGCGTGCGGTCACCGTCCGTCTCCTCGGTCTGGTCGTGGAACAGCACCTGGCTCGTCGGGTACGGGAGGTCGATGCCGGCCGCGGTGAGCGCCTCCTTTACGTCGGAGATGGCGTGGTCGAGTGCGTCGACGGCGTCCCGGCGCCGGGGCGGGTCGATCCAGAAGCGTGCGGTCATGTCGACGCCCGCGGCGCCGAGCCCGGTCACCAGAGCCTCGGGCGGCGGGTCGGCCAGCACGCCCTCGGTGCGCCGGAGGGCCTCGACGATGACCCGGCGCGCCTCGCGGATGTCGTCGCCGTTGCCGATGGTCAGCGGGAAGGCGAGGCGCCGCTTGTCGTGGGCGGTGATGACCGTGATCTTGTCGACGAACAGCGTGGCGTTGGGGATCAGCACGCGCTGGTTGTCATAGGTCCTTAGCACCGTCGCCCGCACCCAGACGTCCTCCACCGTGCCCTCGTGCGAGCCGGCGCGGATCTGGTCCCCGATGACGAAGGGGCGGGTCAGCAGGATCAGGATGCCCGCGAGCAGGTTCTGGAGGACGTCGCGAAACGCGAAGCCGATGGCCACGCCGCCGATGCCGAGGAGGTTGAACAGGTCGGCGGCCGAGACCGACGGGAACGCCACGGACGCCGCCACCAGGAACGAGACCAGGACCGTCACGCCGCCGGCGATACGCCCGAGGACGGAGGCCGAGCCAGGGGAGGCCTCGCGCAGTTCCGCCGCGCGTCGTACGGCGGCGCGCACGCCCTTGGCGACCAGCAGGCCGATGCCGAACAGGACGAGCGCGATGGCCAGCCCGGGCAGGAGCGCCACGGTCGAGCGACCGAGTTCCTCAAGCCGCCCGAGCGCTTCGGAGAATATCATCGAAAACCTGGACTCATAGGAAAGCCGCCGGAGGTTGTCGTGCCATCCGGCGGCGCATCGTCACCCGCGGCGGGTTCGAGCCGCCGTGGGACAATCGGGTTTGGGGATCAGCGACGCGGACCGCCGGTGGTCCCGCCGTACTGCTGGCCACGGGCGCCGCGCGAGGGCATGGCGGCGTTGCCGCGGCTGGCCGAGCCCTGACGCATGCGGTGGCGCCGGTGCATCCGCACCTGCACGAGGTCGGCGTTGGCCGGGGCGGTGACGCCGGCCGCGTTCATCGGCAGGGCGGCCGAAGGCAGGGTCGAGGCGGCCAGCCCGAGGCCGGCCAGGAGGGTGGAGGCGAGGATCGTGGTCTTCATGCTGGTCGCTCCTACGATGCGTGGGGTCAGCTCTTCTTCTTCGAATACGTGAATTTCGGCGCGTTCTTGAGGGAGTCCTTGTCGGTGTCCGCGTGGACCGCCCACTTGCCGTCCTTGTCGCTGATGGCCAGCGTCGAGGGGTCGAGCACGACGTAGCTCTCGCCCATCCCGAGGAAGCCGCCCACGCTGACGACGACCCCGGTCACCGTCTTGCCGTTCTCGATCACGAGGTCCTCGACCTCTCCGACGTTCTCGTTCTTGTTGTTGTAGACGGTGGTCCCGACGAGCTTGGACGACATCACGTCGGCGGGCTTCACCGTGACGTATTTGAGCTTCACCGTCGCAGTGTCGGCCATCTTCATGCCGGTGTCGGCGGTTCCGGCGGGCATCGTCGTGCCGGGGGCCGGGGCCGTCGGCGTCGTCTGGGCCAGGGCCGGCGCGGCCAGGCTGGCGACGGCTAATGCGGCAAGGACGGTCTTCTTCACGCTGGAACTCCCGGATGAGCATGCCCCCCTGCCGGTCGGCTTTAAGTCGTCGGCGGAGGGATGCGGCGCGCCCCCCTCGGACGCGTGATCGCGGTCGGTAACGTGCGGTTTCGGAAACTGTTCAGCAAAAATTCATCTGCGAGGACCTGTGACCCGCGCCGGCATGAACGCGGGACCGCCTCCGACCGGCAGGGGGCGGAGGGGCCGCGGGTTTGCCCTCCGCGACCTGCCAGGAACCAAGGCTCGCGAGGGATACTTGCAACCCGGCATGCCCACGCACGGGCGCACCGGAAGGAGCGAAGTATCTTGGTAACCGCCCAAAACCGTTTCCGCGCCGGTCGTACCACGGCCATCCTGCTCACCGGCATCGTCGCACTGCTCCCTGGCACCGTTGCCATGCCGGGTTCGGCCTTCGGGCAGTCTGCCGGCAGCGCCATCGACCAGCCGACGGCCGGCACGCTCCCGCCCGGGACGTCGACGGTGCAGGGCAGCGGCGCCGCGCCGCGCGACCAGTCCACGGGTCAGGTCGCGCCGCCGAGCGCGATCCAGTCCTCGACGGACGTGATGCAGTCGGAAGGAACGGTTCAAGGCAAGGATCAGGGAGGCAGGACGGACCCGATGAAGCACCTGCCCAAGGACATGCGCCGGTAATCGATGCCCGCTCCCGCGCCGGTGCGGGACACCGTCCGCCCATCGCGGAAGATGAGGCGGAGGTGCCCCCGGACTCCTCGGTTACCCTTCACACCCCAATCCCCGACATCCCCTGCAGGTGCATCATGGCCAGGATTGACGCGACAGATGCTCGGTCGCGGGTTCGATGCGCTGCCGATGCAAGACCAGAGACGGCGGACCGGTCCGTCCAAAGTTGCTCGTGAAGGCACTCGCTCGTCCCGTGCTGCTTGTGCTCGCCGGGATACTGGCTGCCGCCAGCCTCGTCCCGCTGGTCCCGACAGAATGGTGGGCTGTGCGGCTGCTCGATTTCCCTCGCCTGCCGCTTGCCTTCGCGCTGGCCGCGGCCTGTCTCGCCCTGTTGCCCTTCCTCCGACGGAGTTCCAGGACGACCGCGACGGCGCTCGCCCTGGCCGCCTGCGCGCTCGTCGTCGACCTCTGGATCCTGTGGCCGTACCTGCCGACATCGACACGGCAGGTCGACGCTTGCCCGGACGAGCGCAGGCTCTCCGTGCTGGTGGCGAACGTGCGGTTGGGCAATCGGAACGCGGGGCCGCTGGTCGAGGCCGTCGAGCGTGAGCGGCCCGACCTGTTCCTGGCGATGGAGACGGACGCATGGTGGGACGAGGCCCTGAAGCCGTTGCGCGCGTCGATGCCCTACGGCCTGCAGCGGATCACGGGGTCGTACTACGGCATCCACTTCCTCTCGCGCCTGCCCCTGGTGAACGGCGACGTGCGACATCTCGCCGGGCAGGACACGCCGGCAGTTGTGACAGGCGTCACCCTCCGTAGCGGCGAGGTGGTCGCCTTCGTCGGCCTCCACCCGAGGCCGCCGCAGCCCTGGCAGTCGGCACGCGGGCGCGACGCCCAGCTCTACGCGGCGGCGGTGGTGCTGCGTGAACGCGTCGAGCCAGGCGTCATCGCCGGCGACCTCAACGCGACGCCCTGGGAGATCGCGGTGGAGCGCATGGTCAGGCTGTCCGGGCTGATCGACCCCCGCCGCGGCCGCGGCTACGTCGCGACCTGGAACGCCCATTCGCACCTATGGCGTTGGCCGCTCGACCAC
The DNA here is from genome assembly GCF_053346215.1 of Methylobacterium sp. A49B. Classification (NCBI taxonomy): domain Bacteria; kingdom Pseudomonadati; phylum Pseudomonadota; class Alphaproteobacteria; order Hyphomicrobiales; family Methylobacteriaceae; genus Methylobacterium; species Methylobacterium sp. A49B. The sequence goes on from NZ_JBKFBO010000071.1 coordinate 282,721, forward strand.
GTCTTCCACGAGGGCGGCTTCACGACAGTCTCGGTCGAGCGCCTCGGCGCCTTCGGCTCGGACCACTTTCCCTATCTGGTGCGCCTGTGCCGACGGTCCGGCGAAGGCCAGGCGGCGGAGATACCGCGCGAAGCGGGGGATGTCGCGGCGGCCAACGCGGTGCTCTCGGCCGCCGGCGCCACCGAACGGGTGCGGGCGCGTTGAGCCATCTCTTCGGAAAGCCCCCCGCACCCTCCCGCGGCCTGGGCGGGGGACGCCCGTGATCTCAGTCTTCGACCTCGCCGCCCTGTTGCTGACCTTGTCGGCCCTGTTCGGTTGGCTGAACCACCGCTTCCTGCGGATGCCGCATACCATCGGCCTGCTGGTGATGGGGCTGCTCGCCTCCCTCGCGCTGGTAGGCCTGGACGTCGCGTTCCCCGCCCAGCACCTCTACCAGGACCTGACGCAGGTGCTGAGACAGGTCGATTTCACCGACGTCGTGATGAACGGCATGCTGGCGTTCCTGCTGTTCGCCGGCGCCATGAGCCTGGACCTGCGGGCCCTGCGCGACAGGGCGTGGGCTGTGGCAACGCTCGCGCTCGTCGGCACGTTGATCTCCACCGCCATCGTCGGGGGCGCGTTCTGGTTCGCGGCCGACGCCCTCGGCCAGCCCGTCCCGCTCGCCTGGGCCCTCGTGTTCGGCGCGCTGATCAGCCCGACCGACCCCGTGGCGGTGCTGGCTACGCTGAAGAACGTGAAGGTCCCGGAGGCGCTTGAGGTCGAGATGCAGGGCGAGGCCCTGTTCAACGACGGCATCGGCATCGTCCTGTTCACGGTCCTCGTCGCGTTCGCCGCCGGCTCAGGCGGGGAGGCGACCAGCGCCGGCGGCGTCGCCCGCCTGCTCCTGCAGGAGGCCGGCGGCGGGCTCGTGCTCGGCGTGGTCATGGGCTACGTCGCCTACCGGGCGATGCGGTCCATCGACGACTTTCCGGTCGAGGTGCTGATCACCCTCGCGCTCGTCGCCGGCACATACGCGCTCGCCCAGAAGCTTCACTTCAGCGGCCCGCTCGCGGTCGTGGCGGCGGGGCTGCTGGTTGGCGACCGCGCGCCGCGCGACGCGATGAGCGAGGAGACGCAAGGGTATGTGTCGTCCCTCTGGACGCTGATCGACGAGGTGCTGAACTCGGTGCTGTTCCTGCTCATCGGCCTGGAGGTGCTGGTGCTGCGCTTCGCGGCGGGCGGGCTCGTGCTCGCCGCGTGCGCCGTCCCCATCGTGCTGGTCGCGCGACTCGTAGCCGTCTCGACGCCGCTCCTCGCCTTCCGCTGGGGTGGCAACCTCTCGCCCCGCAACGTGCCGTTCCTGACCTGGGCCGGGGTGCGCGGCGGCATCTCCGTGGCGCTGGCCCTGTCCGTCCCGGAGAGCGATTCCAAGCCAGCCATTCTCGCGGCGACCTACGCGGTCGTGCTGTTCACCACCGTCGTCCAGGGCTCGACGCTGGGCATGGTGGCTCGCCGGACCCTGCGCGATAGCGAAAGCTGATATCGGCCCTCGCCTGTCCACGAAGCGGTCTCCACCGTCGGTGCCACGTGCGCCAGGAATCGATAACCCGCGATGACCTTCACCATCCTCCTCGTCTCCATCCCGATCTCGGCGGCGTTGGAATATCTGGTCGACGCGCCGCCGCTGATGATCTTCGGGGCCAGCGCCCTCGCCATCGCCGTGCTGGCTGAATGGGTCCGTCGGGCGACCGACCAACTCGCCGACCGGGTCGGCCCCGCCATCGGGGGCCTGCTGACGGTGAGCTTCGGCAGCATCGCCGAACTCGTGCTGGCGCTGTTCGTCCTGATGCGGGGCGAGGCGGTCGTCGTCCAGTCCCAGATCGCCGGCTCGATCATGGGGACCAGCCTTTTCGGACTGGGCCTCGCCATCATCGTGGGTGGGGCGACCCGGGAGCGGCAGAAGTTCAACCCGGAACGGGCGGGCCTGTTGTCGACCCTCCTCATCCTCGTCGTCATAGCCCTTCTGCTACCGGCCGTTTTCGACGCGAGCGGGCGGATGTCGGGCCATGCGGCCACCATCGGCATCACCGACGAGGAGGTCAGCCTCGGCGTCTCCGTCGTGTTGCTGCTGCTCTACCTCGCCAATCTCGTCTTCACGCTGATCACGCACCGCGACGTCTTCTCGAACGACAAGGGCAGCGGCGAGGCCGAATGGAGCCTCCCGTTCGCCCTCGGGGTCCTCGTCGCCGCGACGGTCGCCATCGCGTTCGAGTCCGAGATGCTCTCGGGGACGATCACCCAGGCTGCGGGAAGCCTGCGCCTGTCGCCGATGTTCCTCGGCGTCATCGTCCTCGCGTTGGTGGGCACTGCCGGCGACCTGTTCGCGGCGGCTTGGTTCGCCCGCGAGGATCGGATGGGCCTCGTCCTCAACATCTGCATCGGCTCCGCCATCCAGGTCGCCCTGGTACTGGCGCCGTTGCTGGTCATCATTTCCTGGGCGCTCGGCCACCCCATGACGCTGTTGTTCTCCAACCCCCTCCACCTGTTCGCAATCGCGGGCACCGCATTCATCGTCAACGCCATCGCCCGGGACGGCGAGACGACATGGTTCGAGGGCCTTCTGCTGGTTGGGGTGTATGTCCTCTTCGGTTTGGCCTTCTTCTTCGCCAGCCCGGCCTGAACCTCGTCCGGCAGCACGCCGCCCCGGGACGTGGCGCGGCTAGGATCATACGACCAATCCATCCGGGACACGGTTGCCCGTTCGCAAGCCCGGGCCGTCATCCACCGCGAGCGTCGGACCGAGGATGCCCACGTCGCGTCGGCGGCGTCCTTCGGCATCCTGTCCGGATAGCACCCTCGCAGCCATCCAAGCGGCGAGGCTATCCGCATCACGGGCCTTTCGGGGACCCCAGGAGCACCTCACGGACCCGGATAATTCCTCTTGTCCGGGTAAGGCACGTTCGGCGCCGTCGACGAACGCCACGGGAGGCCTTGACCAGTCTCTCCTGCGAGTCCCCGACTGCCGTCGTGGGGCGAGCCGGGGAGGATGCGGACGCGGAGACATCCTAACCCCGGTACGGCACCGGAACCGAAGGGAAGAGCGGTGGACTCGCATCCGTCGCCCGGCACCCGCGTGAATGTCATCCCGAGCCGTGCGCCGCGGTCACCCCGCCATCCGCCGAATGACGGCGGTGATCTCTTCCTTCTTGTAGGGCTTGGCGAAGAACACGCCGCGCGCCGGCAGTTCCTCGTCGCGCGGCTTGCGCCTGCCCGAGACGATGACGAGCTCGATGGGCGGCCAGCGGTCCCGGATGGTCGCGGCGAACCGCATCCCGTCCAGGCCGCCGGGCATGTCGATGTCGGTGAACACGACGCGGATGTCGGGCCGGCTTTCCAACACGCGCACCGCCTCGTCCGCGCCGGCGACGTGGACCACGTCGAAGCCCGCTTCCTCGACGAGGTCCACCGCCATCAGGCGCTGGAGCGGCTCGTCCTCGACGACCAGCACGACGGGCCGCGCGGGCGGCATTCCCTGATCCAAGCGCGTCTCCTCAGGAATGCTGCAACTGGACGAGCGGCGCACGCATCGTCGCCTGGAACCCGGACGGCGGGTAACGGAGGTCGACACCCCCCGTTCCCACGAGGCCGAGGTTGATCAGCCGCGAGCCGAAGCCCTTGCGCCCGGTGTTCGCCGGGGGCGTCGGGGGAGGACCGCCCTGTTCCGTCCAGTCGAGCGACACCTCGCGGCCTTCGCCCTCGCCCTCCAACCGCCAACCGACCGCAACCCGTCCGTCCGGCACCGACAAGGCACCGTACTTGGCCGCGTTGGTCGCGAGTTCGTGCAGGAGGAGCGATAGCGAGAGCGTCGCCCGCGGCCCGAGGTCGAGTTCTGGACCCGCTAGGTGGACGCGGTCGTCGTGCCCGGCGTTGGCCAGCACTGCCTTCATGACGTCCTTGGCCGGAGCCGCCGTCCAGCTCTGCCGCAGGAGCACGTCGTGGGCCGACGAGAGCGCGTGGATGCGGCGCACGAACGCCTCGACCGGCGCGCGCTCGGGCACCGAGCGGAGCGTCTGAGTGGCGATGGAGATCACCATCGCGAAGCTGTTCTTGAGGCGGTGCGAGATCTCCTCGTTGAGGACGCGCTGCTCCGCCTCGGCCTGGATGCGCGCCACCGCGCTCTGCACGCGGTCGGCGACGGTGCGCACGAAGGCGAGGTCGTCCGCGGTGAAGGGGTGGTGGTCCGCCCAGTTGAGGAACGCGATGCCCACGAGCCGGCCGCGCTCCAGGATCGGCACGTTGAGCAGGACTCGCGTGTCGATGGCCAGCAGCGCCGCCGCCGTGTCGCGGGTCCGGGGGTCTAGCGCCACGTCGTCGATGGCGACGACCTCGCCGCGCTTGAGGTCCTCGATGTAGGAGCCGTAGGCGCGGAACCCGTGCATCCCCGCGACCGACACGGTGCCGGGTGCGTGCCAGTCGGTCATGACCTCGACCGTCTCGCGCGCAGGATCGACGAGGCCGTAACCGGCCCGGGTTGCGTCGGTGGCCCGGGCGAGGATGCCGGCGGCGGCCTCGACCAGGGCCGGCACGTCGTCGAGGTCGCGCAGGCGCTCGCCGAGTTCGAGCAGCGCGTCGCGCCGTACGTCCGCCTCGACGCGGGCGGTGACCTCCAGGAAGATCATGCCGAACCGCTCGGCACCGAGCGGGAAGGCGCGTCCCTCGTACCAGCGCCGGAGGCTGCCGACCCGGCGCGTGAAGGTCACCGGCTGCCCGGTCTCGACCACCGCTGCGCACTCGTCGACCCAGATGTCCTCGACGCCGGGCAGGACCTCGCGCAGCGTCCGCCCGACGACCCTCGCGGGCTCGATGCCGATGAGGGTCCCCCAGGCGGCGTTGACGTCGATGTAGCGCCAGTCGGTGATACGGCCGGCCCCGTCGCGCACGACCTCGCCGACGAGGAAGCCCTCATTCAGGCGCTCGAACAGGCCGCGCCAGTGGGCCTCGCTCTCGGCGATGCGTGCCTCGGCGACCTTCCGTTCGGTGACGTCGACGGCAGTGCCGGAGAAGCGCACCGGCACGGCGGCTTCGTAGATCAGCTTTCCGTTGCATTCGACCCAGCGCAGTTCCTCGCCGGGGAGGGCCAAGCGGTACTCGACGAGAAACGGCGCCCCTTTTTCGAAGGTCTCCGCGATGGCAGCCCTCAGGGGGGCGATGTCCTCGGGAACCACGTGTTCCTGGTACTGCTCCATCGTCAGGCCGGCGGCGGTTCGCGCGACGTTAAGCCCGTACAGGCGCGCGAAGTTGGCGTCGCCGTGCAGGAGGTCGGTGTCGACCATCCAGTCCCACAGCCCGACCACACCCGAGGCCGTCAGCGCCATCTGCAGGCGGTCCTCCGCCAGCCTCAGCGCCTGCTCGGCCGCGTGCCTGCCTTCGATGTCGAGGAGGACGCCGGGGAAACTCAGCGCCGTGCCGTCCGGACCGTGTTCGACGCGCCCGTTCGCCTCGATCCAGTGATAACGGCCGTCGGCCCGGCGCACGCGGTACTGGTGGGCGTAGGCGCCGCCCCGGAGGATCGCCGCCGTGATGGCCGCCCCCAGGCCGGCCTGGTCCTCGGGATGCACGGTTGCCACGATCTGCGCGAGCGGGATGCCCTCGCGCCCGAGCGCCGGGTCCAAACCGAATGACTGAGCGAACGCCTCATCCACCGTGAAGCGGTCCGAGGGAATGTCCCAGTTCCACGTACCGATGATCGCACCGGCCTCTAGGGCGAGTTGCACGCGCTCGGCGTTCTCGCGGGCCAGCGCCTCGCTCGCGCGCAGCGCGGTCTCGACCCCGCGCCGCGCTGTGGTGTCGGCGATGAGCATCGCGACGCGACCGCCACCGACGGGGAAGAGGTGGGCGTCATACCAGCGCCCGAGCGGCGCCGCCTCGCCCTCGAACCGTAGCGGTTCGCCCGTCCTGGCGACCTGCCCGTAGGCGTCGTGCCAGTGCTGCTCGATGCCGGGTGCGACCTCGGTGGCCCAGCGTCCCACGGCGTCCGACAGCCCGGTATGCCGCTCGAACGCCGGGTTGGCCGCGAGCACGCGGTGGTCGACCGCCCGCCCGTCGCCGTCGAACTTCACCTCGCAGATGCAGAACCCCGCATCGATGTTCTCGAACAGCACCCGGTAGCGCGCCTCGCTCGCCTGCTGCGCCGCCAACGACCCTTCGAGGCGCGCGGCGTCGGCGAGGGCCGACTCCTGGGCGCGGCGTTCGCCGGCCGCGGTCCGGCGCAACTCCATCAGGCTGCGGACCTGACGAGCGAGGGCGCGCAGGTCGTCGGCCTGCTCGGAGGTCAGGCCGTCCGGACGCGGGACGGTGTCGATCACGCACAGCGAGCCGAGCACGGACCCGTCCGCCATGCGCAGCGGCGCGCCGGCGTAGAAACGGATGCCCGGCCCGCCGGTCACCAGCGGGTTGGCCGCGGTGCGCGCGTCCTGCGTCAGGTCGGGGATGACAAGGAGGTCGGGCTCGGCGAGGACGAACTTGCAGACCGAGCGGTCGAGGTCGGTCTCGCAGTGGGGGAAGCCGATCCCGGCCTTGAACCACTGGCGGTCGTGGGCGACGAGGCTGACGAGGGCGACGGGCGTGGCGCAAAGGCGCGCGGCGAGCCGGACGACGTCGTCGAAGCCCTCCTCGGGCGCGGTGTCGAGGATGCCGTAGCCGTCGAGCGCGGCGAGGCGTCCTTGGTCCAGGACAAGGCTTCCGGGCAAGTCGTTCTGCATCACCGGCACGAGCGAGACCGCAGGCCCCCTCCGTGGCCGATTTCCCCTTGTTACCGATCGACGCGGCTTTGGCTACGCGGCTTCTTGCACCGGGAGGCGCCGGGCGCCTTGGCGTGAGGCGAGACGGCCGCCGTCCGCTTCCCGGCCGCCGATGTCCGGCCGCGTCCCCCCCGGGCGACGCCGGTCAGGCCCGCCTTGCGTAGCGACCGTCGTCGCGGGGCTCGAAGTAGCGGTTGTGGGCGACGCGCACGTCCATCTTCTTCCTGAGGGTCGCGGGGTTGAGAGACTCCCTGTGGAGTGCGGCCCCGCGGACGGTCACGCCTCTGAGCTCGGGCAGGATCTCGGCCGGAGTCAGGGCGCCGCCGGCGGAGATGATCTCGAAGATCTCCTGCATGACGCGGTCCCAGAACTCCAGGGCGCGGAAGCGGTCGAGTTGGTTCTCGATCTTCGCGAGGCGGGCTCGAACAAAAGAGGTGGCTCGCCGTCGGTGACCTCCGCCCAGGCCTTGAGCGCGGCGTTGTCGGCCTAGATAGGCTCGATCATCCCAAGCAGGCACTCAGTACCCTTATTGCTGCCCGCGGGCGTGTCCGCTCTTGGGGCTGACTAATCACACGCCAAATTGCCGGAATGGGCGCGATACGGCCCGGCGGCTTGAAGGCCCCCAGGCGCTGCCGCCGAGGGGCCCGCCATTCAGATCTCGGTGCCCTCCGCCAGGACGAGCGCATCCTCGACGTCCACCCCGAGGTAGCGCACCGTGCTCTCGATCTTCGTGTGCCCCAGCAGGATTTGCACCGCCCGCAGGTTGCCGGTGCGTTTGTAGATCAACGACGCCTTCGTCCGCCGCAGCGTGTGCGTCCCGTAATCCTCCGCTCGCAGCCCGATGCCGGTGACCCATTCGTCCACCAGACGGGCGTACTGGCGCGTGCTGATGTGCGCCGCGTGGTCGATCCGGCTGGGGAAGGCGTAGTCGTCGAGCGCCCCGCCTCGGCATGTCAGCCACGCGAGGATGCTGGTGCGGGCCGGTTCGAGCAGCTCGAACTGTACGGGCCGGCCGGTCTTGCGTTGGACGACGACGGCACGAGTGCGAATGCGACCACCGCTGACGAGGTCACCAATCTTGAGCTTGACCACGTCGCACCCGCGCAGCTTGCTGTCGATGGCGAGGTCGAACAGGGCACGGTCGCGCACGCGTCCGGCGCGGTCGAGCCAGAACCGGACGGCCCAGACCTGCTGGGGTTTGAGGGGCCGTTTGGCGCCGAGCTTGCGCCCGGCGTTCCACGGGCGGCGATCCTTGAAGGCGGGGTCGTGTTCGGAATGTCCCATCGTTGTTCTCCCAGCCGGCCCATGCCGGCGGGGGATGAGGACGCGACGGCACGTTCGCCGCAGCTATGACCGACCATGTAGGTCGCCCTGCGCGTCACTCGGGGAGCGGACAGGCAGCCACCTACCCCACCCAGTCATTGCTGTGAGGAAGCAGAGCTCCATAAAGCAGCCGTCTGGTGTGTGTATCAGCACCGAACGGCTGCTGGTCCGCACGAAGCCTTAGACCCCCATGGTCATCACGGAGCCGCCGTCGACCCTAAGGAACTCGCCGGTGATGAAGCTGGCGTGTTCCGAGCAGAGGAACGTGACCGCGGCAGCAACTTCCTCCGCGCGGCCTCGGCGCTTGGCGACGATGCCGGGGCGCTCCTCGTCCAGGGTCAACTTGATTGCCTCGTCGAACGTGATGCCCTTCTCTTTCGCTTTTTTCTCCATCTGAGCGTCGGTCATCGGCGTCGCGATAAAGGCCGGGCCGACCGCGTTCACGAGCACGCCGTCAGGACCGTAGGCCTTCGACAATCCCTTCGTGAGGTTCAGGACACCGGCTTTGGCGGCGGCATACGGCAGCTCCTCCACGTAGGGCTGCACCGCGTCCTCCGAGGAGAACAGCACTACGCGACCCCAGCCTGCCTTGCGCATATGCGGGATGAAGGCCCTGGCCGCGCGCACGCCGGCCATGAGGTCGGTCTGGATCGCCTCCAGCCAGTCGTCGTCGGTGAGGTCAAGGAAATCCCCGGACGCGCCGGTGATGCCGGCGGCGCAGACGAGGATGGTCGGCTTGTCGTCGAAGGCCATGTTGGCGAAGGCGGCGAGCACCTCGATCCCCTTCGCAATGCTCAGATCCGCCTCCACGGCACGGACCTGGCCCAGGGCCGACAGTTCCGAGGCGGTCGACTGCAGTTCGAGGCCTTCCTTGTCGGTCAGGACGACATGCACGCCCTCGCGCAGGAGATGTTCGGCGGTCGAGCGACCCATGCCCGACTTGGCCCCTGTGACGACGGCAACCCGCCCGCTGATGCCGAAATTCATGCGTGTCTTCCAGCGGCCGTCCGAGGGGCCTCCCCAGGTCGCGCCGGGGCTTCCTGTGGGAAGTCCGCCTCGTCCCTGGGAGTTCCGTATCGGATCGGTCATGCGGCCCACCGACGTGGACCCCAAAATCGGTCGCGCGTCAGCCCGGGCCCATGAACTTGAGGATCTCGCCGGCAAGGCCCTCGGCGTTCTCCTCGGGCACCCAATGGTTCGACCGCTCGACCGTCCGAAAGGTCACGTCCTTGGCGACCTCCCGCATCATTGCCTCGGTGAAGGGGGCGAAGGCGCTCGCCGCGCCGGCCAGCGCCAGGACCGGCAGCCGGAGCTTGCCGTCGCGCTCGACCTCGGCCCGATTGTGCGAGTCGTCTCTCGGGAAGGCCCGGTAGAGTTCGAACCCGGCCCGCATCGCCCCCGGGCGTGAGAAGGCCCGCACGTAATGTGCGACGGCATCAGGTCCGATGGCCTCCGTGTCGTAGGCGAGGTCCTGGTAGAAGCGCTCCAGGTAGAGTTGCTCCCGGCCGGCGGTCAAAAGCTCGGGCACGTCCGGGGCGCGGTGGAACTGGAAGTGCCAGAGACGGTCCGTATCGCCCAAGGCAGCCCCGTATGCCTCGGTACCTGGCAGCGGAGCCTCCATCACAACAAGCCGCTCGGTTTGGTCCGGGAAACGCCTTGCAAAGGCGTAGGCGACCATCATGCCGATGTCGTGCCCGACCATCGTCACCGATTGCGTCAGGCCGAGATGCCTGTAGAGCAAGGCGTGCAGGTCGCCGGCCATCGTGCGCTTGTCGTAGCCGCCGGGGGGCTTCGAGGAGCCGCCCGCGCCGCGATAGTCGGGTACCACGACGCGTATGCCAGCCTGGGCGAGGAGCGGGACGACCCGTCGCCACTCGTAGGCAGTCTGCGGGTAGCCGTGAACCAGCACGAGGGTGCGCGCACCCTCGCCAGCTAGCCCGTAGTGGAGCCGCACGCCCGGTTCCACCTCCGCGGAGTCCCACTCGACCGCGATGCCGTCCAAAAGTTCACGCATCCATGTCTCCCGGTATTCCTGGCGGCCGCTATCGGGACGTTGACGGCGCGGCCGTTCAGCCCGGGATGCGATCGATGGAGCCCGTGTTCTCCTCCGCCACGCCGTTCTCCCGGTGGCGGAAGTCGCTTAGCGCGCGGTAGACCTGAAGACGCGCCCGCATCACCGAACCGAGTGGCTGGTGCGCCGCCAGGCTGTGCGCGGGGCGGAAGGTCATCACCTCGTCGAAGTAGCGAACCCGCTCGGGGGAGTAGGCGTCCTGCCGGGGCAGGCGGAGCGTCGCCACCGTGCGGTAGGGGCTGATCGCGACCGGCCAGTCGACCGAGGCATCCTCGATGGGCTGGCGCTCAGCATCGGTCCAGAGCTGCGCCTTCAACTCGAAGACCACGTCAATCTCACCGAAGAATGCCGCCGCCGCGTGGCGAAAACCGTCCTCGTCCCCGTGCGGGTCAAGCCGCCATTCGGCGAGGTCCCGTTGGGCGGGCGAAGCCGGGACCGCCCCGAGCTTGGCACATAGTCGCCGAAGCGCATCGGGGCCTGACTGAAGTAGCTGTCGGCGAGCGGGTGGCTGTAGGGATGGCCGAGAAAATCGGCCATGGCGCTCTCGGTGCCGAACGCGTGCAGCACTCGGTTGAGGTTGCGGGCTGAGGCCGCGACGGCGCTTTTCACGCCCTCCGGCAGGCCCGTCGATTTCCCGATGACGGTGCCGTCGCGCAGGAAGCCCGCCGCCGTGCCCGACGGGAAGGTCGTGCCGGTGGCGAGCACGAAGTCCTGGGTGTCGACGTCGTGCCCGGGGAGCTTCTCGCCCGGCACTCCGAAGACCTTGATCGACATGCCGCGGTGGGTCGATACCCGGTCGCCCAGGATCTCCCCGGGCCCTTGCGCGAAGCGCACGGCCACCTTGTGCGTACCCGGCCTAGCGAACAGGCCTTGCGCGAGTTCCGGGGGCAGGTTCTCCGGAACGACCAGCTCCCCGACGACGCAGGCCGAACTCTTGGCGTGGCTCGCGCGTACCGCGCGGTGCTCGCGCTTCTCCACGACCTGCGACTGCTGGGTCATCCCCTGGATGATGCCGTCGATGGACTTCTGCTCGTCCGGGGCGGGCGTCTCGATGTCGGGGGCGTAGCGAAGGAATGTCATCGGCGTATCCTCGACGTGTCGTCCGCCTGCGGGGTGATTTCACGAAGGCTGGGATCGGGACGCGGGGTCCGAAGGCCGCCGGATCGCGGCCGCGCCTGGGCAGAGAGAAAGACCGCACCGTCGACAAGCCGCGCCGGCCTCCTGCCGTTCCACACCTCGTTCATGGGCGATTGAATGCCGCACAACCTGGAACGTCGCCGGGTGAGCGGGTGTTCTGTCCTGGCCGCCAGCGGGAGACAGACCTTGCGATCACCGGTGCGATACACTCCCGACGTCGAGGCGGTGCTGCCGGACGAAGGGCAGACCATCGAGCAGCTCAACCAGACCTTCGATAAGATCCTGAACCGGGTCGCGGAGCATTCGGGCCATGCCGTGCG
>NZ_JBKFBO010000072.1:0-83377 GCF_053346215.1 Methylobacterium sp. A49B
GATGATCCGGTCGAGTTCGCGCGCGACCCGCTGTCCAGACAGCGACGTGTCGACCACCAGGGCCAGACACTCCCGCGTGCAGTCATCGACCACGACGAGGATGCGGAAGCGGCGCCCGTCGTCGAGCGTGTCGGAGACGAAGTCGAGGCTCCAGCGCTGGTTCGGCTCCTGCGGCACCGCGGCCGGCGCTCGCGTGCCCAGTGCTCGCTTGCGACCCCCGCGCTTGCGCACCGACAGCCGTTCCTCTCGGTAGAGCCGGAAGAGCTTCTTGTGGTTGAGCGTGAGGCCCTCCCGCCGCAGCAGAATGAGCAGGCGTCGGTAGCCGAACCGGCGGCGCTCGCCGGCCAGGCCGCGCAGGCGTACCCGCACGGCCGCGTCGTCGTCACGGGTCGAGGCGTAGCGGTACGTCTTCGGCTCCAGGCCGATCAGCCTGCAGGCGCGACGCTGCGAATAGCCCTTCTCCTCGATGGCCCAGCTCACGGCTATTCTCCGTGCGCCGGGCGTCAGAAGTTTTCTCCCAGCGCCTCACGCAGCGTCGCTACGTCGAGCATCGCCTCGGCCAGCAGCTTCTTGAGCTTGCGGTTCTCTTCGTCGAGCGCCTTGAGGCGGCGCGCGTCCGAGACCTCCATGCCGCCGAAGCGCGAACGCCACGTGTAGAACCTCGCATCGCTGATGCCGTGGCGGCGGCAGATCTCAGTGACCAGCAGCCCAGCCTGCTGCTCCTTCAGGATGCCGATGATCTGCTCATCGCTGAACCGGCTCTTCTTCATCGTCCGTCTCATTGACGGACCCTAGCTTCAGAACGAGGGCAGACCAGGGGGCAAGGTCACGTGCTGCACCAGTATGCTGCACAAATTCTGCTTGTCGACCTTGCGGTTGCTCTCCATATCAAATGGCAGTCTGACTTGACATGTATACAAGGGCGCGCTCCGGGCGGGGTGGCGGGCGATGTCGGCGCCGTCATTGCTGTCCTGAAAGCCGTGGCCAGCGAGGTCGGTGTCCGGTTCCGGGAGCGGCGGTCGTGGCGATCGGGCTCACCGCGAGCGGAGGGCTACCTCGTGCCGCCATCGCGCCGCATAGCTGTCGAAAACATCGCCTAGGGGCGGCCCGTACTCGGCCGACTCCGAGTGCTGCGCGGCGCCCGTGGCGGCCGTCGTAAATAGCCGTGCGGCACCGCCGCTCGTCCCGGTCCGGTGCGAGGATGGGTAGACCGCCCGGCCGGTGAGCCGCGCCAGCGCCGCGCCGTAGAGCCCGTTGCGGGCGAACGGACCCTCTACGAAGATCGGTCCGTCCGCGCCGAGGCAGTCGAGGCAGGTCGCGGTCATCAAGGCGGCGTAGAGGCTGGCGACGGCCGTGCGCTCGGCGGGCGTCAGGCCGTCCGGGTCATGCGACCACGCGCCGACCACCGCCGGAAATGGCCCGCTGCCGCCGGCGAAGCCTGGAAGCGCCTTGACCCTGCGCGCCAGGACCGAGGCAAGCGTGTCCGGATCCGGCTCGACCGCCGGGCCACCGGTCAGGTGGTCGAATTCCCGGCCGCCCATGAAGCGCGCCGCCGGCACGGGCCGGCCGTAGGCATCGACATTCGCCAGCATGTCGCGCCCGGCATCGAGCCGGTCGAGCGCGCCGCCGACCGCGAAGGCGATGATCCAAGTCCCAGTCGACAGGATCGTGCGCGGCTCCGCGCTCCCATGGATGTAGGGCAGCAGGGATGCGTTGGAATCGTGTAGACCGCAGGCGACTGGCACCGCGCGGCCGAGGCCGACCCGGTCGGCGATGTCGGGGTGCACGCTGCCGAGCACGTCGAAGGCGGAGCGCACCGGCGCCATCAGGCGGCCCCAGCCCATCCGGTCTACCAAGCTGGAGAAGCGCTGCTCTCCGGGCACCCAAAGGTCGGTGTGGCAGCCGAGCGAGGTGGGCTCGGTGGCGGCGACACCGGTGAGGCGCCACGCCCAGTATTGCGGATAGGTGACGAAGGCGGTCGCGCGGGCGAAGGCCTCGGAAAAACACCGCATCTGCCAGAACAGCTGCGCCCCCAGATTCAGCCCCCCAGGCAGCCGCGGCGAAGAGCTCTCCGCGAAATCCGGACGGACCCGGGCATACTCCGCGTCGAGGGCGTCGGGGCCGTCATACTCGTAGTCGAGCACCGGCAGGACGAGCCCGTCCGGCCCGATCAGCGCGCCGGTGGCGCCGTGCGTAGTGATCGAGACGGCGTCGATCCCGATCGAGGCCGTCGCGTCGGCGAGGGCATCGACCAGGAAGGCCTCGATCATCGCGACATCGGCGTGCGGATAGGGGCCGTCGCGCCGGATCGTGTTCGGCACCGTCCGGACCCAGATCTCGTCGCGCGTCGCGGCATCGACCAGAACCAGCTTGACGTTGGTCTTGCCGACATCGAGCACCGCGATCCTGCGCGGCACGGGCGTCGTCGGGGCGGATGTCATGGCAGGTGGAACAGCGTGCGCAGCGGCAGGACCACCGGCGCGTCCGATGGCTCGGTCTCCATGAGGTCCGCCATGTGGGCCCACCAGCGGCGCATCACCGGGTGGTCCGGCAGGGCATCCAGGCCGTGGTCGCGCCGCCGCCACAGGACGGCGAAGAGCAGGTTCGTTCCCGGCTCCAGATGGATCGAGTAATCGGCCACCCCGGCCCGGCGCAGCAGGTCCGCCAGCTCTGGCCAGAGCGCGTCGTGGCGTTCGCGATAGGCGGCCTCGCAGCCCGGCCGGAGCCGCATCGCGAAGGCGTGTTTTTCGTAAGCCTCTGGGTCGAACGGGCCGATCATGATTGCCTCCGCGCGGCGAGGACGCGGCCGGCCAGAATCGGCAGCGCGATGGTGCCGATCAGCATCGCGCCGATGACGATCGACATGATGATGCCCGGCACGTTGAGCAGCCCGAGTCCGTAGGTGACGAGGCCGAGTACGAGGGCCGCGAGCACCACGCCGGGGATCGTGCCCGACCCGCCCTCGATGCTGACCCCGCCCAGCACCACGATGGTCACCACGTCGAGCTCCCAGCCCAGCGCGATCGACGGCCGGGTCGAGCCGAGCCGGCTGGTCAGCATCACGGCGGCCAGCCCTGCCGCGAGCCCGGTGAGGAAAAACAGGATCAGCCGGATCCGCTCGACCGGAAGGCCCGAGAAGCGCGCCGCGAAGGCGTTGTTGCCGATCGCCCGCACCGCCCGTCCGAACACGGTCCGGTGCAGCACCAGCCCGGCCAAGGCTGCCAGCCCGAGGAAGCAGGCGAACTCGAAGGACAGGGCCTGCCAGACATAGCCCTGGCCGAACCAGCCGAAGGCGGCCGGGTAATCCTTCAGCACCCCGTCGCCCAGCGCGAGATAGCTCAGGCCCCGGTAGAGGCTCATCGTGCCGATCGTCGCCATGATCGAGGGCAGGCCGAGCCGGGCGATCAGCACCCCGTTGACCAGCCCGCAGGCCCCGCCGACGCCGAGCCCCACCGCCACCAGGGCCGGCGTGCCGAAGCCCATGGAAGCGGCTTCGCCCATGGCGGTGGAGGCGAGCGCGATTGTGCCGCCCACCGACAGGTCGATCTCCCCGGCCATCACCACGAAGGCGAGGGCGAGGGCGATGATCGCCTTCTCGGTGAAGTTGAACGTGGCGTCCGACAGGTTCCAGATGTCGAGGAAGTACGGCGAGGCCAGCGCGTTGGCGAAAAAAATCGCGGCGGCGAGCGCCAGGAGCAGCGTCTCCCAGCGGATGGCGGCGCGCCCGATCGGCCCCAGGCGGCGGTCCGGGATGACCCGGGCGGTGGTCTGTTGCAGCGCCATGGCCTCACTCCGCCGCTCGCGGGCCGACCGGCCGCAGGATGATGCGGCCGCGACGGCGCTCGGCGCGCGTGTTCAGGGCCGCCGCCGCGATGATGATCGTCCCGGAGATCGCCATCTGGGCGAAGGGCGAGACGTTCACCACCGGCAGCGCGTTCTTGATCGTGCCGAGGAACAGGCTGCCCAGGACGGCGCCCGCCACCGAGCCGATCCCGCCCGCGATCGACACCCCGCCGATGACGCAGGCCGCGATCACGTCGAGCTCGAAGCCCGAGGCCAGGTCGACATAGGCGACGGCATAGCGGGCGACCCACAGGTAGCCGCACAGCCCCGACAGGAGGCCGGAGAAGCAGAAGGCGAGGAAGCGCGAGCGGCCCGGGTCGATGCCGGCATAGGCTGCGGCGGTCGGGTTGCCGCCGACCGCGAACCAGCCCCGGCCCGCCGCCGTGCAGCCGAGGACGAGCGAGGCCGCCACGACGACGACGAGCGCCGTCCAGCTCAGCACCGGCACCCCGAGCCATTCGGTCCGGGGCAGCGCCAGGAAGGCCGGCGAGAACTGGAAGCTGTTGATCCAGGCGCCGCCCGACAGGACGAAGGCGAGGCCGCGATAGATGGTCAGCGTCCCGAGGGTCACCACGATCGGCGGCATCCCGAGCCGCCACACGAGCAGCCCGTTGAAGGCGCCGAGCAGCAGGCCCAGCACCGGGGCCGCCAGGATGGTCAGTCCGAGCGGCAGGCCGTGATGGGCGTCGATCAGCGCCACCGCCATGCCGGTGAGCGCCACGTTAGCGGCGACCGACAGGTCGACCGAGCGGGTCAGCAGCACGGCGGCTTGGCCGAGCGCCATGATGATCAGGATGGCGCTGTCGTTGAACACGCCGCCGAGGCTCGACACGGTGACGAAGGCCGGGAACCGGAGCGCGATCGCGGCCAGCAGCAGCGCGAGGGCGGCGGCGAGCAGCGTCTCGCGGCGCAGGACGAGGCCGCGCAGGTCGAAATCGTCGGCAAGACCGGGTTTCTTAGAGCCGGGCCCGATCGCGTTGCCATCAGGCCCAGCTCTAAGCTCTTGTTTTGATGCGTTCTCTTGAGCCGAACCGGTGTCCACTTCGTCGGAGAACGCTCTGGGCGCGCTCATGGCCGGTCGCTCCGGGCTTGCGTGTTGCCGGTGGCGGCCGCCACCAGGGTCTCGGCGGTGAGGTTTTCGCGCGCGAACAGGCCCGCCATCCGGCCCTCGCGCACGACCATCACGCGGTCGGCCATGCCGAGGATCTCCGGCAGCTCGGACGAGACCATCAGCACGGCGAGCCCCTGGCCGGCCAACTCGCTCATGAAGGCGTGGACCGCCGCCTTCGAGCCGATGTCGATGCCCTTGGTCGGCTCGTCGAGGATGACGACCTTCGGCCCGGCCGCGAGCCACTTGCCGATCACCACCTTCTGCTGGTTGCCGCCCGACAGGGTGCCGACAGGCTGCGCCAGCGAGGCGGCGCGCAGGTCCAGGCGCTCCGCATAATGACGGGCGAGTCGGAACTCCTCGGCCGACCGGATGAAGCCGTGCCGCGAGACGGCGCCGAGGCAGGCCAGGGTCACGTTCTCGAAGACCGGCATCGCCAGCACGGCGCCGTGGCGCCCGCGCTCCTCCGGGACATAGACGATGCCGGCGCGCACCGCGTCCGCCGGGGAGCGGATCGCCACCGTGCGGCCCTCGACCGCGATCGTGCCGGCCGAGGGCGCGGTGGCGCCGAACAGGGCCTGGCACAGCTCGGAGCGGCCGGCGCCGACGAGGCCGTAGAGCCCCAGGATCTCGCCGCGGCGCAGGGCGAAGCTGATGGCGTCGAACTCGGTCGGGTGGCACAGGCCCGACACTTCTAGGACCGGCTCGCCGAGGGCCGCGGGGACCTTGGGGAAGACCTGATCGACGCTGCGGCCGACCATCAGGCGTACGAGGTCGTCATGCGTGGCCTCGGCCATGCGGCCGGCCCCGACCGAGCGGCCGTCGCGGAACACCGTGTAGTCGTCGGCGATCCGATACAGCTCCTCGAACTTGTGGCTGATGAACAGGATCGCCTTGCCCTGGCCCTTCAGGCGCTCGATCACGCGGGCGAGGTCGTCCACCTCCTTGTGGGACAGAGCCGCGGTCGGCTCGTCCATGATGACGATCTCGCTGTCGATCGATAGGGCGCGGGCGATGGCCACGAGGTGCCGCTGGGCGATCGACAGGTCCCGCAGCCGGGTCCAGGGCCGGATCGGCGCGTCGAGCCCGTAGAGCAAAGCGGTCGCCCGGGCTCGCATGGCCGACCAGTCCACGAAGCCCAACCGGGTCTTCGGGGCGTGGCCGAGATAGATGTTCTCCGCCACCGTGAGTTCGTCGAACAGCACGGTCTCCTGGTGGATGGCGGTGATCCGGGCGGCCTGCGCGTCCTGGGGCGCGGCGAAGCTGACCGGCTGGCCGCCGACCCGGATCTCGCCCGCATCGGGGCGGTGGATGCCGGTGAGAATCTTGACCAGGGTCGACTTGCCGGCCCCGTTCTCGCCGATCAGCGCGGTGACGCGGCCGGGGCGCAGCACGAGGTCGACGCCGTCGAGGGCGCGCACGCCGGGGAAGTGCTTGACGATGCCGCGCAGTTCGAGGCGCGGCGGCGGGAGCGCGGCCGGTTCGGCGTCGGACGGATGGTGGATCTGCAGGGCGCCGGACATGGCGTGTCGCTTCCTTATCGTTGGTTTGGTGCCGCGGGGCGGCAGGATGTCAGAGCGAAGCGCGGGTCTCCCTCCCCCCTCTGCGGGGGAGGGTGGGCCGGCCGTCAGGCCGGGTCGGGAGAGGGGAGCGACGGCGCAGGAATGCGCGCTGACCCTCATGAAGGCCGCGTATTTTCCGGATGCCGGGTTCCCCTCTCCCGACCCGCTTCGCGGGCCTCCCTCCCCCGCAGAGGGGGGAGGGAGGTCCGTCGGCGCGGATCAGAACACGTCGGCGAAGCGGTCGATGTTCGTGCTGTCGAACACGGCCGGTTCCGCCATCGCGCCCGTGTTGCCGGCCTCGACCTTCAGCGTGCCGACGCGGCCCATCGGCAGCGTCGCGCCCGGCTCCGCCTTGGCACCCTTGACGACATCGTAGGCAAGGTAGGCGGCCGCGTAGCCGAGATCGATCGGGTTCCAGATCGCGAAGCTCTTGGTCACCCCGGCATGCACCGCCCCGGCCATCTCGGAGGGCAGGCCGAGCCCGGTCACGAACACCTGGCCGGTCTTGCCGGCGTCCTTGACCGCCTGCGCGGCCGCGGTGATCCCGACCGACGTCGGCGCGACGATCACCGTCACCTCTGGATGGACCCGGAGCAGGCCTTGCGTCTCGCGGTAGCTCTTGTCGCTGAGATCGTCGCCGTAGACCGTGGCGACGAGGTCGATGTCCGGATGGTCGCGGAGCGCCGTCTTCATCTCGGCGATCCAGGTGTTCTGGTTGGTCGAGGTCGGGGTCGCCGAGAGGATCGCGATCTTGCCCTTCCCGTCCGGCAGCGCCTGGGCGGCGAGCTTGACCAGCATGCTGCCGATCAGCGGATCGGACGAGGGGTTGAGGTGGAGCAGCCGGCCTTCCGCAGCCACCGCCGAATCCCAGGAGATCACCTTGATGCCGCGCTGCTGCGCGCGCTTCAGCACCGGGACCACGGCGTCCTTGTCGTTGGCCGAGATCGCGATGGCGTCGACCTTCTGCGAGATCAGGGCGTTGATCACCTCGATCTGCCCCTCCGCAGTGGTGGTGGTCGGGCCGGTATAGATGATCTTCACGTCGCCGAGCGTCTGGGCGGCCTCCTCGGCGCCCTTGGCGGCCGCCTCGAAGAACCGGTTGCCCAGCGACTTCGCCACCAGGGCGATCCGGGTCTCGGCCGCCTGCGCGGCGGTGGCGACCAGCCCGACGGCGAGCGCCGTGGACAGGACGAGTGTCTCCAGTACCCTCATAGTGGTCTTCCCCCCTGTTTTAGTCACATCCTGACGGCTGCTGAGCTATTCTGCTCGTTTACGCAGTCACGGATGTCTCTTTCCGACGCGCTGGCTGGCGCGGATCGACCACGATCAGGTCGACGCCCGCTTCCTCCACCATCCGGCGCTCCGCGTCGGTGATACGGTTGTCGGTGATGATCCGGGTCGCCCGGTTGAGCGGCGCCAGGATCATCGACGATTGGGTCCGGAACTTCGTGGCGTCCACGAGCAGGATCAGCTCGTCGGCCTGCCGCATCAGGCGCTGCTCCGACGAGATGATCAGCGCGTCCCGCTCCATGATCCCGAGGGCCGAGAGGCCCAGTGCGCCCATGAACATCCGGCGGGCCCGGAAATGCACCGTCCCGTCATCCTCGAACGGGCTCAGGATGATGTTCTGCTCCCGGTAGATCGTGCCCGAGGGCACCATCACGCCGCAGGCCGAGTGGCGCAGCAGATGGTCGGCCACCGAGAAGGAATTGGTCAGGACCTGAAGCTTCAGCCCATCCAGCGCGTGCACCATCTGGAAGGTCGTAGTGCCGCCGTTGATGATGATCGAATCGCCCTCGGCGCAGAGGTCCACGGCCGCCCGGGCGATGGCCCGCTTCTCCAGGACGTTCGGCCCGGTATTGGCGGCGGGCGTCGCCAGCGGCACGACGCTCAAGGTGGGATGGCCGGGCGCCTGGAGCGCCTCCGCGCCGCCGCGCAGCTTCTTCAGCTGACCCTGCGCGGCGAGCGCCGTCAGGTCGCGCCGCACGGTCGCCTCGGACCCGCCGGTCGCCGCCGCGATGGCCTGGACGGTCGCCACCCCGCGCTCCTTCAGCAGAGCCAGAATGATGCGGTGGCGTTCGCGCTCATGCATCGTTTCCTCCTGTCATGATCCAATCACCTCGTCAGTCGCACATCAACAGTTTCTTGCAAAATCGTTCATTTTGCGTCGCAAAAGGATGACGCTATGAAGTTTCTTGACAGATTATGATCGATGCCGCCAATGTTCCGACGGCAGCCGGCGGATGGGGGCTTCGCCGACGGTTGCTTCCGGACTCATCATAAAAAAATCGGGAGGGGACCATGTCGCATGCCGTTCAGGGCCTGCTGGAGAACCGTTGGGACGAGGCTGCGGTCGCAGGCTTCGACGAGCCGGCCCTGCTGCTCTACCGCTCGAACCTGCTCGGCGCCGACAAGCGAATCACCAATTACGGCGGCGGCAACACCTCCGCCAAGGTGATCGCGCAGGATCCTCTGACCGGCCGCGACACGCGGGTGCTCTGGGTCAAGGGCTCGGGCGGCGATGTCGGCACGATGAAGCGCGACGGCTTCGCGACGCTCTACCTCGACAAGCTGGAGCAGCTGCGAGTGATCTATCGCGGCCCCACGCACGAGGACGAAATGGTGCGCTGCCTGCCCCATTGCACCTTCGCGCTGAACCCGCGCGCGGCCTCGATCGACACGCCGCTGCACGCCTACCTGCCCTATCCCCATGTCGACCACATGCATCCCGACGCCGTGATTGCCATCGCGGCGACGCGCAACAGCCGGGACCTGACCCAAAAGATTTTCGGCGACGAGATCGGCTGGCTGCCCTGGCGCCGGCCCGGCTTCGAACTCGGGCTGATGCTGTCGCGCTTCGCGCACGACAACCCGCACGCCAAGGGCGTCGTGCTGGAGAGCCACGGGCTGTTCACCTGGGGGCCGGATGCCCGGTCCTGCTACGAAACCACGTTGCGGATCATCAACACGGCGATCGCGTGGTTCGACCGCGAGACGGAGGGCCGCGCCGTGTTCGGCGGCGCCGCCACCGAGAGCCTGCCGAGCCTCGAGCGGGGCGCCATCGCGGCGAAGCTGATGCCGGAAATCCGCGGCCGGATCGGCAGCGAGGAACGCAAGGTCGGCCATTTCGACGACAGCGCCGCGGTGCTCGACTTCGTGAATTCGAAGCGGCTGCGCGAGCTCGCGGCCCTCGGCACGAGCTGCCCGGACCATTTCCTGCGGACCAAGATCCGGCCTCTGGTGCTCGATTTCGATCCTGCGACCGGCACGGCCGAATCGGTCCTGGCGACCCTCGATGACGCGATCGCGGCCTACCGGGCGGATTACGCGGCGTATTACGGCCGCTACCGCCACCCCGACAGCCCGGCCATGCGGGACGCCAACGCGGTCGTGTACCTCGTGCCGGGCGTCGGCATGATCACCTTCGCGCGCGACAAGGCGACGGCGCGGATCGCCGGCGAGTTCTATGTCAACGCGATCAACGTGATGCGCGGCGCCTCGACGGTCGACGCCTATGTCGGCCTGCCCGAGCAGGAGGCGTTCGACATCGAGTACTGGCTGCTGGAGGAGGCCAAGCTCCAGCGCATGCCCAAGCCCAAGAGCCTCGCCGGCCGGGTCGCGCTGGTGACCGGGGGCGCCGGCGGGATCGGCCGCGCGGTGGCGGCGCAGCTGATCGACCAGGGGGCCTGCGTGCTGCTGGCCGATATCGACGCCGGGGCGCTGGCCGAGGCCGAAGCCGGCTTCGTGAAGGCGCATGGCCGCGACCCGATTCGGAGCGTGACGCTCGACGTGACCGACGAGGCCGCCGTCGCCGCCGGTTTCTCGGCCGCCGCGCTGGAATTCGGCGGCCTCGACATCCTGGTGTCGAACGCCGGCATCGCCTCCTCGGAGCCGGTCGAGACCACGAGCCTCGCCCTGTGGGACCGGAACATGGACATCCTGGCCAAGGGCTATTTCCTCGTGTCGCGGGAGGCCTTCCGGCTGCTGCGGCAGCAGAAGCTCGGGGGGGCCGTGGTGTTCGTCGCCTCCAAGAACGGGCTCGCCGCCTCGCCGAACGCCTCGGCCTACTGCACCGCCAAGGCGGCGGAGATCCACCTCGCCCGCTGCCTCGCCCTGGAGGGCGCGGAGGCCGGCATCCGGGTCAACGTCGTCAATCCGGACGCGGTGCTGCGCGGCTCCAAGATCTGGACCGGCGAATGGCGCGAGCAGCGCGCCGCCGCCTACCGCCTGGAGGGCGATGCCCTGGAGGAGCATTACCGCCAGCGCTCCCTGCTGAAGCGCTCGGTTTTGCCGGAGGACATCGCCGAGGCGGTGTATTTCCTGGCCTCCGACCTCTCGGCCAAGTCGACCGGCAACATCCTCAACGTCGACGCGGGCAACGCCCAGTCCTTCACGCGGTGACGGGACAGGAGCGCGCATCATGACGAGCCTGCCGGTCGACCCCGATCTGATCGCCGCCCACAACGCGGCCCGCACCCGGACGCTGGCCGAGGATTACGACGCCCTCGGCCAGCGCCTCGCCCGCCGGGGCGTCGACATCGCGGCCGTGACCGCGCAGGTCGCGGCCTTCACGGTGGCGATCCCGTCCTGGGGCGTCGGGACCGGCGGTACGCGCTTCGCGCGCTTCCCCGGCCCGGGCGAGCCCCGCGGCATCGCCGAGAAGCTCGACGATTGCGCGGTGATCCAGCAGCTCGGCCGCGCCACCCCGGCGGTCTCGCTGCACATCCCGTGGGACGCGGCGGCCCCCGGGGAATTGCTTGCCCAAGCGGAGGCCCTGGGCCTCCGCTTTGACGCGATGAACTCCAACACCTTCCAGGATCATCCGGGCGATCCGGACCATCCCCTATCCTACAAGTTCGGCTCGCTCAGCCACGTCGATCCGGCGGTGCGGGCGCAGGCGGTGGCGCACAACATCGCCTGCATCCGGCTCGGCGAGGCTTTGGGCTCGAAGGCGCTGACCGTCTGGATCGGCGACGGCGCGAATTTTCCGGGCCAGAGCCACATGGGCCGCGCCTTCGAGCGCTACCTCGCGTCCATGCAGGAGATCTACGCGGCGCTGCCCGAGGGGTGGCGGCTGTTCTCCGAGCACAAGATGTACGAGCCGGCCTTCTACGCCACCGTGGTGCAAGATTGGGGGACGAGCCTGCTCACCGCCCAGGCGCTCGGTCCGAAGGCGGCCTGCCTAGTCGATCTCGGGCATCACGCGCCGAACGTGAACATCGAGATGATCGTGTCGCGGCTGGCCCATGCGGGCAAGCTCGGCGGGTTCCACTTCAACGATTCGAAATACGGCGACGACGATCTCGATGCCGGCTCGATCGACCCGTTCCGCCTGTTCCTGATCTTCAACGAGCTGGTCGATCTCGGCGAAAGCGGCAACGCTCCGGCCTACATGATCGACCAGTCTCACAACGTGACCGACCCGATCGAGAGCCTGATCCGCTCGGCCGACGAGATCCGGCGCGCCTACGCCCAAGCCCTGCTGGTCGATCGGGCGGCGCTCGCCGGCTATCAAGAGGACAACGATGCCCTGATGGCCTCGGAGACCCTGAAGGCAGGCTTCCGGGCGGATGTCGAGCCGGTCCTGGCCCGGGCTCGCCTGGATGCCGGCGGAGCCATCGACCCCATCGCGGCCTACCGGGACGGCGGCTACCGCACCAAGGTCGCGGCCACGCGCCCGGCCGCCCGGGGAAGCGGCGGCGGTATCATCTGATAAAGCATTGATGCCTGAGATAGGGGGGGCGTGAGTCGTGATCCGCACCCACTCCGCTTGACTTCCACGGAATTGGAGTCTCGGCCGACACCGACGACATCATCGTCACGGTCGGCTGCGATATAGATTGCGGCAATTTCGGTATAATCGTAGTCATCGATCCGAGGATGCGATGAAGCGTTATCGTGTTCTAATTATTCGGCGGATGTACAAGGCTTCTATCATCCGCACGCTGCCGCGGGCAGTGCTGACCAGATCCTCATTCAGATCAATGACGGCATCGATGTTTTGAATTCAAGTCCGCGCCGAACCGCGCAGTGCTTCTGCCGCCCGCGCAGAGGCGAGGCCGGCACATCCGCGAATAGCAGACCCGCGAGCTGGATGTCTCAAGCGTCGAGAAGTGCCATTATCGAAGGCAATTCGGAGAAAGGCGTCGCGTGGGCGCAACGTGATCCGACCCCAACCCGGTTGTCCAGGTTCTTAGAGCCTGTTTGAGGCGGCTCATTTCAAGTCAGGTTATTTCAAGTTGGGTTGTTGAGGTCGTTGACAGCCCTGAGGCTGGCGATGGAGGCGAGGCGACCCTTTGCGAAGTCGAGGCGACCGGCGCGCTCGCGGTGCAGGCCGCACCAATGGCTGAGCCAACCGAATATCTTCTCGGAGCGCCAGCGCCGCTCCACCCCAGCAGGCGGGATTCTTGTTTGCACTTAAGCCAGATGAGGACAGCCGGCTCAGAGGCTCGAACAGGCCCTCAGGCATCGCGTTGCAGGTCAATGTTCTGATACCGGGCGGAGAAGCGGGCATATCCGACGAGCATGTCGGGATCGTCCCAGAGCAGCGTTTCCCCGGCAATGGAAAAGCCGACACGCTTTTCCGACGCAAAAGGCCCTGTTTCAGGCGGCTGAGCGGCCGCCCGTCCCCATCGTCGGGAAAACGTTCGTTTTTCGGACACAACATAAGGTGCGACAAATAACCGAAACGGGCACTCGATGTCGATCTGAACCTGCACAGGACCTTTCCGCAGCCTTGCGATCGTAGACAATATACAATAATTAGGACGCGATCATATCGGGGCCATAGCGCTGCCTACCAGCAAATGTTGATATGCAGACGATTTTTTCAAGCCAAGAACTGCGCCAGCAGATCAGATTTCAGCGCTGGCGTGAGGTCATGTGCGAGAACCTTGCAGACGTCAAACTTGAAAGGCTGAGCGATCGGCCGTTCGAGTCCCGGCTGGATTTTGTCCAGTATGGAAGCTTGAATATTGGACGGATCTTCCATGGCTCCATGCGTGCCGTCGCGGCAAGAGCATCGGCCCGGGGACGTAACGCGCGAGACGAACTTCAAGTGATCTTCAATCTCCAGGGTCGATCATGGTTGCAGCATGACGATCGGGAGGCAGTCTGCCACACCGGCGATTTCACCGTGACCGACCAACGTCCGGCTGCATACGTGACGGAGGAAAGCACCCATCTGCTCGTGAACTTGCCCCGCGATCGCATGGAGCGGATGCTCGGGCCGAGCCGGTTGTTCACCGCCACTCCGGTTGGCCAGGGTTCCAAGCAGAAGGAGCCTGCTATGAGTGAAGCGTCGATCACACGGCTTCCCCTGCGAACTGGGCTTTGCTGGTGGAGCAAATGGTGGGGCAAACGCCCCGCGATCTAAAAAAGTCGTTTGAAATCAAGAGTAACTGGCGGAGAGGGGGGGATTCGAACCCCCGATGCCCTTGCAGGCATGCCGCATTTCGAGTGCGGTGCATTCAACCGCTCTGCCACCTCTCCAAAGCACTAGGATCGTTGCAAAATCGGTGCTTTTGCAGGTCGGTTGTAAACCCTGCTTGCTACCGGATTGCTACCCAACACTCCGCGGACGCTTCTCTAGCGCCTGCGATAGGGCCTCGTCAACGCGAGCCACGACCACTTCCTGCATCCCCGGCAACACGTGGCTGTAGAGGTCCAGGGTTATGGACACCCGGGAGTGGCCGAGCCTTTCAGCGGCGACCTTCGGGTACACGCCCTTGGCCAGCATGTGGGTGGCATGGGCATGCCTGAGATCGTGCAGCCGGATCTTCGGCAGGTCTCTTGATGCCGCGATTTTGCGCCAGGCTTGGGTCAGCGTCCGAGGCTGGATCGGCTCGCCGTCCTCGCGCGTGTAGACGAACGTCCCCTCCCCTTGCCAGACGCCGGGCCTAGGCAGATCTTGAGCCTGCTCGACTCGGTGCAGCCGAAGGCTCTCAGCCAGCATCGCGGGCAGCGTCACCAGCCGCCCCTTGCCCGACTTCGGCGGCTTGTATCGGACGCCGGCCTTCGTTTGCTCCGCGCTCTCGGCGATCGTCAGCTGGCCTCACTCCAGATCGACGTGCCGCCAGCGAAGGGCAACAATCTCCCCGCGACGCAGGCCGCACAGGACACCGGCGGCCGCTACCTGACGGTCACCGGCCGGCATGTGCCCGGCACGCCGACCGAGATCCGAGAGGCACCACGCCTGATTGCCTACCTGCAGGAGCGGGCGGACCAGATCCGGGCGACTCAGAAGGCGGCTGCCGGCCTCGCCCGAGAGCAAGAGCGAAAGAAGGCGGAGAAGCGCGCGCAGGAGCCGCCCAGGCAATCCACGAGCGAACGCGCCTCAGCGAGCGCGCGCGAGCGTGGCCCGCGCGACGGCTCGGACTTCTGGCGCACCGTCAACGACCGGGCGCTGGCGAACCTGGACGCGTGGATGACGAGCGTGTTCCCGAGCGTCCGCTATCAATCAGGGACCGGCGCCTACAGGGTCGATCAGCGCGACTTGGGCGAGGGGTACGAAGAGGATCTGTCCCTGCACCCGGATGGGATCCAAGATTTCGGATGTGGGGACATGGGCGATGCTCGCGACGGTGCCCGTCCGCTCATAGACATCGTCCGAGACTACCTACCGGCCACGGACCTAGCGGCGGCGGCCATGTAGCTGTGCGAAGGCCTGGGCGTCCGGCCGGAGGACATCGGGTGGCGTGGCAGCGCGGACGCTTCGTCTGATGGCCCGCAGCAACAGGGTAAGGATGGAAGCGCCCAGCACCAGGAGGGGAAGGGGCCGAAGCCGATCGCGCTGCGATGGCACCGTGACGCCAGCACGGACCCGGATCGCCCATGGTTGGTTCACAACCTCATCGCCGAGGTCGGCAAGGGGCTGCTGTCCGGGCCGTGGGGCTCGGCGAAGACCTTCATAGCTCTGGACCTGTCAGGCTGCGTTATGACCGGCGAGCCATTCGCAGGGCGCAAGGTGATGCGCCGCGGCGGCGTTCTTTTCATCGCGCACGAAGGAGCCTTCGAGATCCCGATCCGGCTCAAGGGCCTCGTCGAGGGGAAGGCGGCCGGTACGGCCATAATGCAGGCAGCCGCCGGCGAGCGCCCCGTCGATCCTAATGACATGCCGTTCGCATGGATCGAGGAGTGCCCGCGCCTCGTCGACCGCGATGCCGCCGACACGCTTGTCCTGACGGCCGATGGGGCGGGCGCGAACTGCGCGAGCGCTACGACCTGCCGTTGGCGCTCATCATCGTCGACACGGTGGCGGCTGGGGCCGGGTTCGACGACGAGAATAGCGCTGCAGAGACGCAGAAGGTCATGGGTGCGCTGGCGCGGTTGAGCCACCACACCGGCGCCTTCGTGCTCGGTGTCGACCACTTTGGGAAGGCGGTCGAGACAGGGACGCGCGGATCAAGCGCGAAAGAGGCGGCGGCGGATACGGTGCTGGCCGCCCTGGCGACCCGGGACGAAGCCGGGAACATCAGCAACATGCGGATGGCCGTGCGGAAGGTGCGCGGGGCCAGGACGGGCGTGGAGACGCCCTACAGCCTGGACGTCATCGAGATCGGCGAGGATCGGTTCGGCGATCCTGTCACGACCTGCGTCGTAACCTGGCAGACCGACCGCAAGCCCATGGTGACCGCGGTGACGGGCAAAGATCCCTGGACCAAGTCGCTGAAGACGCTACGCGACGCCATCAACAACGCATTGGCGGGTTCCGGGAAGCGTGTCAGGCCGTTCGGCGGCGCCGGACCTGAGGTCATGGCGGCTCGGCAGGATGACGTGCGGCAGGAATTCTACGCCGCCTATCCGGCCGATGGGGAGACCGACACTCAGCGTGCGGAGGCCAAGAAGAAGGCTTTCAAACGCGCCCTGCTGCAGGGCGTCGAGAATGGCCTCATCGCGACGCGCGACATCGAAGCGGCGCCCCACGTCTGGCTAGTTGTGGAGGGCGGACATGACTGAGAGCTTGCCACGGGGGACACCGGGGACGTGGGGGGACATTGTCCCCTTTGTCCCCCGTGTCCCTCCACCATCTCAGCCAAGGTGATGCGATGACGCCTATGTGGTCGCGTCGGCGTCACCGGCACCGCATGGCTGCGTTCCAACCTATGTTGTAAACCGAGTGTCACCTCATTCTGGCAGGCGTAGTTTGCCGCCGGCTGTTTGAGGGGGAGCCATGACGAGAGAGTTCGTCGCGGCACGTGTGGCGCAGTTTTCGTTCGTGATCTACGAACCGCCGAGGGCCGGACTGCCGCGGCTAGCCGTCTGCTTAGGCCCAGATCAATCGGTTCGTGGAGGGAAGGCGTTCGATAGCAAAGAGGCTGCGGAGACCCGCACAGAGCGTTGCGTGCGGGACTTCAGACGAGCCTTGGGAGAGTTGCGCGCTGATCACCTCTGAGACCGTCTTCTACCAAACGTGCTCGGTCACGAGCTGCCCGCTCTGATCGAACGTGCCCTGCCACCCGCCATCGTAGTGATGAACTGTGACGCGCGCGCTGCCCGCATCCACCCAGCTTCCGGGGACGATAAGAACCCTGGCGTTTCCCTCAATCACAGAGCGCTTCAGCGTCGTCGCACTCACGCCGATGCGCTGTGCCACATCCTCTGGGTCAACGATCCAGACACTGGGGAGATCAAGATCGAGCCTCATCGGAAAGCGCCTCTGCCGGGACACCTGAGCGCCTTCTATTGCTAAGGGCTGTGGGTTTCTTCCTCCAAATTAGGGAGAGGGCAAAAGGCTTATCCTGAACTGACATGCCCGCACGACAGACCGGTCAGGTGGCTGGATCCTCGACAACCGGCACGGCGAAGAACTTGAACGGATCTTCGACCACCCCGCTCTGCGCATCCATCGCATCCGCGCAGTGCTGACTTTCAACCGGCGTCGAAGGCCGCGATGTGAAGGTCGCGGTAGGCGCTTCCAGGCTCGCGGCTCGGATCTGCTTCTCCACTTCGCCCTCATGGGTCGAGTGGCAGAACATCCAGGGCTCGCCGTCCTTCTCGATCGTCACGTAGGCCATGTGGCTCCTCCTGCGGTTCGGGAGAGACAACGCAGCAGGAGGCAATCGGGCAGCGGGTGATCGTCGCGGTGACGCGTCACCTGTTCGCGCCTAGCCTCTCTCGAAGTTCATGGCTCGCACATTGATGGGTGCCGATGTTCGTCCCACCCGATCAGCGATCCGTTCCGCCGCCGTGGGAGCCGTCGCGGCGACCGTCGCGAGACTCGAAGCGGGGCGAGGACGCCGCCGTGATCCTCATCATCCTCGTATCGATCTTGGCGCTGTTCGCACCAATCGCGGGCGGAACGCTCGTTGGGGTGGCCGTGGCATTGTTCGGAAGATAAGCGTTCAGCCCTGCCGCCCCGGCATCCAGCGCGACATGAACCCCGGCGACCGGACGACATTGGTGCCATCCTGCCCCGCCTGCTCATCGTCTGGCAGCAGCGACCCGATCAGCTGCAGCAGGTCGTCCCGTTCTTGGCCTTGGAACAGCACGAGGAACGATCCGAGGTCGAGCTGAACCTCCGGATCACTCTCGCACGGCCGATGCAGCACGTAGGGCTGACCGGTTTTCAGATCCCGGGTCAAAGCATAGCGGTCACCGCGCGGACCGACGTGAAATTCTCTCGCTACTCGCGGCGTCTGCTCAATCGTGGTTGCCCCCTACGCAAAACTCGACAATCAAGCTGCGGCATATTGGCATAAAAGGCTGGGAGCAAATATAACATAGTACAACAGTACACAACTGTGGGCAACGGCGGTCACTTACAGGATCCTTAATAGCCGTCGCGCAGCGCTTGTCGATCTAGCCTTGGCGAATCAAAGTTCTGCCTACGCAGCAAGCGAGGCGTAGCGACATCATGACCAACCCTCTTCGAAGAGATGCTTTGCTTCGGCTGAAGGTCGAGACCGACCTCGCCCGAGCCGTCGAGGCCACTGCTCGCCAGCGCGGCCAGACCATGAGTGAGTTCACGCGCCAGAGCCTGCGTGCGCATCTCGCCCGCCATGGTGCTCGTCTCAGCCCAGACGACGGCCCCTGTCCTGCCGGCCCGGCGGCCGCCCTCGCTCGTGCGGCTTGAGGGAGATCGGCATGAACACGATCTCCCGTTTCAACCTTCGCGACGAACGCAACCTTGCTACGGTCGTCGGCCCCCATCCCCGAGGCTCAGCGCAACGCCGCCCGCGCGTCGTTCCGGAAATACTTGATGCAGCGCGTGCCGGGCTACACGGGCGGCGACACCGTCCCGATGCTTCCGGACGGGACGATCCCTGGCCTCGGCTACAAGCCCGGCTCGGGCGGTACTCCTCGGCTGCCTGGGCAGGGGGGCGGCCGCGGCTCTATCCCTGGGATCCCGGACTCGGTGCCGATGACGGCGGATGAGCGCAACCAGCTCGGGCTCATCATGAAGTACGAGAGCCACGGCCAGAACACAATGAACTACGTGGGCCGGCAGCAGGGACTCAGCCCGTTGGCGACCAAGGACTACACCGCCCAGGGCTACTACCAGATGCTGAACTCGAACTGGCGCCGGATCGCGCCAGGCCTCGGGATCACGGCGCCCAACGCCATGGCCGGCAGTTTGGAGGAGCAGACCCGCGTGGCGCTCCACCCCCTGCGGAACGGCGGCATCCGCAACTGGTCGATCTACAACCCGGCGCTGCGAGGCGCCCTGGCGCGCGGTGAGCGGGCTCCGATCGGCGACGTCCCCGAACTCGCAGCAGGCCGCCCGGCCGGCATGCCGCGCCCAGACGTAGCGCAGGCTGATGGAGACGGCTGGGCATCCCGGGAGAAGGCGAGGAAGGCGGTCGAGACGATGCAGCAGGGTGAGGGTCGCCTCGATGCTCCGCCGCCCGTGCCGGTGTCGTTGCCGGACCCAAGATCGAGAACAACGGCAGCATCAGCGTCGTCGTGCAGCGGCCGGGGCCCGACACGAACGTTCGGACCTCGACTGCTGGCAACCTGTTTAAGGACGTAATGCTGAGCCGCGGGCGGACGATGGCTCCGGCGGGTGGAAACTGAGGCTGCCCCCTCAGGCTTCACCACAATCAACAGGGCTAGCCCTTGGTTTGGGGCCGGTCACCGATCAAGACCAGGCCCGTTGTGGTAGATCTGTTCCTAAATCGGCCAAGTTTCAGATCGACCAATCCCCAGGACCGACCGGGACAGCGCTCACAAGGCAGGGATGCAGGATCTATCACCGATCGGCCAACGTGAGTTCTGGGCGCGGGCCGACCGCAGCGCGGTCCGTAGTCGCGTGTATTGGGTCGTCTTGAAAGGCAGAAGATACGCTGTCCTCATGGGTGCAGCGAGCCTGGGAGTCGCGCTGACGGTTCTCCCTTCGCAGCCGGAACGTGACGTAGTTGCTCCGGTTGCCGCCGTTCCAGCCCTCACCCCGCAGCCGCCCAGCCTGATTGCAATCATGTCGGCTGATGGTGCCATAGCCAATTTCGTCCGGACGAACCTGACGACTGTGAACGCGGCGGCCGCGATCCCCCAATTTGCCGGGACCCTTCAGGACACGTGGCTCAACGCCTTCTACGGCGACAAGCAGCGCTTGCGGCAGTTCATTGAGCACACAGCGGAGGCCAGCGGCTTGCCGGTCGACTTCTTCCTGCGTCTCCTCCAGCAGGAGAGCGGGCTTGATCACCGTGCCGTCAGCCGTGCCGGCGCTCAGGGCGTCGCGCAGTTCATGCCGGCAACCGCAGCCGAGCGGGGCTTGGTCGATCCCTTTGACCCGTTCGAGGCCATACCAAAAGCGGCGGAATTCCCGCGCGAGCAGCGCGCGGCATTCGGCAGCCTAGGCCTGGCAGCGGCGGCCTACAACGCGGGCCCGCAGCGCGTGAGAAACTGGCTCGCTGGGCGCTCATCGTTGCCGCAGGAAACCAGAGCCTATGTCGCCAAAATCACGGGTCGTTCCGCCGATGATTGGCGGCAAGGTGGTGACATGATCGCCATCGCTGAGCCCGTCGCCCGGAACGGTTGGTGATCACAGCGGCAGGCACGCGACCTCCGCTTCCGGCACCCTCTCCCGCGACATCGTCCAGAACTAGAGGCGCCAGATGGCCAAGGCGGAGTGAGGGCTGAGCCCCCAGCCCCTCAGCGACCTAACCTAGCGGGGATCACCGACGGTGCGGTGCTCGACGCATTGGACGCGGCGAATGAGGCTACGAAGCCGGCCAGAGAGCGGATATCATCCGGCTGACGCGGATCCCGAGCGACTGCCTCCGCCTCTCGCTCCAGCCGAAGGTTACAGGCCTTTGAGGGTAGGCCGACGTCCGGCGTGCAGGCGTCGTGCCGAGCGCAGGCGGCATCGAGGGCGTCGATCGGTGGTAGCGGCGCGTTGTTGCCCGGGCCGCAGTAGTTTCCGTGGATGAGAAGCTTTGGGGCACCATTGGCGCCGGGCTGAGCCAGAGATGGAGCGGCCCACGAGGCGATGAGGAATATTGGGGCGGCGACGCTGATGACGGTGCGAGTCAACATGGTGGAGACCCTCCAGCACCTACGCCTCAAAGTCTCAACGGCGACGACGGTGCGAGATATAGTTAATCCCCAGACACCATCTCGCGGTGTGCTCCGGAGCACTACCCCTATTCGGATGACGCCCCAGCCGCGCGGTTGACGTCGCGACTACCCGACAACCTCTTCCGCAACATCGTACAGAGCCCCGGGCAGCGATAGCGAAGGCGGAATAGCTCAGCCTCCGCCACTGCTTCCGCCCGCTCCTGGACCGCCGAGATTGCCGCTCTTATTCGGCGTGTTCCAGTGAATGATGCCGTCGTCCTGAGGGCGCAGCCTCGTGTTTGGCAGTTGCAGGAGACCGGGCCGCGGTGCTTCGATTGTTGCACGAGGAGCCGCCCTGTGGATCCGCCTCCGTTGCGCGACAGCTGCGGTGCTCACACTGACGGTGATCGCCACAGTGAGCCATCCGATCAGCGTGGTTCTCATGGTGGCCCCACGTCAGACAGTGTGCGCTTCTCGGCGGCGAGGGCTGTGCGCATGGCGACAGGATAGCCGCCGGGATAGCGGTGTCGAGGCACAGGCCTTCGCGATGGCGAGCAACAGTGGGCAAGCTTGAGCTAGTGGGCGGGGCTGAACTTCGCTCCGTTCCAGTAGAGCGTGGCGCCACAGGCTTCAGCGCCCACTTTGCCGCACGAGCTGCCGTGGAGGCCGAGCAGCATCGCGGGACGGCCTTTGACGCGGCGGAAGCGGACCTCCTGCACGTTCTCGTCCAGCACCTTGACGTAACCTGAGGGCGTCGAGGCGAAGACCTGCGTGAGGCACCCGGCGGAGCCGCAGTTCAGTCGGCCACCGTCAGCACATGCCACAGCTTCGTAGCTCAGCACGAAGTCGGGCACACCGTCGCCGTTGATGTCCTGACGCTGGACGAAGCCGGGCCCGACCTTGGTGCGATCAGGCTGACAGGAGGATTTGGCCTCGGCCATTGCGGCCTGCACCGGCGGAGGCAGCGCCTGTGCGTTCGCTGCGGTGGCGACGGCGAGGATCACGGCGGCGATGGCGTAGCGCATCGCGGCAGGATAGCTATCGTAGCGCGTCCAACCAAGCAGGGAGCGTGTCACAGCTTAAGCAGCACCCTTTTTGGTGTTGTCGATCGCCATGTGCGGGAATGTTCTATCGCCGCCAATGATCTGATTGAGCATCTTCGCTTTCGCGCGGCGTTTCCCAATGAGCACGTATATAATGAACACCGCGCAAGCTAAGAACCCGCCCACGGGCAACACGTACAAAACGTAAATTTCAAGAGGCGCCATAATCGAACCTGAAATCAATAATGACACGACCGACGATGTCTAGCGCTGCTCCTAAAAACAGATAAGCAACACTCGACAAGATCAAAGCCCAACCGGATTCGGCACAGGCACCTGCATCGGCGAGTCTGGAGAACGGCGTAAAAAATCCGACTGCGATTGCTCCAGCCCCAAGAGTGTTAAGCCACGAAGCGGTGAGTTTTGTAAGCTCCGATTGCCCCGTCGAGGCCGGCGCTCTGTACGTCGTCGGCGTCGCCCTCGTTGATGCCGCCATGAAGGTCAAAGGCGACTGGGAGCGCTGCTTCGAGCTGTCCCGGCCGCTGCGGGAGGGCACACGATGAGTGTCGCCCCCATCGAATGGGGCCAGATCCTCGCCCTGGAGGAAGACATCATGCACCCGGATCGTCTGGCCAACGTGCTGACGACCCTGAGCACACACGACGACATCGTGCACCGCGACTGCATCTACGTGATCGGCTGCATGCTCAGCCAGATCGGCAAGCGGCTGGAGGCGAACTTCGAGGCCATCACGCCGATCAAGGATGGGGGCCCGCGATGATGCTCGGCATCGGTGCTCTCGCTGGCCACGTCGTAGGCTTCGCTGGGCTCGGGCGCAGGCTGCTCCTGGCTTGGCTCGCCCACCGCGACTGCGGAGGGCCACGGCGCTGCTGCGGCGCTCTGACCAGCGGTTTGCGGCCTCCGGGCTGTTCCGCCTACCGGTCACGGCGAGCGGCGTACCTCGTGTGAGTCGGCCGTGAAGGCACTCGACCCTAAAGCTAGTTAAATCAGCGGCTTAGACCCTGATTTGCGCCTGGAGGGCCTCACCATCCCGAAGCATCCACGCCCGCCCTCATGGACCTGGGGACGGTATTCGAGGGCGAGCGTGGCGGCCGAGAGGAGGCTCGACGCCGACAGCGGAGCAAGAATTGTGCTCCACGCCCGCCCAGATGGGTTTTGAGGGGACACACATTGGGGCGAGCGTGGAGGTCGGACCGATTTGCCGACGACGACGCCGTATCACAACCCAATGCGGCAAGTCACTAACGTATACGGCAGGTCAGCCAATACATCCACGCCCGCCGTCAGATGGCTGGAGGGGCACATCAGGTAGCGGGCGTGGAGGTCGACCTGAGCCGACGCACACGCAATTCAGTATTCAAAGAAGGGTTCAATTCAGCCTTGGTGCATCCACACCCGCCCTCGGCCCGTCAGGTCGGAGAGAAAGGCCGGGGGCAGGCATGAAAGGTCAGCGGGGCGGCAGCCGACGCCGACCGGACCAACCTAAGTAAAGTACGTAGAGGTGTCGCCGCGGCGGATTAGCCGCCCTTCTGAACGCCCCTCACGCATCCGGTGCGGGAGCTTCCACACCGGAACAGAAAGCGTCCACCGGCTGCCGCTTTTGCTACCAAATTCGGTAGCACCGGCCAGGATGGGATGTGATGAGAACGAGGAGAGGACCCGAAAATGCCTAGGCGAGGCAGTACGTTATCGGATCGGACGGGAGGTGGCAGGATGGCCGAAATCGCATTTCGAGTGCGGTGCATTCAACCGCTCTGCCACCTCTCCGCGAGGTGCCTCGATGAGACCGGCGGTGCCTGGCATGCGGGGTCGAGCTTCACAAGCGATGTCGCGCGCCCCGATGGGTCAGACCACAACGGTGATCGCCTGGGCGGCGCGCGTCAGGCCCGTGTAGAGCCAGCGGGCACGGTGCTCGCGGAACGCGTAGGACTCGTCGAAGAGCGTCACACGGTCCCATTGCGAGCCCTGCGCCTTGTGCACCGTCAGCGCGTAGCCGTAGGTGAACTCGTCGGTCTCCCGGCGCAGGATCAACGGGATCTCCTCGTCCGTGCCGATGATCATGGCGCGCAGCACCTTGATGTCGGTGGGCTTCCGGCGCAGGGCCGGATCGTCCTCCGGCACCACGTCGAGGCGGATCAGGTCCGGCCGCGGCGGCGCCCGCAGGGCGTGGACCGTCCACGTGGAGCCGTTGAGCAGGCCCTTAACCCGGTCGTTCCGGAGGCAGACCAGCTTCTCGCCCACCGCCGGCATCGGATCGGTGTGGCCGGCGAGTTCCCGCAGCCGGGCGTTGTAGAGGCGACGCGTCTTGTTGAGGCCGACGAGCACTTGGTCGCATTCGAGCACCTCGGCCGGGTCCAGCGCCCGGCGCGAGACCACCCGGCTCTGGCCGTAGACGCCGAGATCCAGCCGGCCGCCCTCGCGGATCGTCATCGCCATGCGGACGATCGGGTCGTCCTTGGCCTGCCGGTGCACCTCGGTGAGCATCACGTCGGGCTCGGCCTCGGTGAAGAAGCCCCCGCCGCGCACCGGCGGCAACTGCGCCGGGTCGCCCAGGACCAGCACCGGCCGCTCGAACGACAGGAGGTCGTTGCCGAGGTCGGAATCGACCATCGAGCACTCGTCGATGATGATCAGATCCGCCTTGGCGGCCGGGCCGGAGCGGTTCAGCGTGAAGGTCGGGCCGCCCTCGTCGGCCTCCTTGGTGCGGTAGATCAGCGAGTGGATCGTCGCGGCGTCGTGGCAGCCCTTCTGGCGCATCACCGAGGCCGCCTTGCCGGTGAACGCCCCGTACACCACCGTGCCGTCGACGTCCTCGGCGATCCGGCGGGCGAGCGTGGTCTTGCCGGTGCCGGCATAGCCGAACAGCCGGAACACCTGCGACCCGCCCTCCTGCCGCCACGCGGCGATCGCCTTCAGCGCCGCGTCCTGTTGGGGGGCGTAGGCTGCCGGCAGCCCGGCGCTCACGGCCAGCGCACGATGGGCGGCAACGACGACAGGATCGACGCCACGTTGCCGCCGGTCCTGAGCCCGAAGATCGTACCCCGGTCGTAGAGCAGGTTGAACTCGACGTAGCGCCCGCGCCGCACCTGCTGCTCGGTGCGGTCGGACTCGGTCCAGGCCGTGCCGAGATTGTCGCGGACGATCTTCGGATAGGCCTCCAGGAATGCCCGGCCCACGTCACGGGTGAAGGCGAGGTCGGCCTGCGGGTCACCGCTCCAGAGGTAATCGTAAAAGATCCCGCCGATCCCGCGGGGCTCGTTCCGGTGCTTGAGATGGAAATACTCGTCGCACCACGCCTTGTAGCGGGCATGGTCGATGCCGTGCTCCGTGCAGGCGCGCTCCAGGCAGGCGTGGAAGTGGCGGCTGTCCGGATCGTCCTGCGTGCGGCGCCGCTCCAGGACCGGCGTGAGATCGGCGCCGCCGCCGAACCACGCCCGGGTCGTCACCACGAACCGCGTGTTCATGTGCACGGTCGGCACGTGCGGATTCCAGGGATGGGCGATCAGCGAGATGCCGGTGGCGAAGAAGCGTGGATCGTCGGCCGCACCGGGCATCTGCGCGCGGAACTCCGGGGCGAACTCGCCGTGCACCGTCGAGATGTGGACGCCGGCCTTCTCGAAGACCCGGCCCTTCAGCATCGCCATGACGCCGCCGCCGCCCGGGCGGCCGGTGTGGTCGGTGCGGTTCCACGGGGTCTTCTCGAAGGTTCCGGCGGCCGCCGGCGCATCCGGGTGGAACGGGCCCTCGGCCTCCGCCTCGATAGCCTCCAGCGCCGCGACGATGCGGTCGCGCAGCGTCTCGAACCACGCCGCAGCCTCGGATTTCAGGGCCGTGACATCGGGCTCTGAGGGGGGCGCAGACAGGGCTGCGCGCGCGTCATCCGGCATCGTCATGGCAGAGGCTTTCCCACCGCGCCGGGCCCACGTCAATTCGGTCTGCCCGGACGCGAGCGCACACCCTGTCGAGCCGCTGTTCAGGCTGCCGTGGGCCGTTCGGCCACCGGCTTGAGCAGGCCGGTGGCGCTCGCCACCAGCGCGCCGGCCGCATCGCGGATCTCGGCCTCGCAGAAGATCACCGAGCGCCCGGCCCGAGTGACGCGGCCCTCCGCCAGCAGGACACCGCGGCCGGGGCTGAGGAACCGGGTCTGCATGTCGAGGGTCACCACGGGCCGGCCGGCGTTGAGGCGGGCGGCCGTGCCCAGGGCAACGTCGAGCAGGGTGCAGATCACCCCGCCATGGGCGATGCCGAGGTTGTTGGCGTGTTCCGGCCGCAGGGCGAGGCGCAGGTGCGTGCGGCCCGCGCGCACGTCGATCGCCTCGATCCCGCAGAAGGTCACGAAGGGAATATGAGCCCCGAAGATGGTGCCCGGCTCGGTCTGATGGTCCACGCCGCTCGTCCCGCTTCACGCCCCGCCGGGACAGTTATGACCCGGCCGGCCGGGTCTTCCCAAGACCCTTTCTCTCTAAGACCCTATTCTTCCCAATACCCGTTCGCGCACCGCCGCGACACGCCTCGCGCAGGTCGGAAGCGGGAACGGCACCTCGCAAGATCGGCGGGCAAGCTCCGGCACGAGACTTTGCGCGTCTTGTCAGATGGGAAACGGATCTTTGCAGACGAAGCGGCCGGCTTGTCGCCCCCGGAAGCCGTACGCGCGAGGCGGCTTCAGACGCGAGCTCGTGCAAGTGCCCGTCGCGGCAACCCGGTTTCTCAGCCAACGATTTCAGCTCCACCGGCCGCTTGAATAATATGCGTGTTCACGACGGCGACATTGTGCAGGGAAATCCTCGACGACGACTTGATTTTGCTGCAAAGACGATAGAACCGTGTCACCACCGCCGGATAGAGGGAATCATCGATGGACGACAACACTCCTGAACAGCAGCAGACCTTTATCGAGCAGGCGTCGGACATCGTCTCGGCGTATGTCTCAAACAATTCCGTGCCGATCAGCGAGCTGCCCGGCCTGCTCGCCGGCGTCCATGCGGCCCTGGCGAAGCTCTCGGCGCCCGCCGCCACCGTGACCGAGGCCGCCGACAAGCCGACGCCGGCTCAGATCCGCAAGTCGGTGACTCCGGACGCGCTGATCTCCTTCATCGACGGCAAGCCCTACAAGACGCTGAAGCGCCATCTCTCGCGCAACGGCCTGACGATCGAGCAGTATCGCGAGCGCTTCGGATTGCCGCGTGACTATCCGTCGACGGCCGCGAGCTACTCCGCGCAGCGCTCGGAGCTGGCCCGCAGCCTCGGCCTCGGCCAGCAGCGCCGGAAGTCGGCCAGTGCGGCCGCGCCGGCCCCGGAGCCCGTCGAGGAGGTGCCCGCCGAGAAGCCGAAGCGCGCGAGCCGTCCCCGCAAGGCGAAAGAGACCGCCTGATCGGACGCGCCCCGATCCGGCGCGTTGAACCGGGGTGGCGCACAACGCGTGCGCCCACCCCTCAGGCGAAGTCCGCGAGGTCGTCGGCGATGTCCCCGGCGGCGATCTCCGTCTCGGCCCGCTCGCGTTCGGCCGTCGCGGCGTCCTCGCGAGGCGCTCGACCGTCGGCCGTCCCGCCCGACGTGTCGGGCAGCGCGGCCTCCGACGGCCCGTCGCCGTCGTGCCCGCCTGGGTTCTGATCCGGCGCCCTGCCCACCATGCTGCCCCTCCTGGATGCTGCCTCGCTTGGCCGACCGCGCGGCTGGGCGACCAAAGCGCGGCGCGCCGGCCCGTTCCCGGCGGTGGAGGCCAGTCCCAGACACACCCGTGACACACGCTTCCGGCCGGCAAGGCCCCGGCCTTCAGCCCGGGACCGAAGAGTGGGACGACGGGATGGCCGGCCCGGGAACGCTCGACCGCCGGCCCACGGGACGGAACGCACACGATGTCGGACACGGAACCCAGCGCGGCCGCGAGCCGCCGCGACCTGCTCGCGGCCTCGCTCCTCGGAACTCTCCCGCTCCTCTGGGCGGAGGCATCCCGGGCCAGTCCCCTCAACCCGGAGCAGACCATCATCCGCGCCCCCGAGGACCTGCCCTGGGTGGCGTCCAGGGGCTATCCCGAGCGCAGCGTCGACCGCTGCGCGCTCACCGGCGATATCAACGGCACCGGCCTCTACTACACCCTCATCCGCTGGTGGCCGGGCTACATGAGCGCGCCTCACACCTACACCACCGACCGATTCTGCATGGTCCTGACCGGCACGTGGTGGTGCAACAGCGGCGCGGATTTCGACCCTGCGGCCTGCGTTCCGGTGAAGGCCGGCAGCTTCGTGCGCCGAGTCGCCGGGACGCCGCACTATGACGGGGTGGTCCGCGATGGGGCCGAGCCGGCCGTGATCGCGATCTGCGGGATGGCCCCGGTCAACTACCGGCTGGTCGATCCCGCGCAGCCGGGCTGGCGCCGGGTCTGAGCGCGACCGACCGTCGCGAGCCGCGTTGACCGGCCGAGACCGTCATCGGGAGTGAGCGTTGGGCAATCGCTACGGGCTGGAGATCCGCGCCGCCGCGGGACCGGACGCTGCGGGACTCGCGGGCCTTCTGGGCGAGGCGGGCGCCGCGGTCGGCGCGTCGGAGCTCGCGGCCCGGATCGAGGCGCTTCAGCGCCACGGCGGGACCGCCCTCGTCGCCGTCGAATGGGGACCGCCGAGCGGCCTCGTGGCGCTCGCGCCCGTCGTCACCCTCGGCGCGGCGCGGGCTTTCGGACTGATCACGACCCTCGTGGTCGCGGGCGAGTCCCGGCGGCGGGGCATCGGCCGGGTGCTGCTGAAGGCGGCCGGACGGGCGGCGCGGCAGGCCGGCTGCGACCGGCTGCTCCTCAGCGTCGAACCGGATCAGGCGGACCTGCGCGCTTTCTGCGCCGCCGCGGGCTTCCTCGAGGAGGGCCGGATGCAGGCGCGTCCGCTGCTGAAGCGCGGATCCGGCGAGAGCTGAGATCCGCGACATCCGTCCGCGACAACCCGGACGCAGCCGACAGCGCCCGTCCGACGTTGAATGGGTGACGCCGGAGCCCTGCCGATGACACTGCGATCCGAGACACCGCCGCCGCCCGCGAACCTGCAGGTCGATCCACCGCCGGATTCCGAGGCGCCGACTTCGGCCCAGCTCAAGGCCGACATCGACAGCGGCCGCACCGCCGACAAGACCCCGCACTTGGATATCGGGGCCGCGCCGCTCGGCACCTGCGAGGAGGCCGGGGGAACGCCGCCGACCCCGCAGGAGGTTCGGCTCGCGCGTCAGAACGAGCGGGCGCCCTCCGAGAAGGCCGCGGCCGGCTACGTGCACCAGCGGCAGCCCTGGGTGCTGCCGCTCTATGCCGGCTTCATCATCCTGGCGGCCGTCGGCCTCGGCCTCGCGCTGTGGCTGACGCGGTGAGGCTGAGGTTCACGCAGACGGCATCCCCGAAACAGCACAGACCATCGGCGCATCGCCGGTGCCGACGGGCTTACGGCGACAAGCGGAAGGGCCGGTCGCCGACGCCGGCTGCTTGAGCGCGTCCGGCGGTCGAGGCCGCGCCTCGTCCCTGCGAGCGAAGCGAAGCAGTCCAGCCGCGTCTCAACGCCGATGTCGCGCGGTCCCTGGTTGCTTCGCTCCACACGCAAAGCGAGGGCTGGCCCCCGGGTGATGCGCGCCGCCGAACAGTGATGCAGGACGGCACGCCGCCGCGGAGGGCGGTTTAAAGGTCGATTCACGTCGATGCGGTTAGCGTAGGCTTACTGCAGTCCGCGTACCCCGATCCCCCATGCCCCCATCCGTCGATGCTCCGCCGGACCTGTCCGGGCTCCTCGAACTGTCCCGCATCGAGAATCTCGATCTGAAGCCCGTGATCCTCCGGGTGCAGACCGACCTGTTCGTGCGGGCGCCGAACCGGGACCGGACCGCGGTCGAGATCTTCGAGTCCCTCGCCTGCGGGCTGATCCCCACGGTGGACGAGGAGACCGCCCGCGTGGTCGCCGGGAAGCTCGCGGCCTTCCCCGAGACGCCGCCGGCAGTCCTTGAGGCGCTCGCTCTCCGGGGCGGGGCCGCCCGCGACGCAATCGTGGAACGTGCTCCCGCCCTGAGCCAGCGCCTCATCGAAGCCGCGCTGGCCGACGGCTCCGACATCGCCGGCCGCATCGCCGCCCGGGCCGGGCTGAGCCGCGAATCCGTGGACGAACTCTCCCGCGAGGGGCGCCCCGAGATCGATGAGGCCCTGGCCGCCAA
The DNA here is from genome assembly GCF_053346215.1 of Methylobacterium sp. A49B. Classification (NCBI taxonomy): domain Bacteria; kingdom Pseudomonadati; phylum Pseudomonadota; class Alphaproteobacteria; order Hyphomicrobiales; family Methylobacteriaceae; genus Methylobacterium; species Methylobacterium sp. A49B. Next base: position 30,246 of record NZ_JBKFBO010000072.1, read on the forward strand.
TCTCGGCATCACCCTGCGGGGCGCGGCGCTCGCCCGCCTGATCGGCCGCGGCCGCGGCGCGGCCGGCCTCGCCCGGCTGCTGCTGGTCCGCCCCGACGTCTCGGCCGCCGACCTCGCGCCCCTCTACCTGCACGCCGATCCAATGCGCCGGACGGTGATCGGCCGGACCGTCGAGGCGACGGCCGCCCTGCGCCCCTGCCCGCCCCCGCCCCGCGGCCTCGGCGAGACCCTCACGGCCCTGTCCGCCGCCCGCGACGTTCCCGCCTTCGTGGCCGCCCTGGCGGACGGGCTCGGCGTGCCGCGCGACTTCCTCACCGTGGTCGCCGACGCGGGGGCCCGCTACGACCTTCTGACCCTCGGCCTGCGCGCGGCCGGCCTGCACGAGGAGGAGGCGGTCTACATCTTCCTCACCCTCAACCAGGGCGTGGCGCGCTCGGCCGAGCGCGTGGCCGACCTCGTCCGCCTGTTCCGCACGGTGAGCCGGCCGGCCGCCCGCGACCTGATCGGCGCGATCCTCGACCGCCCCCTCCCCGAGCGCGGGCGGAGCGAGGCGCATCAGCCGCTGCACGGTCCGGAGGCCAAGCTGCGCCAGGGCGGCGAGCGCATGGCCGCGCAGCGCCCGCCCCTGCCGCTGCGCGCGCGCGTGGCCGTCGGCGGCGAGACGGCCTGAGGGACGGTCAGCGCGGCTCGACGCCGCGCCACGCGGGCTGCCGGTCGGCCTCTTCGAGGGTGTCGGTCGACTGCGGCTCGGCGGCGCGGCGGCTCAGCTCCGCCATCAGGCCTCGGGCCAGCACGGCGCGCACTGCGCGGTCGCGGGTCTCGGCGGGAACCGCATCGAGGGCCGCCGGCAGCGCCGCCTGAAGCGTACCTTGGGCGCCCGGCAGGGATCCGGCGAGCCTGCGGGCCTCGGCGGACGGATCCGCCCCGGTGCGCATCAGCGCGAAGTACGAGAGCACGCCGATCACCAGCGCGGCGCGCAGCAGGACGGTCATCGGACGGTTCCTCCGCTCAGGTCGGGCACGAGCATTCGACGGGTTTCGTGAACCGGGCCTCAACCAGCCGGGGCTTTCGCGCGCCATGGTGAACGAAGCTCGGCCGGACGCTCTGGTTACCTCTCCGAAAGCATCCCGATCATTCGGACAAGTCCCGCAACACTCGTTTAAGCCGGCTCTGCGACCGTCCGGAAGTCGTTCGAAGTCGAACCGGAGGCGCGACGGATGCGGAAACGCATACTCGCGGCGCGTGCCAACCTTGACCATTAAAAAAGTCCTGACTTCCCTGATCGACGACCGTCTCGCGGGGCTGGTCCACGAGTCCGTGGCCGACGATGCCGCCGCCCGCGCGCGCCACCAGCGCTTCCTGGTCTCGCGCCTGGCCACGGGCGCGGTGATGATGGTCGGGCTGCCGCCCTACCTGCTCTGGCGCGGGGTGCCGTCCGGCATCGAGGTTCTGGCGATCGCGAGCCTGCTGCTCCCGGTCCTCGCCGCCGTCCTGCTCGCCCGCACTGGATCCCTCTGGCTCGCCCATGCGGTTTCCTCGGCGGGGCTGACCGGGATCGTCGTGGCGCTGGCGGGCGTCACCGGCGGCGCCGCCTCCCCGGCCGCCGTCTGGCTGGTGGCGATCCCCCTGGAGGCGCTGGTCTCCGGCTCGCTGCGCGCCACCATCGCGGCCTCCGTGATGGCGGTCCTCGGCGTGCTGGCCGTGATGGGCCTCGGCGCCTGGGCCGGCGCCCTGCCGGTGATGGATATCTCGGCCGCCTTCGCGCTGCCGGCCTTCGCGATCACCGCCATCGGCCACGTCGCCGCCCAGGCGCTGGAGCACAGGCGCAACGAAGGCGCGTGGCGCGAGCGGCTGCGCGACAACGAGGCCCGCGACCGGCTGCTGCTCTCGGCGATCGACGACCTCGTGACCTGGCACGACCGGAACGGGCGCGTGCTGGAGGCCTCGGTCTCGGCGGTGCGCCTCGTCGGCAGCGACCCGGCGCGGCTGCGCGGCCACGGGCTCCTGGAGCGGGTCCACGTCGCCGACCGGCCGGCCTTCCTCAAGGCGGTGAGCGACGTCGCGGCCAGCGGACGTCCCGCCACCCTGCCCCTGCGCCTGCATGTCGAGCCCGAGGCCGGCCGGGCCGACGGCGCACGCCTGATCCACGCGGAGATGCGCGCCCACCGGATCGACCACGGCCCGCACGACGCCCGGGCGGTCGTGGCGGTGACCCGCGACATGACCGAGCACCACCGCCACGCCGAGGAACTGGAGCGCGCCCGCGCCGAGGCGGAGCGGGCCGACGCCATCAAGGGCCGGTTCCTGGCCAACGTCACCCACGAGTTGCGCACGCCGCTCAACGCGATCATCGGCTTCTCCGAGGTGCTGGCGGGCGAAGGCTCGGTCAGCCTCGGCCCCGACCAGGCGCGGGACTATGCCGGGATCATCGGCGCCTCCGGCCACCACCTGCTCGGCGTCGTCAACACGCTGCTCGACATGAGCCGGATCCAGAGCGGCACCTTCGACTGCGCCCCCGAGGCCTTCGACATCGCGGATCTCGTCCGGTCCTGCTGCGACCTGATGCGCCTGAAGGCGGAGGCCGCCGGCGTCGTCCTCAGCGCCGTTGCGTCGGGCCCGGTCGAGATCACCGCCGATCCGAGTGCCTGCCGGCAGGTGCTGATCAACCTCATCTCGAACGCGGTGAAGTTCACCCCGCGGGGCGGCCGGGTCGACCTGTCCCTGCGCCGCGGCGCCGACAGCCTCGACATCGTCGTCGCCGATACCGGCCTCGGCATCGGCGCGGAGGACCTGCCCAAGCTCGGCACGCCGTTCTTCCAGGCAGGCGGCGGCGGCTACAAGCGCCCGCACGAGGGGACCGGCCTCGGCCTCTCGGTGGTGCAGGGCCTCGTCGGCCTGCACGGCGGCGCCCTGCTGATTGAGAGCGCCCCGCAGGGCGGCACCGTGGTGACCGTCACCCTGCCCCTCGTCTGCCAGCCCCCGGCCGCCACCGTGCCGGGCCCCGCCCCGATCCGCACGGCCGTGCGGGGTGCCGCGGCGCCGCGCCGGGTGGTGCGCTTGCCGCTCGGCCTGTTCGACGCGGAGCCCGGCCTCGCCGCGCCCCCCGCCGGCCCGAGCCTGCGCCGCACCGGCTGAGCCCCAGATCCCCGGAAGGAGATAGGATGTCAGGCTACCGCGAGATCACCGTACCGGGCGAAGCCGCCCGGACGCGCCGCCCGGCGCCCCGCCGGGCCGCCGTCTCGGGCGACTGGCGCGCCGTCCTGATCGGCGCGCTGAAGGCGACGGGCACCACCTGCCGGACCAGCCCGGGCCTGGTGCTCGGCAGCCTCGTGGGCCTCGGCGCGGCCGGCTTCATCTGCGTCAACGCCCTCGGCTACCAGGCTGGACGCCACCCGGCGCCGATCCTGCCCAAGCTCGCCCAGAAGGTCCCCGGGGCGCGGGATGCGGCGCCCCCGGTGCGCGAACCTGTCCGGGATGTGACCAGGGAGTCGTCGAAGGAGACGCCTCGGGAGACGGCACGCCCGGAGCCCGAACGGACGGCGGCGGCCAAGCCGGTGCCCCGGGACGCGATCGGCGATCTGATCCGCTCCGAGGAGACCACCGCGTCGGTGACCCCGAAGGCCTCCCAGGCCCGGGCGGCCAAGCCAGCCGCGAAGGAGGTCGCCCCGGCCAAGGCCGAGACGAACGGGGATGCGGTCCTGCGGGCGCAGAAGGCCCTGGCGAAGCTCGGCTATGCGATCAAGCCCGACGGCGCGATGGGCCCGGGCACCCGCGCGGCGATCGAGAAGTTCGAGCGCAGCGCCAAGATGCCGGTCACCGGAGAGGCCACGGGCCGGACCCTGCGCGCTCTGGCGGCCAAGGCCGGTCAGGGCTAGGCGGGATTCGCAGAGGTGGCCGGCGGTCTGGCGACGGAAAGCTGCGGCCGACTGAGGGCTTGAGCGAACGAAGCGTTGGTCTGCCCAAGGCCCGCGACAGCGCCGCCACCTTCACGGGACCAGACGTGCGTACCGTTTGCTGGAGTGAGCCGCCCGCGCCCGCTCAGTCATTTCGGGGCGCCGCAGGCGAGTCCGGAATCCAGAACCGCTGTCGGTGCAAGGCTTGGCGCATCGGCGGCTCTGGATCCCGGGCTCCGCTGCGCGGCCCCGGGATGACGGTGCGCGGGTTGAAGGACCAGCGCATCGTCGGCTCAGAGGCAAGACAGACCAACCTGAGCACTCGGATGTCGTGCACCATGTGGCCTGCCAACGCACGTCGGCTCAGTATTGCGTGCCGGTGAAGCGGCAGATCGTCTTGCAGCGCGGGCCGCCATTGGCCTGAAAGGACTTCGCGTGGCCGATCGAGCCGGTCATGTCCTGCGTGGGATTACCGCCCGGCCGATGCACCACGATGTTGCACGGATCGCGCGGCGTCTGCTGGTAGCGCGGACAGTAGGCGGAGTCGCGGTGGCCCAGCAAATCCATCAGTGTTTCCGAACGGGCGTGGGCCGCCGGCGCAACACCGCACAGGCCGGCGACGATCAGCGTGGCAAGCGAGATCATTCTCCGCATCGGAATGCTCCATAAATCATCGTGACATGCGAATTCAGGCGCCCGTTGCTCAGTTAATCATCAAATAATACTGTAGATGTGCGTCATCACACATCGATAAGATCTTTTTTCAATCCCGAAAAATACTGGATTTTTTGAAGGAATATTCTGTGCGCCGAACCGTTGCGGCGCCCGGTCACGCGGCGGCTGTTGCTCGAGCCGGCGCTTTCGCGCATGGCGGAGGGTGCGCCGTTCAGGAACCGTCGACCGCCGCATCGGACGGCGCGGACGGCGCCGAAGAGAGGCTCACAGGACTACAGACGCATGCGCCTGCGCTCCGATTTCTGGGTTTCGGCCCATCTCCGGCGCCTCGATGTCGCCGGCATCCCGGCCGTGCTGCGCCGGCGCGGCGCCGCGGAGGCGGGCGCGATCTTCGTGAAGGTCGATCGCCTCGACGGCAGCGCCGACCTCTACGGGCCGGCGCCGCAGGCCCTGTTCGAGGCCGAGGAGAGCGGCGACCGCCGCTTCGCGGCGATCCTCATCGGCGGCAGCCCCCTCGACGTGGAGGAGCGCCTGACTAAGGAGATCCGGTTCGATTCCGATCTCTGGATCGTCGAGATCGACGACCGCCAGGGGCGACATTGTTTGGATCTGGCGGAGTGATCGAGCGCCGCGCCCCGTCGGGAAATGAATTGGACGCCCCCTCAGGGAACGGCCGACCAATTCAACCCCCTCATCCAGAGGTGCCCGCGCAGCGGGCCTTGAAGGAGCCCTCCAGCCAGCCGCGCGATCCCTGGAGGGCTCCTTCGAGGCCTGCGCTGACGCTCCGGCACCTCAGGATGAAGGAGATGGGTGGGATCGGCGGGTAACCCAACGCGGTCGGGAGCGGCTCCGGCGCGCGCCGACCGTCCTTGCGAGCGCGGCGAAGCAATTCAGCCGCGTCCGCAGATGTCGCGCCGCCCTGGCTCACCGCGCTCGTGCTGACGACGCAGATGAAGGCGACGGAGCCCGTCAGCCCTCGATGATGCGCTCGTCGAGCTTCCGGTCGACGGTCTCGACCGTGCGGTCGATCTCGGGGTTCGGCTCGCCGAGCTGGTGGGAGATCAGCTTCACCAGCAGGTCCACGCGCTCGATGTAGGGGGCGCCGTTCGCCACGGCGCGCGCCGCCGAGGACGGCTTGAGCAGGCTCTCGGCGGCCTTGGCGTATTTCTCGAACGGCACCTGGTCGGCGGGATCGGCGCCGAGCTTCCGGGCGATCCCGTCGACGTGGTCGTAGATCGCCCGCGAGCGCGTCAGGTCGCCGTGCACGGCGTCGTGGATCGATTGGGGCTCGCCCGGGGTGATGCAGCGGTAGTTGCCGGTCAGCAGCATCGACCACTTGGCCAGCGGCACGAACAGCGAGTCGAACACCTTCAGCTTCACCGGCACGTCGTGCCCGTCGAGGCGCACGGCGTCGATGTCGGCCTCCAGCTCCCGGAGCAGCCGGTTATGGGCCTCGTCCGCGAAGGTCGCGGCCTTGAAGTTCGTCGGCAGGCCGACATGGAGGACGTTCGCCTCCTCCTCCGGCGGCCGGAACGCCTGCGGGTCGGGGGAGCAGAGCGACACCAGCCCCGGCTCGAACCGGTCCCAGACGCCGGCATTGGTGTAGGCGTCCTCGAGGTCCATGGCGGCCAGCGCCGGGATCCGCTTGAGGTAGGGCAGCGGCGGCATGTTCATGATCGACAGGCAGGGCAGCTTGGCCGCCGCGATCTTGATCATCAGGACGCGGATCGTGTGGTTGTTGTACTGCGGCTCCTGCATGGCGAGGCCGACGAGGTCGTAGCGCGACACGTCGACGTCCTCCGGCGGCATGGCGTCCACCTTGCCGGGCAGGTCGCGCGAGTGGATCGCCCGGTGCTCCTTCTCGTCGCGGAGCTTGATGCGGACCTCGGTGCCCTCGCGGTTGATCAGGTCGGCGGTCTTCCGGCGGCAGACCAGGGTCACGTTGTGACCGGCCATCAGGAGCTTGGTGCCCAGGAGCGAGCCGTAGGAGGCTCCCAGGATCAGGATATTCTTGGCCACGTCGGTCCTCCCCAGCATTGAAGACTGCTGTTGTGTTGTCTGGCTGCTGGGTACAGCGCGTCTACGCGAGGCCCCAATCGCACTGCCGATGGATGGCAGCCGGGCGGGCGGAACGCAAGCCTTCTGGTATACCTAATCCCAAATGGGTTGTGAGGCCCCGCCAGTGACAGGCGGGGCGTTTCCTAACCCCACAGTTCCGGCGCGGGCGGGTACATCAGGCTCCCCTCGTAGCGGAGCGGCGGATCGCGGTCGCGGGCGAGCAGCAGCGGCCCGTCGAGATCGACGAACTCCGCGTCGTTCGCCAGCAACGCCGCCGGCGCCATGCCGAGCGAGGTGCCGAGCATGCAGCCGACCATGATCGACAGCCCCCGCGCCCGCGCCTCGCGGGCGAGGAGCACCGCCTCGGTCAGGCCACCGGTCTTGTCGAGCTTGATGTTGATCGCGTCGTAGCGCCCGGCGAGCGCGTCGAGGCCGGCGCGGTCGTGCAGGCTCTCATCGGCGCAGACCGGCACGGGGTGGGAGATCTCGGCCAGCAGGGCGTCGGCATCGGCCGGCAGGGGCTGCTCGATCAGCGCGACGCCGGCCTTCAGGCAGGCTTCGAGATTGGCCTCCACGTTCTCCGGACGCCACGCCTCGTTGGCGTCGACGATCAGCTGGGACTCGGGCGCGCCGGCTCGCACGGCGGCGATCCGCTCCGGATCCCCGTCCCCGCCGAGCTTGACCTTGAGCAGCGGCCGGTGGGCGGCCTTGCGGGCGGCCTCCGCCATGCTCTCCGGCGTGCCGAGGCTCAGCGTGTAGGCGGTGATCGCCGGACGCGGCGCCGGCAGGCCGGCGATCTCCCAGGCGGGGCGGCTTTGAAGCTTCGCCTCGAGGTCGAACAGCGCGCAGTCCAGGGCGTTGCGCGCCGCCCCGGCCTTCATGCCGGTCATCAGCGCGTCGCGCCCGATCCCGGCCGCGACCGCCTCCGCCTGGCCCTCGATCAGGGCGCTGACGCTCTCGACGCTCTCGCCGTAGCGCGGATAGGGCACGCACTCGCCGCGCCCGACCGTGTCGCCGTCCGCGATCGTCGCCACCACGACGGCGATCTCGGTCCGGCTGCCGCGGGAGATCGTGAAGGCGCCCGCGATCGGGAAGCGCTCGACGGCGAGGGTCAGGCGACGGGCCATGTCAGGCCTCCGGGAAGTCGGCGACGATCCGGTCGACCAGCCCGTCGACGCCGAAGCGCACCGGGTCGGTGGCGGGCAGGCCGTGCTCGGCCGTCAGCGTATCGAGGAGCGCCCGGGCTTCGCCCTCGGCGAGCGCCTGGGTGTTCACCGCGATGCCCACCGGCTTAATCCCCGGATTGGTCAGGCTGCCGAGCTGCACGGTGAGGTCGATGACCTGCTGGATGGTCGGCAGCGGGTGCTTCACGCCGCGCATGGTGGTGCGGGTCGGCTCGTGGCAGACCACGAAGGCGTCGGCCTGGGCGCCGTGCAGCAGGCCGAGGCTCACGCCCGCGAAGGACGGGTGGTAGAGCGAGCCCTGGCCCTCGATCAGGTCCCAGTGGTTCGGGGCGGCCTCGGGCGAGATCGTCTCGACGGCGCCGGAGATGAAGTCGGCCACCACGGCGTCGATGGCGACGCCCCGGCCGGAGATGAACACGCCGGTCTGACCGGTGGCGCAGAAATCGGCGTCGAGGCCGCGCTCGCGCATGCCGCGCTCCAGGGCCAGCACGGTGTACTTCTTGCCCACCGAGCAGTCGGTGCCGACGGTGAGCAGGCGCCGCCCCGCCCGCTTGGTGCCCTTGCCGGTGGGAAAGCGCTCGTCGGTGTGGCGGACGTCGTGGAGCTGGCGGCCGCGCCGTTCGGCGGCCTCCGCGATGGCGGGGACCGCGCCGAGCTTCACGTGCAGGCCGCTCGCCACGTCGAGCCCCGCCTCGATCGCCGCGACGATCTCCGTGATCCAATGGTCCGGCAGGATGCCGCCGGCATTGACGACGCCGATCACAAGGGTCCGGCAGCCCTTCGCGAGGGCCTCGGGAAGGGTCATGTCGGGGATGCCGAGATCGGCCGCGCAGCCCGGCAGGCGCATCTGGCCGACGCACCATTCGGGGCGCCAGTCCTTGATCCCGTAGGCGGTCTTGGCCGCCAGCGTGTCGGGCACGTCGCCCAGGAACATCAGGTAGGGCGTGGCGATCTGCATCGGTCGAGCAACCTTCTCCGGGAGGCCGGCGGACCGTCTATGCGGGATCGCGGGCGGCGGACGCAATGCACGACGCCGGCCAGGAGGGCGGATGCCGGTCGCTGCGCCCAGCCGGCGGACTTCCAACCCTCCCCCCCTCATCCTGAGGTGGCGGTGGGGAAAACCGCTCTCACCCCTGCGGCGCGTGCCGTCCCCGCTCAGGCGGCGCGTCGTCGCGCGACCTGCGCCTCGTTGGCCACCGCCTCGATCGGCGACAGCACGCCGGTCGCCCGGACCAGCCCGTCGGCGCCCGCGAGCGCGCCCGCCCGCAGCTCCAGACCGAGGAAGCGCGCGCGCTCGAACGGACCCGGCAGGGTCAGACCCTCGGCGAGCGCCCGGTCGAAGCCGAAGCGGGCGTAGTAGGACGCGTCGCCGACCAGCAGCACGGCGCCGTGGCCGAGCGATTCGGCCCGGCCGAGGGCCGCCTGCATCATCACCGAGCCGAGCCCCTGCCGCTGGATCGCCGGGTCGACCGCGAGCGGGCCGAGCAGCAGCGCCGGGCAGGCGTCGCCGGTCTCGACATGCCACAGCCGCAGAGTGCCGACGAGACGCCCGGCCCGGGTCGCCGCGAAGGCGAGGCCGCGGGCCGGCAGACGGCCCTCGCGCAGGCGCTCCGAGGTCTTGGCGCGCCGGTTGCCGGGGAAGCACGCGTCGAGCAGGCGCTCGCGCGACGGGACGTCGTGCAGGTACTCCGCGCGGATCTCGATCATGGCTGTGCCCTCCCCGGGCCGGCAAGCGGGAGAAGCGATGTCTCGTGACCGAGAGCCGGGGGCCCTCGGTCGACGCGGTGGTGGAAGTCAGCGTCCGGCTGGGTCGCCCTCCCTGTCATCACGAGGGAAGCGAAGTGACCCAGGGCGGCGCGAACTCAATCGGCGTGGTGCCACTGGATTGCTTCGCTCCGCTCGCAAGGACGGAGGAGGCTCCGTCCCTCAACCGGAACCCGTCTTGATCCTAGAAGGAATCAGATGACGATCTGCTGAAGAGGCGGGAAGCCGTTGAAGGCCACCGCCGCGTAGGTGGTGGTGTAGGCGCCCGCGCCCTCGATCAGCACCTTGTCGCCGATCGAGAGCGAGACCGGCAGCGGGTAGAGCTGCCGCTCGTAGAGCACGTCCACCGAGTCGCAGGTCGGGCCGGCGATGACGCAGGGCTCGGTCGCCTCCCCGTCCCGCGCGGTGCGGATCGGGTAGCGGATCGCCTCGTCCATGGTCTCGGCCAGGCCGCCGAACTTGCCGATGTCGAGGTAGACCCATCGGACCTCGTCGGCCTCGGCGGACTTCTTCGACACGAGCACGACCTCGGCCTCGATCAGGCCGGCGTTGCCGACCATGCCGCGGCCCGGCTCGATGATCGTCTCGGGGATCTGGTTGCCGAAATGCTTGGTCAGGCCCCGGAAGATCGCCTCGCCGTAGCTCTCCACGCCCGGCACCGCCTTGAGGTACTTGGTCGGGAAGCCGCCGCCGAGATTGACCATCGACAGGCCGATGCCGCGCTCCGCGCACTCGCGGAAGATCGCCGCCGCGGAGCCGAGCGCTCCGTCCCAGGCCTCGGTGTTGCCCTGCTGCGAGCCGACATGGAACGAGATGCCATAGGCCTCCAGCCCCTGGCGGTGGGCGTGCTCCAGCACGTCCGCGGCCATCTCGGGCACGCAGCCGAACTTGCGGGACAGCGGCCAGTCGGCGCCCGCGCCGTCGCACAGGATGCGGCAGAACACCCGCACCTCGCCGGCCGGCACGGCGAGCGCCTCGGCGGCGCGGGCGATCTTCTCGACCTCGGCCTGGCAGTCGACCGCGAACAGGCGGATGCCGAGCTTCAGGGCGCGGCCGATGCAGCGCTCCTTCTTGATGGTGTTGCCGAAGGAGATCCGGTCGGCGGTGGCGCCGGCGGCCAGCACCATCTCCATCTCGGCCACCGAGGCGGTGTCGAAGCAGGAGCCCATCTCGGCGAGCAGCCGCAGCACCTCGGGGGCCGGGTTCGCCTTCACGGCGTAGAACACCCTTGTGTCCGGCAGGGAGCGCGCGAAGGCGGTGTAGTTGTCGCGCACGACGTCGAGGTCGAGGACCATCACGGGTCCCTCGTCCTGGCCGAGGTCGCGGCGCACGCGCAGGAAGTCACGGATGCGGTCGGTCATGGTCGTCTCCCGGCACGGGTTCGCGTGCGCCCTGCGTGGGGCGCGCTGTCGAAGATGACGACCCAACGGGCCGTCGGCGTCAGGGGGCGATGCGTCGCGTGGACCCACGCGCTTTGGAGACGCGTGAAGCCAAGCGGGCGCAGAGCACCCGGAAGCTGCCGTGGATTGGAAGGGAGGACCCCCACCGCACGCCGGGCAAAGAGAAACAAGCCTCTTCGGTGCCGGCCTGTGGAGGGCCGACGAGACCAAAAAAGCCCGTTCGTCGTTGCTTTAAGCTGCGTCCCCCGTGGAGAGCGGGGTTCGCCGGTTTCGCCTCCGGCTGCCGGTTGTTGTCGGGGTCCGGTGTCGCCACCTGGATGCCGGCCGTAGGGATCCACCCTTGCGACCATCGATCCTTTAAGACCCCTGGCGGCTGTCCGGCAGTTGACCGGATGCCCACCAACCGACACGCGGCCACAGGCACGTGCGAAATTGGGCACGCGGCATATACGGAGGCGGGGCCCGCGCGGCAAGGGGAAGACCCGCCGGAACACCCGCTTTTTCGCCCGAAATCCACACCGTATCGGGCCCGTTGCAAAAACGACGCAACCGGGCCGCGCCCGGGCCCCTGCGTGGGCTTCCCAAGCGCGGCGGAAGCGGGCATCTGACCGGAGGGGCGGAGTACGCAGGCGAGCGAGCGATGGGCGGGCCGATCAGATCCACCGCGACGGCACGGGCGTGAGCGCCCCCCTGCGCAATCCGGTCGGCGCCGACCTCCCCGAGCCGGCCATCCGCGCCGCCACGCTCGCCGATCTCGACGCCTTGGTCGCCCTGGAGCACGCCGCCTTCGCCACCGACCGGGCCGAGCGCCGGGCGATCCGCCACGCGATCCTGTCCCCCACCATGGACGTGCTTGCGGCCCTGATCGATCCGCCGGACGTGGATCCGACGCCGATCCTCGTCGGCGCGGCCGTGCTGGAGCGGCGGCGCAAGAGCCGGATCGCCCGCCTTGCCTCGATCGCGGTGGCGCCGAATCGCGGCGGCCTGGGGCTCGGCGGCAAGCTCCTCGACGCGTCCGAGGCGCAGGCCCGCGCCCATGGTTGCGAGCGCCTGAGGCTGGAGGTCCGCGCCGATAACGGCGCCGGCATCCGCCTCTACGAGCGAAGGGGCTATACCCGTTTCGCCGTGTGGCCTGATTACTACGAGGACGGGATGGAGGCCTGGCGCTACGAGCGCGGGTTGCGCGGGTTGTAGGAGTCCGCCCCGATCTCGCCCGGTTAGGGGAGTCTTACCGCTCCCGCGCTACCGCGCGTGGAAACGGTGGGCCGTCCCCGCCGCTCGTGAGACGCCGTCCATGGCCGTGATCGCCGCCTTCGTCCTCAATGCGGGGCTCAACTTCGTCCTCGGCCTGCTGATCGCCAAGCTGCTGGGCCCGGCGGATTTCGGCCGCTTCGCCCTGGCGACGACCGGCGCCATCGTGCTGAACACGGTGCTGTTCGAGTGGCTGCGCCTCTCGGCGACGCGGTTCTACTCCGGCCGCGTCCGCGTCGACGAGCCGTGGATCCGCCACGGGCTCGACCGGGCCTACCTGCGCATCGGCCTTCTCCTGCTCGGCGCCGCCGCCCTGTGCGGGGCCTTCGGCTTCGCGGGCGGCGCGGACGGGCGCGAGGCGGTTCTGTGCGGCACCGGCCTCGCGGCGCTCGGCATCGGCGTGTTCGACTACCACGCGGCGCTCGCCCGGGCGCGGTTCGACGGCAAGCTCTATCTCGGCCTCGTGGCGGTGAAGAACGTCCTGTCCTTCGCCCTGATGGCGGCGGCCGCGTGGTGGCTGCCCCAGCCGGCCTGGGTGCTGGCGGCGGCGGGCGTGAGCCAGCTCCTGGCGGTGGTCCTGCTGCGCCACCCCCTGCGCGATCCCCGCACGGCGTTCGAGCGGCCGCGCCTGACGGCGACCTGGGGGGTCTTCGCCCGCTACGGCCTGCCGCTCATCGCCGCCAACACCGCCTACCAGTGTCTCGCCTTCGTGAACCGGGGTGCCATCGCGGGCCAGGCCGGCTTCGCGGAGGCCGGCTACTTCGCGCTGGCCGCCGACGTCACCGCGCGGTCCTTCATGACGCTCGGCACCGCCCTCGACCTGCTGCTGTTCCAGCTCGCCGTCCAGGCCGAGGAGCAGCACGGCCGGGTGGCGGCCGAGGCGCAGGTTGCGGAGAATGCCGGCACGGTCTTCGCCCTGCTGGCGCCCTGCGCGGTGGGGTTCTGGGCCGTACTGCCGGCACTCCAGGGGTTGGTGGTTCCCGAAGCCTATCGCGGGCCGTTCGAGACCTACAGCGTCGCGCTGATGCCCGGCCTGTTCTGCCTGTCGATGATGTTCTACGCCCTCAACCCGGTCTTCCAGATCCGCCGCCGGACCTTTCCGGTCGTCGCGGCTGCCCTGGTCGGGCTCACGGTCAACGGCGCGGGCCTCCTGGTCCTGCCCGATCAGGCGGGCGGGATCGGGGTCGCGCTGGCGCAGACCGTCGGGCTCGCCGCCGCCGCCCTCTGGCTCGGCTGGCGCGCGCTGACGGGCGCGGAGCGGCTCCAGCTCCCCTGGACCGAGATCGGCGTCGCGGCGCTGGCCTGCGCGGCGATGGGTCTGGTGCTCGCGCCCTTCCGCCACCTGCCGCCCGTGACGGCCCTGGCGGTGCTGGTCCCGGCCGGGATGGCGCTCTACGGGGCGTTGGTCTGGCTCTTCGACATTGCGGGCCTGCGCCGGCAGGTGCTGGCGCGCCTGCGCCCGGGGCGAGCCGTGGTGGCGGAGTAGGCCGCGACGACAGGCCCGCGCGGTTCAGGGCCGCATTCACCGGCGCCCCGAATCCGGGACGGGATTGGGCTCTGCACGCCCGTGGCCGGAACCGGCTGGACCGCGGCGACGGGCTATGACCTTCTTCCTACCATCCGCGCCGTCCGAATCGGCGCGGACGATGCATGGGCCCGGCGCGCCCGACGGCGCGGAGGAATGGACGGCATGCCCGATTTCGACTTGGCCATCCGCGGCGGCACGGTGGTCACGGCCGGCGACACGGTGCGGGCCGATATCGGCGTGCGCGGCGGGCGGATCGTGGCGGTGGCCGAGGGCATCGCCGACGCCGCCCGGGTGATCGACGCCTCCGGCCTGCTGGTCCTGCCGGGCGGCATCGACAGCCACGTCCACATCGCCCAGGAATCCGGTCCCGGCATCGTCATGGCCGACGACTTCGCCAGCGCCACCCGGGCGGCAGCGGCGGGGGGCAACACCTGCGTGATGCCCTTCGCGGTCCAGCCCCGGGGCGCCTCGCTGCGCGGGGCCGTCGAGGCCTACCGGGCCAGGGCCGAGGGCCAGTGCCACGTGGACGTGGCGATCCACATGATCATCTCGGACCCGAGCGAGGCGGTGCTCGGCCAGGAGCTGCCGGCCCTGGTGGCCGACGGCTACACCTCGTTCAAGGTCTTCATGACCTATGACGACCTCGTGCTGAACGACCGCCAGCTCCTCGACGTGTTCCACGTCGCCCGGCGGCAGGGCGCCCGGGTCATGGTCCATGCCGAGGGCTACGACGCGATCCGCTACCTCAGCGACCGGCTGGAGCGGGCCGGCGAGACGGCGCCCTACGGCCACGCTCTGTCGCGGCCCGAGGTGGTCGAGCGGGAGGCGGCCCACCGGGCGATCAGCCACGCCGAGCTGATCGACCTGCCGATCGTGATTGTCCACGTCTCGGGCCGCGAGGCGACCGAGCAGATCGCCTGGGCGCAAGCGCGGGGCCTGAAGATCCGGGCCGAGACCTGCCCGCAATACCTGACCCTGACGGCCGAGGACATGAAGGGGCTCGGCCAAGATGATCGCATGGCGGGGGCCAAGTACGTCTGCTCGCCGCCGACGCGGGACGTCGAGAGCCAGGAGGCGGTGTGGTCGGGGATCCGGCGCGGGATCTTCGACGTGGTCTCCTCCGACCATTGCCCGTTCCGCTACGACGACCCGCAGGGCAAGCTGAACCCGCGCGGCAGAACCTCCTTCCGCTGGATCCCGAACGGCATCCCCGGCATCGAGACACGGCTGCCGGTGTTTTTTTCCGAAGGGGTCTCGAAGGGGCGGATCAGCCTCAACCAGTTCGCCGCGCTCACCGCCACGAACCACGCCAAGCTCTACGGGCTCTATCCGCGGAAAGGCTCGATCGCCCCGGGCTTCGACGCGGACCTGACCCTCTGGGATCCGAACCGGCGCGAGACCATACGCCAGGCGAACCTGCACCACGGCTCCGACTACACGCCCTGGGAGGGGTTTTCGGTGACCGGCTGGCCGGTGGTGACCATCGCGGGCGGGCAGGTGATCGCCGAGGACGGCCGGGTGCTCTCCGAGCCGGGCCGCGGGCGGGTTCTCGACCGGGCGGTCGATCCGGCCGAGCGGCGGGACGCCTGACGGTCGCGCTGGCCCGCCGCTTGCCTGCAATCTCCGGGGGGAGCACCGCATGGACGTCGAGCTGATCGGCCTGACCAAGCGCTACGGCGCGGCCACCGCGGTCGACGGCATCGACCTGAAGGTGCCGTCCGGGGCCTATTGCTGCCTGCTCGGCCCCTCCGGCTGCGGCAAGACCACGACGCTGCGGATGATCGGCGGCCACGAGCGCGCGACCGCCGGCGACGTGGTGATCGGCCCGAAGGCGGTGGGCGACGCGGCCCCGGCCGCGCGCGGCACCGCCATGATGTTCCAGAGCTACGCGCTGTTCCCGCACCTCGACGCGCGCGACAACGTCGCCTTCAGCCTCAAGATGCGCGGGATCGGCACCGCGGAGCGCCGGGCGAAGGCGATGGCCATGCTCGACCTCGTGCAGATGGGCCACCTCGCCAACCGTCTGCCGGCCCAGCTCTCGGGCGGCCAGCAGCAGCGCGTGGCGCTCGCCCGCGCCCTCGTCACCGGCCCGAAGGTGCTGCTGCTCGACGAGCCGCTCTCCGCCCTCGACCCGTTCCTGCGGGTGCGGATGCGGGTGGAGCTGAAGCGGATCCAGACCGAGCTGGGACTCACCTTCATCCACGTCACCCACAGCCAGGAGGAGGCGATGGCGCTCTCCGACCTCGTGGTGGTGATGAATGCCGGCCGGATCGAGCAGGCCGCCGACCCGC
Source organism: Methylobacterium sp. A49B (assembly GCF_053346215.1). NCBI lineage: Bacteria > Pseudomonadati > Pseudomonadota > Alphaproteobacteria > Hyphomicrobiales > Methylobacteriaceae > Methylobacterium > Methylobacterium sp. A49B. The sequence continues at coordinate 46,290 of NZ_JBKFBO010000072.1, forward strand.
GCACCGTGTTCGAGCGGCCCGCCACCGCCTTCGTGGCGCGGTTCATCGGCGGCCACAACGTGATCCGGCTTCCCGACGGGCTCGTCGCGGTGCGCGCCGACCGGATGCGGCTCGGCGCCGAGGCCGGCCCGGCCGCGCTGCCGGCCCGAGTGGTGGCGGTGGAGTACCAGGGCACGAACGTCCATGTCGGCCTCGACGCCGACGGGCTGGAGCGCCCGCCCGAGAGCCCCGCCGCCCTCACGGTGATCCTCAGCGATGCGGACTTCGCCGCAAGCCCGCTCCGGCCGGGCGACACGATTCCGGTCGGCTGGGACGCGGCCGCCGCCCACCGCCTCGACGCGTAACCGTACGGAGACGACGATGGACCTTTCCCCGAGCCGGCGCACGCTCCTGAAGGGCGTCGCGGCCTTGGCCGCCACGCCGGTGACCGGCTTCCCGGCGGTGCACGCCGCCGAGCCCGTGACCCTGCGCTATCTCGGCACCGCGGTGAGCCAGTCGTCCGACATCGCCAGGAAGGTGAAGGAGGATCTCGGCATCACTCTCGAATACATGCCGGTGGTGACCGACGAGGTGACCAAGCGCGCGGTCACGCAGCCGAACTCCTTCGACCTCATCGACACCGAGTATTTCAGCCTGAAGAAGATCATCCCGTCGGGCAACCTCGCGGGCCTCGACGCTAGGCGGATCAAGCTCGCCGACAGGATCACCGGCGTGTTCACCAAGGGTGAGGTGGCCGGGAGGAAGATCGGCGACCAGGGCACCGCGCCCCGCAAGGTGTTCTACCTCGAAGGCCAGAACGCCAGGACCTTCGCGTCCGCACCGACCGAGTGGCTGACGCTGATCCCCACCACCTACAACGCCGACACGCTCGGCATCCGGCCCGACCTGATCAAGCGGCCGGTGGAGAGCTGGAAGGATCTTCTCGATCCCGCCTTCAAGGGCAAGGCCTCGATCCTCAACATCCCGTCGATCGGCATCATGGACGCAGCGATGGTGGTGGAGGCGACCGGCGACTACACCTACGGCGACAAGGGCAACATGACCAAGCCCGAGATCGACCGCACCATCAAGGTGCTGATCGAGGCCAAGCGCGCCGGCCAGTTCCGGGCCTTCTGGCAGGACTTCAACGAATCCGTGAACCTGATGGCCTCGGGCGAGACGGTGATCCAGTCGATGTGGTCGCCCGCCGTCACCAAGGTCCGGGCGCAGGGGGTGCCGTGCGTGTACCAGCCGCTGAAGGAGGGCTACCGCGCCTGGGCCCAGGGCTTCGGCGTCCCGAAGACCCTGAGCGGCCGGAAGCTCGACGCGGCCTACGACTTCGTCAACTGGTTCCTGTCCGGCTGGGCCGGCGCCTACCTCAACCGGCAGGGCTACTACTCGGCGGTGCTGGAGACCGCCAAGGAGAACATGCAGCCCTACGAGTGGGCCTTCTGGATGGAGGGCAAGCCGGCCGAGAAGGACATCCTGGGTCCCGACGGCACGCTGATCGAGAAGGCCGGCGCCACCCGCGACGGCGGCTCCTTCGAGAAGCGCATGGGCGCGGTCGCCTGCTGGAACGCCGTGATGGACGAGAACACCTACATGGTGCGCAAGTGGAACGAGTTCATCGCCGCGTGAGCGGGCTGCGCGCCGCCCCCCCTCCCTCCCGCTGCGGGGGGAGGGATGCGTCGGCACGCGTCGGGCGAATCCGATGACCGACCTCGCCTTGCCTGTCACGCCCGCCACGGAAACAGCCGCTCCGGCCGCATCACCCCGTCGCCCCCGCCGCGCTCTCGCCTATCTCCAGGCCGCGCCGCTCACCCTCGTCTTCCTCGTCTTCCTGGTGGTGCCGCTGGTGCTCACCGGGATCGTCTCGCTCTGGGAGTACAACGAGTACGAGATCATCCCGGCGCTGACCCTGCAGAACTACGCCGACCTGTTCGACGGCTGCCTGTCGGCCGACCTCTGCACGACGGTCCGCACCTATCTCTCGACGGTGAAGTTCGTCGCCCTGACGCTGGCGATCACCCTGCCGCTCGGTTTCGCCATCGCGTATTTCCTGGCCTTCCACGTCCGCTCGGGCACGGTGCGGATGGGGCTGTTCCTGCTCTGCACGATCCCGTTCTGGACCTCGAACGTGATCCGCATGATCTCGTGGATCCCGCTGCTCGGCCGCAACGGCCTCGTCAACGATACGCTCCGCGGACTCGGGCTGATCCGCGAACCGATCGAGGGCCTGCTCTACTCCGACTTCGCGGTGGTACTGGCCTTCGTGCATCTCGACACGGTGTTCATGATCGTACCGATCTTCAACAGCCTAGCGCGCATCGACCGCCGCCTGATCGAGGCGGCGCGGGATTGCGGCGCGTCCGGCGCGCAGATCCTCTGGAACGTGGTGCTTCCGCTGGCCAAGCCCGGCATCGCCATCGGATCGATCTTCGTGGTCACGCTCGTGATGGGCGACTTCGTCACGGTCGGCGTCATGGGCGGCCAGCAGATCGCCAGCGTCGGCAAGGTGATCCAGGTGCAGATGGCCTACCTGCAGTTCCCCGCCGCCGCCGCCAACGCCATGGTGCTGCTGGCCGCCGTGCTGCTGATGATCCTGGGGCTGACCCGCATGATCGACCTCCGGCGGGAGTTGTAGGATGGACCGGCCCCGCGGCCTCACCTTCTATCTGCTGGCCGGCGTCTTCATCCTCTACGTCCTGTTCCTCTACGGGCCGACGCTGACGATCCTGGCGCTCAGCTTCCAGGGGCCCTCCGGCGGCCTGACCTTCCCGATGAACGGGATCTCGACCCACTGGTTCGCCAAGCTGTGGGAGGGGGTTGGCGTGGTCGACATCTGGGCGGCGTTCCGGCGTTCCCTGGCGCTCGGACTCGTCGTCATGGCGCTCACCGTCGGGATCGCGTTCTTCGCCGGCCTCGCCTTCCGGAAAGGGTTCTGGGGATCCGGCCTCGTCTTCGCCCTGGTGGTGTCGAGCCTGATCGTCCCCTCGATCGTGGTCTCGCTCGGCATCGGGCTGGAATTCCGGCTCCTCGACGACGCGCTCAAGGCGCTCGCCGCCGCCACCGGCTGGGGCTTCCTGCAGGACCACGGCACCCTGATGGGCCTCTACAGCTCGGCGCTCGGGGCGCATCTCACGTGGACGCTGCCCTTCGGCCTGCTGATCCTGTTCGCGGTGTTCAACCGGTTCGACCCGGCCTACGAGGAGGCCGCCCGCGACCTCGGCGCCACCGGCGCGCAGACGCTGCGCCACGTGGTGGTGCCGATCCTCGCCCCGGCGCTCGTGGGCGTGGCGCTGTTCGGCTTCACCCTGTCGTTCGACGAACTGGCCCGCACCAGCCAGGCGATCGGCGGCCGCAACACCCTGCCGCTGGAGTTGCAGGGCCTGACGACCACGGTGACGACGCCGGCGATCTACGCCCTCGGCACGGTGACCACGGCGGTCTCGGCGCTGGTGATCGGGACGGCGCTGGGCCTGACCCTGTGGCTGCAGAAGCGACGGGCGCGGCGGGCGCTGGCGACGTTGCGACCGTAGCACGCCCACGCGTCGACGGGCCGGACGCGGAGTGAGCCCGCTGCGAGGCTCCCGGGTGACGCCGCATTGCCAACCCGCCCCCGTCCGTGTATGCGCACGGCGCGCCCCCGAGACACCCTTGGAGGCAGGGGCGCGCCGGGAAGGATGCGGCCGTCCGCCAGGGGCGGCCTTTTCGTTTTCCGGCTCCAGCAACCTTAAGGATCACGCCATGAGCGCTGTGAAGACGCTTGAGGCCGTGGCACGCGACCGGGTCGGCAAGGGGGCCGCCCGGGCCGTTCGTCGCCAGGGCCAGATTCCCGCCGTCATCTACGGGGGCGGCCAGCCGCCGCAATCCATCGCGGTCGACCTCATCCGCACCCGCACGCTGATCTATGCCGGCGGCTTCAAGACCACGCTGTTCGAGATCAACGCCGGCGGCAAGAAGGTCCGCGCGATCCCGCGCGACTTCCAGCTCGACCCGGTGACCGGCGTGCCGCTGCACGTCGACTTCCTGCGCGTCGTCTCGGGCCAGACCGTCACGGTCGAGGTGCCGGTGCACTTCGTCAACGAGGACGCGGCCCCCGGCATCAAGAAGCTCGGCGGCACCCTCAACATCGTGGCCCACACGCTGGCCCTCGAGGTCGCCCCGGACCAGATCCCGGACGCCATCGAGGTCGACCTGACCGGCCGTGCCATCGGCGACGTCATCCACGTCTCCGACATCAAGATCCCGGCCGGCACCTATACCGGCGAGCAGACCGACCCGGTAGCCAACATCGTGCCGCCGACCGTGCTGGGCGCCGAGGTGGAGGCCGAGGAGGCCGCGATCGCCGAGGCGCAGTCGGCCGAGGCCGCCGACGAGAAGGCCGAGGCCGAGGCAGAGGCCGCCGAGGACGAGAAGAAGGACGACGCGGAGGCCTGAGCCTTCGCGCATGGCCGTCCGCCGCGAGAGCCCCGGCCCTGCCGGGGCTCTTTTGCGTTTCGGGGTGATGGCTTCTCAGCACCGTCGTCGTTGCGAGCGGAGCGAAGCAATCCAGGGCTGCACCACGCCTGCCGGGGTCGCGCGACCCTGGGCCGCTTCGCTGCGCTCGTGATGATGGTGGGAGATACGCCGACCAAAGCGGCTCGGCGGAAGCGCGATCAGGGATAGAGCCGCGCCCGGCTCCAGCCCTCGCCCGTCCGGGTGAAGCGCACCCGGTCGTGCAGGCGGAAATCGCCGTTCTGCCAGAATTCCAGGGTCACCGGGGTGATGCGGAAGCCGGTCCAGTGCGCGGGCCTCGGGATCGGACCGTCCCCGTAGCGCTCGGACAGCGCGGCCACGGCGCCCATCAGGGTGGCGCGGTCGGCGAGCGGGCGCGATTGCTGGCTGGCGATGGCGCCGAGCCGGCTCTCCCGGCGGCGGCTCTGGAAATACGCGTCCGCCTCCTCCGCCGTCACCGGCGTGATCGGCCCCCGAGCCCGCACCTGCCGGCGCAGGCTCTTCCAGTGCAGCACCAGCGCGGCCTGCGGATTCTCCGCCAGTTCCTCGCCCTTGGTGGACTGCGTGTTGGTGTAGAACACGAAGCCGCGCCCGTCGAAGCCCTTCAGCAGCACCATCCGCACGTCCGGCAGCCCGTCGGCCCCGGCGGTGGCCAGCGCCATCGCGTTGGGATCCTCGGGCTCGGCCGCCTCCGCCTCCTTCATCCAGGCGGCGAACAGCGCGACGGGGTCGTCGCTGCGGGTGAAGTCCGCAACGTCCGCAGAGTCCGCAACCTGCGGGTCATCGGTCCTTAACTGATCCACGCCAAGACTCCTGCCTGCCGCGTCCAGGGCCTGAGGGGGCACCGACATCGGCATGTTCGGTCGAGCGGAAAGCCCGTCGTGAGTCAGGTGTAATGCGGCGATGCGTGTGTAAAGAGCCAAGCCGGCGGTCGCGCATCCTCGCGTCCGTCTCGGCCCTGTCGGTGACCCTGGCCCTGTGCGGCTGCAGCCAGCCTCTCCTCGTGTTTCGGGGCGAGGCCGAGGCGCCGCCGCGCGTGGCCGAGGAGCCGGTCGTGACCGGCAGCATCGAGAAGCGGCCGGCGAGCTTCGGGGATGACCTCGCCGAGGAGGATTGGCGGCGGGCGCGCGCCGCCCTGTCGGTCGCGCTCGATCCGCAGGGCAACGGCCGACCGGTGAAATGGGACAACCCCGAGACGGGATTGCACGGCAGCGTCAACCCGACCGGCCTGCCCTACGTCGCCGAGGATCTGATCTGCCGGAACTTCCTGGCCTCGGTGATCGGGCCGGACAACAGCCGCTTCGTCCGCGGCACCGGCTGCAAGCCCTCGGGCGGCCAGTGGACCCTCAGGCGCGTGCACACCGCGAAGGGGACCGAGCGCTCCTGATCGCCGCCGCGACGATCAGGCGCCTCCCGCATGGCGACGTTCTGCCCCCATCCCTCCCGCCGCCGCCGTGGCGCAGCGGGAGGGGGGCGCCGTCAGTAGGGATGGCCGTAATAGGGCCGCACGCGCAGGCGCGGCTGAGCCGCCGGCGGGGCGACGTAGCGGGCCGCGGCCTCCGGATCGTAGGTCCGGATATAGGGGTCGAGGGCGGGGTCGCGGTAATTCCCGTTGTTGACCCCGGCCGACCGGTCATTTCCGTTGAGGGCGGCGTAGGGCGAGAGGCCGCTCCCGCTATCGCCGCCGCCACCGCCGCCGCCACCCCAGGCGAAGGCTGTCCCGGGCAGGGCGGCGAGGAGCATCGCCGCGAGCGTCAGCGTCTTGCGCGTCATATCGTGTCTCCACACCACGTTATCGTGAGCGAACGGCCGAGCTGAAGTGCGGGTTCCGGCCGGACCCGTCCAGACTCGCGCGACACCGTAACACGGGCCGCTTACAGGGGCTTACAGCACCGGGTGAAACCCTGCGTCTTAATCAGTTTGCCAGAAATCATCCTGCATCCTGGGTGTATCCAGGTGGACAGCGGCCTGGTCTTGCTTGATCGTCTCGTCGAGCAACAGCTTTCAGCCCGCGGCGGCCAGCATCTTCGGCCATCGTCCGGCCCATGAGGGATCCTGGCCGCCGTGGGCGCCGCTTCGACGATCGACACGCGGTGGGAGGCTCTTCGGCGGATGGAGCGGACGATCGGCGGCATGGACCGGCCTCCGGCCGGCGGCGGCCGGGCCCCGGCTTGGTCGGAGACGCGGGCCGCCGGACCGGTGGCGCGCACCGTGACGGTGCGCCTCGGCCGCCGGACCCTGCGCGGCTGGCACATCCGCCTCCTCGACCAGCTCGGGCAGCGACCCGACCGCCGGGTCCAGATCGCCTGGGCGGAGGAGGCGGGCGGCCTGCCGCCGAATGCGGAGCTGCTGTTCCGGCTCGAAGCCGCGATCCACGGATTGCCCCGGCCGGGCCTCGCCACCGCGGCCGAGCCGGTCGCCCTCGCGCCCTACGTGGCGGGCCGGACCGACTCCGCCGATCCGGCCGACATCATCCTCGATCTCTCGGGGGCGCCCGCCGAGGCGGCATCCGCACCGACGTGGCGGCTGGATTTCGACGGGCTGCCCGGCGAGGCCGGCCTCCTCACCGCCCTGTTCGCCCGGCGGGCGCCGGTGGCGGCCCTGCGCGGCGCCGACGGCCTCCCGATCGCCGTGGGACGCCTCGGCGCCGAGTCGCACACGGTGATGCTCGCCGCCTTCGAGGATTACCTCGCGCGGACGATCACGCTGATCGCCGCCGCCCTCGACGGCGCCGCCTCGCCGGTGCTGCCGGACGGGACCGAGGCGCCCCTGCAGCCGGGAGCCCCCTTCGATCTCGGCGGCCTCGGCGCCGGGCGGCGCGCCGCCGGGGGACTGGCCCGGCTGATCGCCCGCCGGCTCTACGCCCTCTGCTTCCACAGGCCCGAATGGCGGGTCGGCTGGCGGCGGATCGAGGGTCCCGACCTGATCGACCTGCGCCGCCACCCGGAGGGCGGCTGGATCGACCTGCCCGACGACGGGCGCCGCTTCTACGCCGACCCCTTCGCCATCGCGCGGGGCGGCGCGGTGACCCTGTTCGTGGAGGAATTCGACTACCGGCGCGGCAAGGGCGTGATCTCGGCGGTGGGCTTCGACGCCGCCGGGCCCCGCGGCCGGCCGGAGCCGGTCCTGGAACTGGAGACCCACCTCTCCTACCCGTTCGTGTTCGAGGCGGACGGGGAGGTCTGGATGATCCCGGAATCCCACGCCTCCGGGACGATCGACCTCTACCGGGCCACCGCCTTCCCGCGGGGCTGGGTCCACGAGGCGGTGCTGGTGGACGGGGTCGTGGCGGGCGACGCGACGCTGCTGCACCATGACGGCCGCTGGTGGCTGTTCGCCACGGTCCGGGCGGGTGGGGGCAGCTACTCCGACACCCTGCACCTCTGGCACGCGCCGCATTTCCGCGGCCCCTGGACGCCGCACCGGCTGAACCCGGTGCTGATCGACGTCGGCTCGGCCCGGGCCGCAGGACCGATCGTCGCGCGGGACGGCGCCCTGATCCGCCCGGTCCAGGATTGCCGCCAGGGCTACGGCGCGGCGCTCGGCCTCGCCCGGATCCTGCGGCTCGACGAGGGCGGCTACGCCCAGCGGGTCGAGACGCGCCTTGGGCCCGGGGCGGCCTGGCCCGGCTCGCGCCTGCACATGCTGAGCGCGGCCGGCGGATTTGAGTTCATCGACGGGTCGCGCCGGGCGCGGATGCGGGGACTGGCGTGAATCTGCCCCCTCCCCGTCATCGCGAGCGCAGCGAAGCGACCCAGGGATGCGCGACGTTCGGAAACGTGGCGCTCGGGATTGCTTCGCTGCGCTCGCAAAGACGGAGGCGATAGGTTCGACCGCGCTCGGCGGACACGGCAGTGCCCCCCCTTGTGCCGAACGGCACGTCCTTCCGGCTCGCATCCCGGCGCCGCCCGCGCTAAGCGGGTGCTTCGCACGCACCCCAGAAGAACCGCCGGGACGATCTTCATGGCGAGCCCCGTCGAACATGCGAGCTTCCTGCCGCCGGTCCTGACCTTCCTGACGGCGGCGGTGATCGGCGTCCCGGTGTTCCGGCTGATCGGCCAGAGCGCCGTGCTCGGCTACCTCGTGGCCGGCGTGCTGATCGGCCCCTCCGGCCTGTCGCTGATCGCCGAGCCCGACACGGCGGCCAGCGTCGCCGAGATCGGCGTGGTGCTGCTGCTGTTCATCGTCGGGCTGGAATTGCACCTGTCGCAGCTCGTCTCGATGCGCCGCGACATCTTCGGCCTCGGCACCGCGCAGCTCGTCGCCTGCGCCCTCGTGCTCGGCGGCGCCGGCGTGCTGGCGGGCCTGAGCTTCGGCGCGGCCGCGGTGATCGGCCTCGCGCTGGCCCTCTCGGCCACCGCGGTGGCGCTCCAGCTTCTGGAGGAGCGGGGCGACCTCGGCAGCGCCTACGGGGGCCGCGCCTTCGCGGTGCTGCTGTTCCAGGACCTCTCGGTGGTGGGCATCCTGGCGCTGATGCCGCTGCTCGCCTCGGCGGGCGGCGCGACCGATGCCTCCTGGCTCGGGGAGGCCGCTGTCTCCACCGGCAAGGCGCTGGCGGCGATCCTCACCGTGGTGGTGGTCGGCCGCTATGGCCTGAACCCGTTCTTCCGGCTGCTGGCGGCGAGCGGCGCCCGCGAGGTGATGACCGCCGCGGCCCTGCTGGTGGTGCTCGGCACCGCGCTGCTGATGGAGCAGGTCGGCCTGTCGATGGCGATGGGCGCCTTCCTCGCCGGCATCCTGCTCGCGGAATCGAATTTCCGCCACCAGCTCGAGGCCGATATCGAGCCGTTCCGCGGCATGCTGCTCGGCCTGTTCTTCATGAGCGTCGGCATGTCGATCGACGGCACCCTCGTGCGCGAGGTCTGGCCGGCCCTGTTCGGCGCGACGCTCGGGGCGATCCTCGTCAAGGTCGCCCTGGTGGCCGGCCTGTTCCGGCTGTTCGGCTCCGACACCCTCGGGGCCCTGCGCGGCGCCGCCGTCCTGGCGCCGGCCGGCGAATTCGCCTTCGTGCTGCTGCCCCAGGCCGAGGAACTGGGCCTCACGGGCGCCAAGGCGACGCGCTTCGCCGTGGCGCTCGCCGCGCTGACCATGCTGATCGGCCCGATCGCCGCCAAGGGCCTCGACAAGCTGATCGAGCGGCGCAACGCGCGGACCACGCACGCGCTGGAGGCGCCCTCCACCGAGCTGTCCGAGAGCGGCGAGGCCCGGGTTCTGGTGATCGGCTTCGGCCGCTTCGGGCAGTTGCTGACGCAGGTGCTGCTCGCCGAGGGCATCACCGCCACCGTCATCGACAAGGACGTGGAGCAGCTGCGCGCCGCCTCGCGATTCGGCTTCCGGATCTATTACGGCGACGGCACCCGGCTCGACGTGCTCCGCGCCGCCGGGATCGGCCGGGTCGAACTGGTCTGCATCTGCGTCGACGACCGGGAGGGCGCCCTCAAGATCGTCGACATCGTGCACGAGGAGTTCGCGGACGTGCGTACCTTCGTGCGTGCCTACGACCGGCTGCACGCCGTGGAGCTGATGAACCGGGACGTGGACTACCAGATCCGCGAGACTGCCGAATCGGCCCTCGCCTTCGGTCGGGCGGCGCTCGAAGGACTCGGCCTGTCGCCGGAGGCCGCCCTGGCGCGGACCGACGATGTGCGCAAGCGCGACATCGCCCGCCTCGTCCTGCAGCAGGCGGGCGCCCTGCCGGACGGCTCCAGCTGGATGCGCGGGGCCGCCGCGGGACTGAAGCCCGAACCGCTGACCGCCCCCGTCCGGCCCGCCCGCGCGCTCAACACCGAGACTCGCGACCTCGTGGGCGGCGAGCGGCGCGAGGCGGCCGAGCGGCTCCTCGAGAAGCCCGCCCTCGCCCCGCAGGAAGGCGAGGCCGCCGAGGCCGAGGGCGACGAGGCGGAGCTGGAAGCGGAAGGCAGCGCCCGGAATGCGTGACGCTCCGGATGTCTGACGGTCCGCCTTCGGCCGGCCCGCTCCAGGCGGAGACCGGCCGCTTCGTCACCGGCTCCATCCTCCGGCACGTCCTGGTGATGGCCGCCACCGGTTCGGTGGGGCTGATGGCGATCTTCGTCGTCGACCTCCTGTCGCTGCTCTACGTCTCGAAGCTCGGCGACCCGAACCTGACCGCGGCGGTGGGCTTCGCCGGCATCGTGCAGTTCTTCGCCACCGCGGTGAATATCGGCCTGATGATCGCCGCCGGGGCGCTCGTCGGGAAGGCCGTCGGGGCCCGCGACCGGGCGGCGGCGCGCCGCCTCGCGAGTTCCGCGCTGACGCTGGGCAGCCTCGTGGCCGCTCTCATCGCGGTGCTGATCGCCGTCCTCGCCGACCCGCTCCTGAGCCTGATCGGCGCCCGCGGCGAGGCGCTGCGGGTGGCCGAGCTGTTCCTGCACATCACCCTGCCGTCGAACCTCCTGCTCGCCGCCGGCATGTTGTTCACCGGCCTGCTCCGCGCCGTCGGCGAGGCGCGGCAGGCGATGCTGGTGACCGTGTCCGGCGCCGTGGTCACCGCCATCCTCGATCCGCTGCTGATCTTCGGGGCCGGCCTCGGCGTCGAGGGCGCGGCAATCACTGTCTGCGTGGCGCGCGCCACCTTCGTGGTCGTGGGCCTGCGCGGGGTCACCCGCCACGGGCTCCTCGGCCGGCCGCGCCTCGCCGACCTGCCGGCCGACGCCGCCGCCCTGTCGGCGGTCGCGGGGCCGGCGGTGCTCACCAACCTCGCGCCCTCGGTGGCGAGCGCCTTCCTGGCGCGCCTGTTCGCCGGCTACGGGGCGGACGCGGTCGCGGCCGCGTCGGTGATCGACCGCCTGACGCCCGTGGCCTTCGGCGGCCTGTTCGCCCTGTCGGGGGCGATCGGCCCGATCCTCGCGCAGAACTGGGGCGCGGCCCGGTTCGACCGGATGCGCGGCGTCCTGCGGGAGGCGGTGCGGGTGACGCTCGCCTACGTGGCGATCGTCTGGCTCGGCCTGGCCCTCGCCCGCGGGCCGCTCGCGGCCCTGTTCGGCCTGCACGGGGTGGCGGCCGATTTGTTCGGCTTCTTCTGCCTCGTCGGCGGGGCGATCTGGTTCTTCAACGGGCTCCTGTTCCTGGGCAACGCCGCCTTCAACAACCTCGGCTTCCCCCTCCGCTCGACGCTGCTGAACTGGGGACGGGCGACGCTGGGCACGATCCCGCCCGCGATGCTGGGCGCCTCGCTCTACGGCCCCCGCGGCGTGGTCGCCGGGATGGGGCTCGGCTCGCTGGTCTTCGGGGCGCTCGGCATCCTGCTCGCCCGCCGCACCGTCGACCGCCTCGAAGGCTCCGGCCCGCGCGGCCGAGAGCCGGAGGGCGCTCCGGAGGCGCCGCTCCGGGACGCGCCGCTGCCGGCGGGCCACCCCCATCCGGGACCGGTGAGCTGAGTCGGAAATGACAAGGCGGCCCGGTTATCCAGGTCGCGCCGCATGCCCGGACACAAGTTCCGCGGGCAAGAACTGGTATTTCGCCGCGCAACGGGTCACGATGCCCTGCCCTGGTCGGTCCGACCGGGGCAGGATCGAGGCCGCATGTTCAACCCGCTCGAGATGTTCCAGGCCCAGGGCGAGGCCGGGCTGCAGACCATGGCCCAGCAATTCGGTCTGACGACGGATCAGACGGCCCGCGCCTTCGAGGCGCTGATGCCGGCCCTGACCCTCGGCCTCCAGCGCAGCGTCGGCATGGACCCGGGTAGTTTCGCCCGCATGTTCGGCCTGGAGATGCCCCGGCCCGCGGCGCCGCAGGGCATCGACGCCCTGAGCCAGATGTTCGGCTCGGCCCAGCTGATGCAGGGGGTGCTGCGGCAGGCCTCGGCCACGAGCGGCGTCGGCGCGCAGGTCCTGCGCCAGATGCTGCCGATGATGGCGGGTGCCGTCGTGGCGAGCATCGTCCACGTGATGCTCAACCAGCCGCAGGCCGAGCTTGCGCAGGCGCGGCCGGCCGCGCCGCCGCCACCCGTGCCGTTCCCGTTCGGCCCCGCCTGGGCCGAGATGGCCAAGGCGTTCCTGCCCGCCGCGGAGCCCCCTGCCCCCACGGCGAAGCCCGCCTTCAAGCCCAAGCCCACGCCCAAGCCCATGCCGCCGGAAGCGCCGGTGGGCGAGGCCGGCTCCGACATGCTCAACCAGATGCTGCGCACGGGCGCCGAGGTCCAGGGCAACAACATCCGGGCGATGCAGGAGCTGTTCGAGACCTTCTGGCCCTCCGCGGGTGCGCCGAGCGAGGGCGCCGCCCCCGCTTCGGCTCCGCCCGATCCCGGCCCATCGGCCTCCGATCCCGCGACGCCCAGGTCCCGGCGCGGCCGCCCGCCCGGCGGGACCGGTTGACGCAGGCCGGCTGGCCGGGCGGCCGTTGACCCGGCTCTTCCGGAGCGCATGTCCCGTCGCCGAGGAGACGCCACGATGACCGACCACCTGACCGCCTGGCATGACCGCGCCGAGAGCGTCGCCGCTAACGGCGTCGCCAAGCGGGAGATCCCGGGCGCGGGCGCGAGCCTCGTGCGCGTCGTGGTGCCGGCGGGGATCTCGGCCCCGCGCCACAGCCACGATCACGAACAGTTCGTGCAGGTCGTCTCGGGCTCCGGCGTTCTGGAGACCGAGCAAGGCCGTAAGCCGTTCTCCGCAGGCAGCGTGTTCCACTTCCCCGCTGGAGCGTGGCATGCGGCCGCATTCGACACCGAGACGGTGCTGATCGAGACGAATGTCTCCGCGTGACGCCCGTTAGGTCGGGCCGTCTTCGACGCTTCAAGCGGAGGGTACGGCAGGGGAAGGGGTGTGGTTCGTCACGCGATCGGTCATTCGAGGGGCGAAGCGGAGCCCGGGCGTAGAGCCGCCGACGCGGCAGGTTCTGAGCTCTAAGGGGACCCGGCTCGTCTGCGCCGGCGCGGAATGAGAGCCGGGAATGCCCTTCGCTTCCTAAAACCGGTAATCCCCAGGCACACGAAGCCCTTCGACAGGAACTCTCTGCTGGACTGCGGCAAATTATTCTTGGACGCGGTCCAAAATGCCTGTGCTTGGCCTGAAGGTCTGGCCCGTGTAGGAATCGGTGCTTCAACGCCCGCCCGTGCACGCCGACGAAAGGCCGGGCATCGCCCCTATCAGAACAGAGGCAGACCATGAGCGCCGGTACCGCCGCCGACAAGCATTTCTCCAACAGCTTCTTCGCCGCCCCCCTCACGGACGCCGATCCCGAGATCGCCGAGGCGGTGGCCAAGGAACTCGGCCGCCAGCAGCACGAGATCGAGCTGATCGCCTCGGAGAACATCGTCTCTCGCGCCGTGCTGGAAGCGCAGGGCTCTGTGCTGACCAACAAGTACGCCGAGGGCTATCCGGGCCGGCGCTACTACGGCGGCTGCCAGTTCGTGGACATCGCCGAGGACCTCGCCATCGAGCGCGCCAAGCGCCTGTTCGATTGCGGCTTCGCCAACGTGCAGCCGAACTCGGGCTCCCAGGCCAACCAGGGCGTGTTCCTGGCCCTGATGCAGCCCGGCGACACCTTCCTCGGCCTCGACCTCGCCGCCGGCGGCCACCTCACCCACGGCGCCCCGCCGAACGTCTCGGGCAAGTGGTTCAAGCCGGTCTCCTACACGGTGCGCCGTGACGACCAGCGGATCGACATGGAGCAGGTCGCCCAGCTCGCGCAGGAGCACAAGCCGAAGGTGATCATCGCCGGCGGCTCGGGCTACCCGCGCCACTGGGATTTTGCGAAATTCCGCGAGATCGCCGACTCGGTCGGCGCCTACTTCATGGTCGATGCCGCGCACTTCGCCGGGTTGATCGCGGCCGGCGTGCACCCGTCGCCGTTCCCGCACGCCCACGTGGTCACCACCACGACCCACAAGACCCTCCGCGGCCCGCGCGGCGGCATGATCCTGACGAACGACGAGGCGCTCGCCAAGAAGTTCAACTCGGCGATCTTCCCCGGTCTCCAGGGCGGCCCGCTGATGCACGTGATCGCCGGCAAGGCCGTGGCCTTCGGCGAGGCGCTGAAGCCCGAGTTCAAGATCTACGCCCGTCAGGTGGTGGAGAACGCCAAGGCGCTCGCCGACACGCTGATCTCGGGCGGCTACGACATCACCTCGGGCGGCACCGACAACCACCTGATGCTGGTCGACCTGCAGCGGAAGGGCCTCACCGGCAAGGCGGCGGAAGCCGCGCTGTCGCGGGCGCACATCACCTGCAACAAGAACGGCGTGCCGTTCGACCCGCAGAAGCCGACCATCACGTCGGGCATCCGTCTCGGCACCCCGGCCGGCACGTCGCGCGGCTTCGGTGTCGCCGAGTTCAAGCAGATCGGCGGCTTCATCGTCGAGGTGCTGGACGGCCTCGCCGCCAAGGGTGAGGCGGGCGACAGCGCGGTCGAGGCCGACGTCAAGACCCGCGTCCACGCGCTCACCGACCGGTTCCCGATCTACGGCTGAGGCCGGGGAACGCCTGCGCGGGGCCGGCCTTCCGGGCCGGCCATGAGTGGATTAGGAAACGGCCGCGGATCATCGGTTCGCGGCCGTTTCCATGCCCGAGTAACAGACCCATGCGCTGTCCCTATTGCGGCGGCTCCGAGACCCAGGTGAAGGACTCGCGGCCCTCCGAGGACGGCGCCGCGATCCGCCGCCGCCGGGTCTGCCCGGACTGCGCCGGCCGTTTCACCACCTTCGAGCGAGTCCAGCTGCGCGAGGTCGTGGTGCTCAAGCGCTCGGGCAAGCGCGTGCCCTTCGACCGGGACAAGCTCCAGCGCTCCATCGACGTGGCTCTGCGCAAGCGCGCCGTCGACCCGGAGCGGATCGAGCGTCTGGTCAGCGGCATCACCCGGCAGCTCGAGAGCGCCGGCGAGCCGGAGGTGACCTCCGAGGCGATCGGCGAGCTGGTGATGGCGGGGCTCAAGGGCCTCGACGACGTCGCCTACGTGCGCTTCGCCTCGGTCTACAAGAATTTCCGCGAGGCCAAGGATTTCGAGACGCTGCTCGGGACGCTCGGCGACGGCACGCTGGCGCCCGATATCGAGCCGTCGCCCGAGCCGGAGCCCGAGGCGCCGCGCCGTCGCCGGTCCGCGCGCCCATGAGACCGGCGTCATGAGCGACGACGCGACCTTCATGCGCCTCGCCCTGGCGCTGGGCCGGCGCGGCCTCGGCACCACGTGGCCGAACCCGTCGGTGGGCGCCGTCGTGGTCGAGCCGGATACGGGGCGCATCCTCGGGACCGGGGCGACCGCGCCGGGCGGGCGCCCGCACGGGGAGCCCCTGGCGCTCGCGGCCGCCGGCGCGGCCGCCCGCGGTGCGACCCTCTACGTCACCCTGGAGCCCTGCTCCCATCACGGCCGCACGCCGCCCTGCACCGAGGCGATCCTGGCCGCCGGGGTCGCCCGGGTGGTCAGCGCGATCGAGGATCCGGACCCCCGGGTCGCGGGACGCGGCCACGCGCTCCTGCGCCAGGGGGGCGTGGCGGTCGAGACCGGGCTGATGCGGGCGGAGGCGGCGCGCGACCATCTCGGCCACGTCACCCGGGTGACGCGGGGCCGCCCGGCCCTGCACCTCAAGCTCGCCCGCACCCGGGACGGATTCTGCGCGGCCGCCGGACCGGAGCGCCTGCGGATCACCGGGCCGGTGGCCGATGGCGCGGTCCACCTCTGGCGGGCGCATGCCGACGCGATCCTGATCGGCATCGGTACGGCCCGCGCCGACGATCCGTCGCTCACCGTGCGGCTGCCGGGACTCACCCGGCGTTCACCCCTGCGGATCGTCCTCGACACGCACCTGCGGCTCACGCCGGCCAGCGTGCTGGCCCGGACCGCCCGCGACACGCCGACCCTGGTGCTCACCACGCGCTCCGCGCCAGCCCATGCCAGGCGCGCCCTGGAGGCGCTCGGCGTCGAGGTCGCCCTCGTCGCCGCCGACACGGCCGGCGGGATCGACCTGTCGGCCGCCCTGGCGCTTCTCGGTGCGCGGGGCCTGACCCGCCTGTGCAGCGAGGGCGGGCCCCGCCTTGCGGACGCGCTGGCGCGGGCCGATCTGATCGAGGCCTGCACGCTGGTCACCGGGCCGGCGGAACTCGGCCCGGCCGGCGGCCTGCCGGCGCTGGGGCCCGCCCTGACGGCGGCGCTGGCGGACGGCTTTCGGGAAGCCGAGCGGCTCCGGCTCGGACCCGACGAGGCCGTGACCTACGAACGCGACAGGACGTAAGCGATGTTCACGGGACTCGTCAGCGATGTCGGCACGGTGGTCTCGGTGGCGGGCGAAGGCGACCTGCGCCGGATCGTGATCCGCGCCTCCTACGATCCGGCCACGATCGCGCTGGGCGCCTCGATCGCCTGTTCCGGCCCCTGCCTCACGGCGGTGTCGGTGGAGCCGGCCGAAGGCGGCTGCGTCTTCGCGGTGGACGCCGCCGCCGAGACGCTGGCGCGCACCACGGTCGGCGCCTGGGCGGCGGGCACGCGGATCAACCTCGAACGCTCGCTGAAGATAGGCGACGAACTCGGCGGCCACCTCGTCACCGGCCATGTCGACGGCCTCGCCGAGATCGCGGCGCGCGAGAGCGTCACGGCCGATGCCTGGGGCGCCAGCGAGCGCTTCACCCTGCGCGCGCCTGCGAGCCTGGCCAAGTTCATCGCCGAGAAGGGCTCGGTCTGCCTCGACGGCACCTCGCTCACGGTGAATTCGGTCGAGGGCGACCTGTTCTCGGTGCTGCTCATCCCCCACACGCTGCAGGTCACCACCTGGGGTGAGCGGCGGCAGGGGGACCGGCTCAACCTGGAGGTCGATCTGATCGCCCGCTACGCTGCCCGGCTCGCCGAGGCGCGGTCCGGCTGATCCGGTCGACTTTGCGAGCGCAGCGAAGCAAGGACGGCGGACGGCGCCTCAGCGCGGCGGGATCGAGTAGGTGCCGGTGGCGTGGCAGACGAGGTCGGGGTTGCCCACGGCGGTGATCAGCACCTCGCCGACGGCCAGACGACGGCCGAGCTTGAGCAGGCGGCACTCCGCCAAGAGATCGCCCGAGGCGGGCTTGCGCAGGAAGTTGAAGCTGAGGCTCGTGGTCACGGCGAGCGCCACCGGGCCGATATTGGCGAGGATCGCCGCGTAGAGGGCGTAGTCGGCGAGCGCCATCATGGCCGGGCCCGACACGGTCGCGCCGGGGCGCAGGAAGCGTTCGTGAGCTTCGAGCCGCATCCGGGCCGAGAGCGGGCCGACATCTTCCAGATGGTAGGCGCGGCCGCCCGCCTGCATCTGGGGGAATTCGTGGTCGAGGAAGTCGCTGGTCTCGGCGAGGGTCAGGATCGTGGCGGTCATACGTGTTTGCAGCATGGCCGGGACAACGAGGCAATCACCCGAGGCCATTCCGAGCCAAACACCTCATCCTGAGGTGCCGGAGCGTCAGCGCAGGCCTCGAAGGAGCCCTCCAGGGATCGCGCGGCTGGCTGGAGGGCTCCTTCGAGGCCCGCTGCGCGGGCACCTCAGGATGAGGCGTACGGGTTGGATCCCTGTCAGAAGAAGATCGGCCGCGCGCTGGCGCCGATCTCACCCAGCACCGTGCCGGTGGCCGGCTCGATTTCCTTGAGCACCACGTCGTAACCCCAGAGGTCGGCGAGGTGCTGCAGGACCCGCTTGGCGTCATCCTTCTGCAGGGTGATCCGGTTGATCGCCTTGTGGTGCAGGATCAGGCGCCGGTCGCCCTCAAGGTCCACATCCACCACCTCGATATCGGGATCGAGCCACGCCACGTCGTATTGGCGCGCGAAGGACCGGCGCAGCTTGCGGTAGCCGCGCTCGTCGTGGATCGCCTCGACCCGCAACTCCGGCTCCTCGGGGTCGTCGACCACGTGGAACAGGCGCAGGTCGCGCATCAGCTTGGGCGAGAGAAACTGCTGGATGAAGCTCTCGTCCCGGTAATTCTCCCAGCAGTCGCGCAGCACCGCCATGGCGTCGCCGGTGCCGGCTATGTCGGGGAACCACGCCCGGTCCTCCTCGGTCGGCTGCTCGGTGATGCGGGCGATGTCCTGCATCATGGCGAAGCCGATCGCGTAGGGGTTGTGGCCGCCGTAGGAGCGGTCGTCGTAGTTCGGCTGGCGGATGACGTTGGTGTGGGATTGCAGGAATTCGAGGTAGGCCGCCTCGGTGATCTGCCCGGATTCAGACAGAGCGTTCATGATCCGGTAGTGGCAGTAGGTGGCGCAGCCCTCGTTCATCACCTTGGTCTGGCGCTGCGGGTAGAAATACTGTGCCACGAGGCGGACGATGCGCAGGATCTCGCGCTGCCAGGGGCGCAGTCTCGGCGCGACCTTCTCGAGGAAATAAAGAATATTCTCCTGCGGCAGCTCCAGCAGCGCCTTGCGCCGCTCCGCCGCCACGTCCGGGCGCGCCGTGCCGATCTTCTGCGGCAGGGTCCGCCAGAGGTCGTTGTAGATCTGCTCGCCGTGCTCGATCCGCTCGCGCTCCCGTCGCTGCTCGGAGGCGAGGTCCGGCCGCTTCTTGCGCGGGTAGCGGTGGACGCCCTGGCTCATCAGCGCGTGGGCCGCGTCGAGCACCTGCTCCACCGCCTGGTGGCCGTAGCGCTCCTCGCAGCGGCTGATGAAGCCCTTGGCGAAGTCGAGGTAGTCCAGAATCCCTTCTGCGTCGGTCCACTGCCGGAACAGATAGTTGTTCTTGAAGAAGTGGTTGTGACCGAAGGCGGCGTGCGCGATGACCAGCGTCTGCATCGTCGCCGTGTTCTCCTCCATCACGTAGGAGATGCACGGATCGGAATTGATGACGATCTCGTAGGCAAGCCCCATCAGGCCGCGGCGGTAGCCGGCCTCGTGCTGGGCGAAGTGCTTGCCGAACGACCAGTGCTTGTAGAACAGCGGCATGCCGATCGACGCGTAGGCGTCGAGCATCTGCTCGGCCGTGATGATCTCGATCTGGTTCGGGTACCACGACAGGCCGAGCTGCGGCCCGGCCACCGCCTCGCAGGCGTCGTGGATGCGGCGGATCGTGTCGAAATCCCAGTCGTTGCCGGTGAACAGGGGCTTATCGACCTTCACGGCCGGCGCACTCACCTTGGATCGGCTCAGGCTGGTCACCATGAAAACCTCATCGCATTCTCCTCTCCCTTGTGGGGAGGGGACAAACCTACGCCTCCGCCTCGGCGCGGCCTTCCTTGCGGCCGAACAGCTCGCGGAAGACCGGGTAGATCTCCCGGCGGTGGTTGACCTTGCGCATCGCGATCGGGCCGCCGGCCTTGGCGATCGCCTCGTAGGTCCGCCACAGGGTGGTGCGGTGCTCCACGAAGCCGGCGCGGGGGCCGTTCTCGTCGCCCACCTCCAGGTAAGCGAAGTGCTGGCAGGCCGGCAGGATGTGCGAGCGCAGCAGCTCCGTGGAGGTCGGCCCGTCCGAGGAGACGTTGTCGCCGTCCGAGGCCTGCGCCGCGTAGATGTTCCAGTCGTTGGGATCGTAGCGCTCGGCGATGATGCGCTTCATCTCGACCAGCGCCGACGAGACCAGGGTGCCGCCGGTCTCGCGGGAGCCGAAGAAGGTCTCCTCGTCCACCTCGGTCGCCCGGTCGGTGTGGCGGATGAACACGATCTCCACGTGCCGGTAGCGGCGCGTCAGGAAGATGTGCAGCAGGATGTAGAACCGCTTGGCGAGGTCCTTCATGTGCTCGGTCATCGAGCCGGATACGTCCATCAGGCAGAACATCACGGCCTGCGCGATCGGCCGCGGATAGGGCTCGAACCGGCGGAAGCGCAGGTCGATTGGATCGACGTAGGGGATGCGTTTCGAGCGCTCGCGCAGCTTGAGGAGCATCTGTTCCAAGTCGAGCCGCTCGGGATCGCCCTCGGACAGCGCGTCGAGCTTCGCCTCCAGGGCCGCCACCTCGTCGGGCTTGGGCCGCTTGAGGGCGATCCTCCGAGACATCGAGTTGCGCAGGGTGCGGGTCAGCGCGAGATTCGCCGGCGAGCCCGTCACCGTGTAGCCGGCCCGGCGCAGGCCCTCCGTCTCCACCACCGCGAGGCGGCGCTTGGCGAGGTCCGGAAGCTCCAGATCCTCGAGGAAGAGTTCCAGGAACTCCTCGCGGGTGAGCACGAAGCGGAACGCGTCCTCGCTGTTCTCGCCGCCCTCCCCGCCCTCGCCGGAGCCGCGCCCACCGCCACTGCCCGGCGGCCGCTCGATCGTGTCGCCCTCCACGTAGGTCTTGTTGCCGGGCAGGATATGGTCCTGCAGCCCGGTGCCGGGCTGGCGGGAGAAGCGCGGCTCGCGCACGCCGTCGGCCGGCACGGTGACGCGGCCGTCCTTGCCCAGATCCTTGATGTCCTTCTCGCGGGCGGATTCGCGCACGGCGCGCTGGGCCACGTCCTTCACGCGGCGTAGGAAGCGCTGGCGGTTGGGGAGGCTCTTGCCGCCCGGGTTCAGACGTCGGTCGACGATGTGCATCCGCTGCAAAAACCCTCGTCCGCGTGTGCCGGCCGGGTCCGGACCCTGATCGTACCATGCCGTTGCCGGAGGAAAGGATCCCTCGTTCGCAGCTGGCCCCAGATCTTCACCGGCCGGTCGTCCGAAACTGTGGCGGCGGAGGGTCGGAACAGGGCCCGGCCGAACCGGACCCCGTCATCCCTCAGCCGGCCTGCTTCACCCGCATGTACCACTCCACCAAACGGCGGACCTGCCGCTCGGTGTAGCCGCGCGCCACCATGCGCTCGACGAACTCGCCGTGCTTCTTCTCGGTCTCGCCGTCCTTCTTCGAGCCGAAGGAGATCACCGGCAGCAGCTCCTCCACCTGCGAGAACATCCGCCGCTCGATCACCTCGCGCAGTTTCTCGTAGCTGGTCCAGCTCGGGTTGCGGCCGCCGTGCTGCGCCCGGGAGCGCAGGGCGAACTTCACCACCTCGTTGCGGAAGTCTTTCGGGTTGGCGATGCCCGCCGGCTTCTCGATCTTGGTCAGCTCCTGGTTCAGAAGCTCGCGGTTCATGAGCTGACCGGTCTCGGCGTCCTTGAAGTCCTGGTCCTCGATCCAGGCGTCGGCGTAGTCGATGTACCGGTCGAACAGGTTCTGCCCGTAATCGTGGTACGATTCGAGGTAGGCCTTCTGGATCTCGTGACCGATGAACTCCGCGTAGCGCGGGGCCAGCTCGGTCTTGATGAATTCCAGGTACTTCTTCTCGGTCTCGGGCGGGAGCTGCTCGCGGCGCAGCGACTGCTCCAGCACGTACATCAGGTGCACGGGGTCGGCCGAGACCTCGGTGGTGTCGTGGTTGAAGGTCGCGGCCAGCACCTTGAAGGCGAAGCGGGTGGAGATCCCGTCCATGCCCTCGTCGACGCCGGCCGTGTCCTTGTACTCCTGCATCGAGCGGGCGCGGGGATCGACCTCGCGCAGGGACTCGCCGTCGTAGACCCGCATCTTCGAGAAGACGTTGGAATTGGCATGCTCGCGCAGGCGCGACAGCACCGAGAATCGCGCCAGCATCTCCAGCGTGCCGGGCGCGCAGGCCGCGTCCGACAGCTCCGAGCCGGAGATCAGCTTCTCGTAGATCCGCTGCTCCTCGGTGACGCGCAGGCAGTACGGGACCTTGATCACGTAGATCCGGTCGATGAAGGCCTCGTTGTTCTTGTTGGTCTTGAATGACTGCCACTCGGCCTCGTTCGAGTGGGCCAGGATCACGCCGGTGAAGGGAATCGCGCCGATGTTCTCGGTGCCGACGTAGTTGCCCTCCTGCGTCGCGGTGAGCAACGGGTGCAGCATCTTGATCGGCGCCTTGAACATCTCGACGAACTCGAGGATGCCCTGGTTCGCCCGGTTCAGGCCGCCCGAGTACGAGTAGGCGTCGGGATCGGCCTGCGACAGGGTCTCCAGGCGGCGGATATCGACCTTGCCGACCAGCGAGGAGATATCCTGGTTGTTCTCGTCGCCCGGCTCGGTCTTGGCGATGGCGATCTGGCGCAGGCGCGAGGGCCGGACCTTGATCACCTTGAACCGCGAGATGTCGCCGTTGAACTCGTCGAGGCGCTTCAGCGCCCAGGGGCTCATCAGGCCGGTCAGCCGCCGGCGCGGGATACCGTAGCGGCGCTGGATCTCCTCGCCCATGGTCTCGGGGTCGAACAGGCCCAGCGGACTCTCGAAGACCGGCGAAACCTCGTCCCCGGCTTTGAGTACGTAGACGGGGTGAACCTCCATCAGGAGCTTCAGCCGCTCGGCCAGCGACGACTTACCGCCGCCCACCGGTCCGAGCAGGTAGAGGATCTGCTTGCGCTCCTCCAGCCCCTGCGCGGCGTGGCGGAAGAACGAGACGATCCGCTCGATCGTCTCCTCCATGCCGTAGAACTCGCGGAAGGCCGGATAGGTCCGGATCGTCCGGTTCATGAAGATCCGGCCGAGGCGCGAATCCCTTGCGGTGTCTACGAATTCGGGCTCGCCGATCGCCGCCAGGATGCGCTCGGCGGCCGAGGCGTACATCAGCGGCTCGTCGCGGCAGGCCTCAAGATACTCGGAGAGCGTCATCTCCGTGTCGCGGCGGGCCTCGTACCCTCGGGCGAAGCTCTGGAAAAGGTCGTTCGTCGCATGCATGGGCATTCGATAACCCTCTCAGACCGTGACAGCTTCATCCTGTCTCGGCTCGGATGCAACCGACAGGCCCGCTTTTGTCGCAGTGCGGCGAGCATGGTGCGCGGCATGTCGATTGCTTGCAACACTGCGTCGACCTGAACGCGGCCCGGACGAGTGTCCGCGCCGCGGCCGAGCGCGTGCGCAAGGCTGCAGGATCAGAGAGATCGCGGATCTCCGTCGCCGTTCACAGATCCGTCCCTTCCTTCTTGGCGTCATCTCCCGATTTGCCACCCGAGGCTGCGACCGTAATCTTGACGGTCTGCGTCTGGACTTGCCCGTCGGAACTCTTGACCTCGAACGTCACTTCGTCGGTCCCGGTGAAGCCATTGTTGGGCTGGTAAAAGAGCGCCTGGACGGCCGCCTCCTTGTTGGGACACCGGTAGCTGGCCGGCGTCTTCAGCTTGCCGACCTTGGTGATGACCGAACCGTTCTTCGGGGATCCGGAAACCTTGAACTCCGGCATCGGGCCAGGAGAACAATCCTTCTTGAGATTGGGTGCGATCTCGAGGCGTACGGTCTTGCCGGGGGCGACCGTCTTGGTCCGGCTGGTCGGCGACTGGGCCAGCGCCGGCCCGACGAGAGCCAAGCTCCCCACGAGCAGCGCGGCGAGCGGACGATGGGCGATCATGGCAGCGTCTCTCCGGTGCCGACCCGGGAGCTGTGTCCGGACGCCTGTCCGGATGCCCCGTTCATCGGTGGCGTGCATGTGGGGACGCCGCCGACTGCCGTCGAGGGCTTGGGCGTCGGGTTAATTCTGCAGCGCCGCCGCGACGATGCCGGTGACGCGCGCGATCTGCGCCGCGTCGAACTCCTCCGCCAGGGCGGTGGCGAGCCGCGCCTCGACCCGCGCGCGCTCCCCCGCATCGGCGGTCGGCACGGGGGGGATCTCGTCCTCGGCCAAGCGGCAGACCCGGCGAATCGTCTCGGCGGCCGCGAGCAGCTTCTCGCGATCGGTCGGCCCCATCTCCCAGAGTGGATGGCGCAGGCGGCTGATCACGCGCTTGGCGTCGCGGTACTCCCGATCGACGCCGGTGGCGGCCTCGATCTGGCTGACGAGGAACATCAGTTCCAAGACTTCGGACGCCGCTTCCGGGCAGGTGCGGACGATCCGCATGATGCGGGCCATCAGTTCCTGGCTGGGCGACAGCTTGGATTTGGGCGCGGCCATGCGGGCGACAACGCGAGTTGCTGCCGAAGGTTCGCCTTCCGCACGTTGTGACAGGCCGGGTGCGGCAGCGGGGCCCGGCAAACCGGCCGGATCGGGTCTCGCACCTCCTCGTCGGACGGTCTCGTCAGACGTCCTCGGTGGCCGTCTCCAACCCATCGAGCAGGGCGCGGCAGGCACGCAGCTCGGCCAGAACCTCTGCCAGGACGGCACGGTCCGGATCTGCAAGCGCGCCGCTCCGCCCCCCCGCCTCCGCCTCGGCCTCCTGAAACAGCGGCTCGGCCGCCACGGCCTCGCCGCGACCGACCGCCTGGACGAAGCGGACCCCGTGGTCCTTGAGCACCCGCTGCGCCCCCGCGATCGTGTAGCGCCGGACGTGGAGCAGGTGGCGGATGCCGGCGACGAGCTCGACGTCCTGCGGCCGGTAGTAGCGCCGGCCCCCGGCCCGCTTCACCGGACGGATCTGACCGAAGCGGGTCTCCCAGAACCGCAGCACGTGCTGGGGCACGTCGAGGTCCTCGGCCACCTCGCTGATCGTGCGGAACGCGTGGGGGCTCTTCTCGCCGGCTCCGGCCGGCGGTTCGACGGGCTCTTCGGCGGCGAGGGCTGGCGGCATGGGGCTCTGGCGGATCGGTTCGGGACGGACCGATCTTGCCGGCCCGCAAGGCCGGGCTCAAGCCTCGCCGGCTCTGGAATTCCTCCGCAGACCGAAGATTGAGCCGCGCGCGGCTCCACTCAGTCGTCGTCGTGAGCGCCCGCGCCGTTCAGGCCGTTGATCTTGGCCTTGAGCACGTTGGAGGGCTTGAACACCATCACCTGTCGCGGCTCGATCGCCACCTCAACACCGGTCTTCGGGTTGCGGCCGACGCGCTTGCCCTTGCTGCGCACCACGAAGGAGCCGAACGAGGACAGCTTCACGGTCTCACCACTCGCGAGGCAGCTGCAGATCTCCGACAGCACGGTCTCGACGAGGGCGGCAGACTCGGTCCGTGACAGGCCCACCTGATGGTAAACGGCCTCGCTCAAGTCGGCGCGCGTCACCGTCTTGCCTGCCATGCCGTGTCCCCTCGCCCATGTTCCTCGCCCCCATGGCGCCGGGTGCGGCGATCGAGGCCGCGCCGAACACTGAAGGCGTATCCCTATGATACGGCACGCTAATCGGCGCTCCGCCCCCGGTCAACCGCACGGGGGTGACGAATTGTTTCGCCGGCCTCACCAGCGGATCAGCGCCGCCCCCCAGCTGAAGCCGCCGCCGATCGCCTCGATCATCACCAAGTCGCCGGTCCGGATGCGGCCGTCCCGCCGCGCCACGTCGAGGGCCAGCGGGATCGAGGCCGCCGAGGTGTTGCCGTGGCGGTCCACCGTCAGGACGATCTTCTCCCGGGCGATCCCGAGCTTGTCAGCCGAGGCCTCGATGATCCGGCGGTTCGCCTGGTGCGGCACGAACCAGTCGAGATCCTGAGCCGTCGTGCCGGCCTGCTCGAAGGCCTCGACGATCACGTCGGTCACCTGCCCGACCGCGAATCGGAACACGTCGCGGCCCTCCATGCGCAGGTGCCCGGTGGTGCCGGTCGAGCCCGGCCCGCCGTCGACGTAGAGCTTCTCCCGATGACGGCCGTCCGAGCGCAGGCTCGAACTGAGGACGCCCCGGCCCTCCGCCCCCTCCTGCGCCTCCAGCACGATGGCGCCGGCGCCGTCGCCGAAGAGGACGCAGGTGGTGCGATCCTCCCAGTCGACGATCCGCGAGAAGGTCTCGGCGCCGATCACCAGCGCCCGGCGGGCCGCCCCGGTGGTCAGGAACTTGTCGGCGGTCGAGACCGCGAAGACGAAGCCGGCGCAGACGGCCTGGAGGTCGAAGGCCGCGCCCTGGTGGATGCCGAGAGCCGCCTGGATCTGGGTCGCGGTGGACGGGAAGGTGTGGTCCGGTGTCGAGGTCGCGCAGATGACCAGATCGATGTCATCCGCCGTCAGGCCGGCATCGTCGAGGGCGGCCCGCCCGGCCCGGGTGCCGAGCACCGAGGTGGTCTCGCTCTCGGACGCGATGTGGCGCTGGCGGATGCCGGTGCGCTGGACGATCCATTCATCGGAGGTGTCGACCCGCTCGGCGAGGGCGGCGTTCGTCACCACCGCGTCGGGCAGGCTCGATCCGGTCCCGACCACCACCGAGCGCAGGTTCGGGGCGCGCCGGTTCTGCTCGGGATCTGTGCGGAGGGTTGCCATCTGTGTCCTTCCCGGACGGTTGCGGCCTCACAATTCCCAGTTGTGATGCCGGGACCGCCCGATTTCCATCCCGTCCGGCGACGGGCTCTCAAGCCGGGACCGGCCGGTCAGGCCGGCACCGGCCGATCAGGCCGGCACTGGCCGGTCAGGCCGGCGCGAGGGCCGATGTCTGGTCGAGCATCTCGCGGATCGTGCGGATCATGTCGTGGCGGGCCATGTCGTGCGCCAGATCGATCGCCGCCGCGAAGCCCTGCGCGTTCTCTGAGCCGTGGCTCTTGATGACGATCCCCTCCAGGCCGAGGAACACGCCGCCGTTGGCCCGGCTCGGATTCATCTTGTCCTTGAGCGCCCGGAAGGCCTGCCGGGCGAACAGCGCGCCGATCTTGGCGGCGAGCGTCCGGGTCATCGCGGCGCGCAGGTAGGTGGCGATCTGCTTGGCGGTGCCCTCGGCGGTCTTGAGGGCGATGTTGCCGGTGAACCCCTCGGTCACCACCACGTCGACCGTGCCGCGGCCGAGATCGGTGCCCTCCACGAAGCCGTGGTAGCTCAGGCCCGGGCTCTCCATCTCGCGCAGGATCCGGGCGGCCTCCTTGACCGCCTCGTTGCCCTTCATCTCCTCGGTGCCGACATTGAGCAGGCCAACGGTCGGACGGTCGAGGTCGAACACGATGCGGGCCATGGCCGAGCCCATGACGGCCATCTCGACGAGGTGCTCGGCGTCGGTGCCGATGGTGGCGCCGACGTCGAGCACGACGCTCTCGCCGCGCACGGTCGGCCACAGGCAGGCGATGGCCGGGCGCTCGATGCCCGACATGGTCTTCAGGCAGATCTTCGACATCGCCATCAGGGCGCCGGTGTTGCCGGCCGACACGCAGGCATCGGCTTGGCCGTCGCGGACCGCCTGGATCGCCTGCCACATGGAGGACTTGCCCCGGCCCTGGCGCACCGCCTGGCTCGGCTTGTCGTCCATCGCCACCGCCACGCTGGTGTGGCGAATCTCGACGCAGTCCTTGAGCCGGGGCTCGTTGGCGACCAGCGGCGCGATGACGGCCTCGTCGCCGAACATCAGGAAGGTGGTGCCGGGATGGCGCTCGCGGGCGAGCGCGGCGCCGGGCACGACGGTGGTGGGCCCGTGGTCGCCGCCCATGGCGTCGAGCGAGATGCACACGCGTTGGGACATGTCGTTAGCGGATCGCGGATCTCGGCGGGGGATATGGCGGGACAGGCCCCGCCGGGCGCGGCGGACCATAGCGATACCGGCCCGGCGGGCAAATGAAATCGGGCGGCGCGCGGTTCCGTTCTCCGCCCGGTGGCGCTCAGGCAGCACTCAGGCGGCAGCCCCGGCACGGTATCCGGCAGCGTGCGCTGCACGACCGCGCCCCTTCGCGTGGTGGCCTGCACCCGCTCCCGGACGGGTGGT
Source organism: Methylobacterium sp. A49B (assembly GCF_053346215.1). Lineage (NCBI taxonomy): Bacteria > Pseudomonadati > Pseudomonadota > Alphaproteobacteria > Hyphomicrobiales > Methylobacteriaceae > Methylobacterium > Methylobacterium sp. A49B. The sequence continues at coordinate 74,143 of NZ_JBKFBO010000072.1, forward strand.
GCGAACCGGAGCCTGATCCCGGCCCGACGATCGGCCGCGCGGCGGCGCCGCCTATCCCACCAGCCTCGGCAGCGGCGCGGACGACCCGTCCGGCACCGCCGTCCGGGCGACGTTCATGGTCATGGCCAGCAGCGCGTAGTAGCCGTTGATGCCGGTCAGATCGATCGCGCCCTGCGCACCGAAGCGCGCCTCAACGGCCGCGTAGGTCGGGTCGCTCACCGCACGGTTATGCATCAGCTCCGTCGAGAAGGCGTAGGCCAGGGCCTCGTCGGCGCTCATGGTGTCGGGCCGGCGCCCCTCGGCCAGGGCCTGCGCGGTCTCGGGCGCGACGCCGGCCTTGAGGGCGATCGGGTGATGGATCGCCCACTCCACCGGCTGGCTCCATTCCCGGGCCACGATGAGGATCGCGAACTCGCTGATCCGCAGCGGCAGGGCACTGCCGTAGCGCAGGTACAGCCCCATCCGGCTGGCGCAGAGCATCAGCTCCGGGCTGCGCAGCAGCGGAACGAACGGCCCGAAGACCGGGACGCCGCGCTCGGCCGAAAACGCCGCCGCCGCGGCGGCCTGCGCCTCCGTGAGATCCCCCGCCGGGATTTCCGGCATGCGCTCCGCGCTGGTCTGGCCGCTCGCCATGGCGTCTCCTCGCTTCCCTATCCCTGGCGCGCTCTGGATTTCCGGCCCCACTGCGCCTAGACCGTAGGGGCTCACCGGCACGACCCGCGCCCGGAGCGGGCCGCGATCCCTACCGCCAGCGAGGCTTACGGCTTTGGCCCTCCCCGTCAACGAACGCCGGCGCATCATGCTGCTCACGGGCGCGAGCCGGGGCATCGGCCACGCCACCGTCAAGCGCTTCTCGGCCGCGGGCTGGCGGGTGATCACCTGCTCGCGCCACGCCTTCCCGGAGAACTGCCCCTGGGAGATGGGCCCCGAGGACCATCTCCAGGTCGACCTCGCGGATGCCCAGGACACGGTCCGCGCCGTCGAGGAGGTCCGGGGCCGGCTCGCCGCCGAGGGCGGCGTGCTGCACGCGCTGGTCAACAATGCCGGCATCTCGCCCAAGGGACCGGAGGGCGAGCGCCTCGGCGCGCTCGCCACCGAGTTCGATGCGTGGCAGCGGGTGTTCCAAGTCAACCTCTTCGCCACGATCCTGCTCGCCCGGGGCCTGCGCGAGGAACTCGCCCGGGCCAAGGGCTCGATCGTCAACGTGACGTCGATCGCGGGCTCGCGCGTCCACCCCTTCGCGGGGGCGGCCTACGGCACGTCCAAGGCGGCGCTAGCCGGCCTGACCCGCGAGATGGCCGCCGATTTCGGGCCGCTGGGCGTGCGGGTGAACGCGATCTCGCCCGGCGAGATCGACACCTCGATCCTGTCGCCCGGCACCGAGAAGCTGATCGAGCAGATCCCCCAGCGCCGCCTCGGCACCCCGGACGAGGTCGCCAAGGCGATCTACTTCCTGTGCACCGAGGCCTCGTCCTACGTGAACGGGGCCGAGCTGCACATCAACGGCGGCCAGCACGTTTGACCAGAGCGCGCCTCGCCGACGCGGCGTCCGGTTCGACGCAGGCGCGTACGGACAGGCGCGCGGACAGACCGGACGCGGCGGCGCGTGGCCGTGACGTCCGGCGCCGGGCGCTCCTCGCAGTCCTGCTCCTGTGCGCGCTCCCGCCCGCCACCGCGCGGGCCGAGCCCGCCGTCCGGATCCTCGACCTGCCCTTCAAGGTGCGCGCCCTGCGCGGCCCCCGCAGCGAGGCCGCGGTCTCGGTGGCGACCTCCGGCCTCCTGCCGATCACCGGCGCGACGGTGAGTCAGCAGCCCGGCGACGAGGAGAGCGCACCGCTCGCCGTGGCCTGGGGCGACGCGGGCGGCGCCGTGCTGGCGCTGTCCGGCGGCACCGTCACGGTCCGCCCGATCGGGCCGGAGGCGGTGGAGGGGCTTACCGCCGCCGAGACGCCGCGCGGAGCCCTGCCCGGCTCGCGCCGGGCGCTGTCCGGGCCGATCAGCGCCTATCTCACCGGGCGCACCCGCGCCGCCGACGGCAGCGAGGCCGCCTCCGTCCTGACGATCCGCGAGCGCCAGCCGATGGCGGTCAGCACCGATCCGAAGCCGGTGCCGGTGGCCACCGTCACGGTGCCGGCGGGGGGCGAGGTGGTGTTCGCGCCCCTCCGGCCGCGCCTGCTGCGCCTCGGCGACCGCCCGGCACTGCTCGCCACGACGCGCTCCGGCGCGGATTCGGGCGGGCTCGTCCTGATCGGCCGTCCGGCGGGCGGCACCTGGGCGGTCACGGCGCGCACGGACCCGCAGCCCGGGCCGCCCCTCAAGATCGCCGGGATCGCCGACTTCGCCGGGTCCGGCCAGATCCAGGCCGCGACGGTGAGCGCGCGCGGCCGCCTGCAAATCTGGACGCTGCAGCCCGACCGGATCGAGCCGGCCGGCGCGGCGGAGGGCTACGCCGCCGGCGACGGCGATTCGGACCTCGCGGTCACGGCCCCGGCCGGCGGCAGCCCCGAGCTGATTCTGCCCGTGGCGGGCAAGCCGGAAATCGCCCTGATCACGGTGAAGGGCGCGCCGCGCGAGCGCCTGCGCGTGCCGCTCCCGGCGGCGCCCGAGACCGGCATCGTGGTCCTCGGCGAGGGCGCGGCGGCGCGGATCGTGGTCGGCCTCGCCGACGGGCGGGTGGCTGTGGTCGCCCCCGAGGGAGGGACGCCGTGACCGCGGACGCGCCGGCGGCCGACAGCCGCCTGTTCCCGGCGCGCCCCTTCGTGGGTGCGTCGATCGCGGTGATCCGCGGCGACCGGGTGCTGCTGGCCGCACGCGCCAACGAGCCGATGCGCGGGGTCTGGACGCTCCCGGGCGGCCTCGTGGAAGCCGGCGAATCCCTCGCCGAGGCGGCCCTGCGCGAATTGTCCGAGGAGGTCGGCCTGTCGGCGGCGGTCGTCGGCGTGCTCCCGCCCACCGAGATCATCGTCCGCGACGAAGCCGGGCGCGCCCGGCACCACTACGTCGTCCACCCGCACGCGGCCCTGTGGCAGGGCGGCGAGCCGGTGGCCGGGCCCGAGGCCCTCGGGACCCGCTGGGCGACGCTGGCCGAGGTCGCCACGCTGCCGACGACCCCGGGCCTGATCGACACCCTGCGGGCGGCCTTCGCGCGCGCGGCGCTGCAGGACCGGGAGGCGACGGCGTGAGGCGCCCGGCATCGATCCTGTGCCTGCTCGCGCTCCTCGCCGGGGCGGTTCCGACGCCGGCTCCGGCGCAGCAGCGCGCCGGGCGCCCGGCCGCCCGGGACACCGCCAAGGAGGCCACGAAGGAGGCGCCCAAGGAGGCGAACGCGCCCGCCGACGTCCCCGCGCCCTACGACCGCGACCTGATGCGCATGTCCGAGATCATCGGGGCGCTGGCGTTCCTGCGCGGCCTGTGCGGGACCCCCGACGCCGCGGACTGGCCGGCCCGCATGAAGGCGCTGATCGAGTCCGAGGGCGTGACGCCCGCCCGCCGCGACCGACTGGCCGGGGCCTATAACCGCGGCTACCGCGGCTACGCGCTGACCTACCGGGTCTGCACGCCGGCCGCCCACGAGGCCGCCGCCCGCTACGTCGCCGAGGGCGACCGGCTGTCGCACGCGCTGGCCGGCCGGTTCGGCGGGTGAAACAAGGGGGTGATGCAGGGGGAACACACCCCGCGCCGATGCCGGCAATGCATCGGATTTGAGTCCCCGCGTTAACCGATCTGAAATTCCCGGCTGGCCGAGCCGCCGGGACCCGCCTATCATCCGTCCTGTCCACCGGGTCTCGTGCCCGGCGAAACGGAAGTGTCGGGCCATGCAGCACATCTCTCACACCGCCCCCATCGAGGTCGATGTCGAGGAGAAGCGCGTCGCGCTGAGTTACGTCTCGGAAGCGTTCGCGGAGGGCTGCCTCGACGGGCTCGACGGCGATTGCATGGCCCAGGCCGCGCTGTTCGCGGCCTTCCAGGAACTGGTGACCACCTACGGCGAGGAAGCGACGGCGCGCTACGCGGAAGGATTCCCCGAGCGCATCCGCGGGGGCGCCTTCACCACGACCCTCCAGCACTGAGGTGCGCGGCGCGGACGGTTGAGGCGGGCGCGGGCAGCGCCTACGTCCCGGCTCCACGGTCCGGCATGCCGGACCGCCCCCGTCGCGTGAGGAAGAGCCTGCCATGCCTGTCGCCCTGCTGCCGGACCGCGCCCTGGTCGTCGTCACCGGCCCGGACGCCACCGCGCTGCTCCAGGGCGTGCTGACCTGCAATGTCGAGACGCTGCAGGCCGGCGAGGCCCGGCTCGGCGCCCTGCTGACGCCGCAGGGCAAGATCCTGTTCGATTTCCTCGTCTCGCGGATCCCGGACGGGTTCCGGTTCGACGTGCAGGCCGATCGGGCGGCCGATCTCGCCAAGCGCCTGACGCTCTACCGGCTGCGCGCGCAGGTCACGATCGCCGCCGACCCGGCGGTCGCGGTGGCGGCCGCCTGGGACGGCGCCGTGCCGGCCGCGGCCGAGGCGGTCGCCGATTCCCGCCACGCCGATCTCGGCGCCCGGCTCTACGCCGAGGCGGGCGCCTTCTCGGCGGACGCCGCGGAGGCGGATTACCACGCCCACCGGATCGCCCTGGGCATCCCGGAGGGCGGGCGCGACTACGCCTTCAGCGACGCCTTCCCCCACGAAGCGCTGATGGACCAGCTCGGCGGCATCGACTTCCGGAAGGGCTGCTACGTCGGCCAGGAGGTGGTGTCGCGCATGCAGCACCGGGGCACGGCCCGGACCCGCATCCTGGCGGCCGCCTACCCGGAGGGGGCGCCCGCGCCGGGCACCGAGATCACGGCCGCCGGCAAGGTGCTGGGCACCACCGGCGGCGTGGCGAGCGGTCGTGGCCTCGCGACGGTCCGCCTCGATCGCCTGGGCGATGCTCTGGCGGCCGGCGAGACACCGCTCGCGGGCGACCGGCCGGTACAGTTGGAGCGGCCAGGCTACGCGACCTTCGCGATGCCCGAGGCGGCGGCAGGCGCGGCGGGTTGAACATCGTGCCGCTTCGCGGCTTCGCTGCACGATGGCGTTCTGCTCCTGTTCTCGTTAAACCGGGCGTATGTCCGAGACCGGCCTGATTCACCATCCCGATGGCTGCACCCGCTGCTGGTGGTCCGGCCTCGACCCGCTCTATGTCGCCTATCACGACACCGAGTGGGGCGTGCCCGAGCGCGACGGCCGCGCCCTCTACGAGAAGCTGATCCTCGACGGCTTCCAGGCCGGCCTGTCGTGGATCACCATCCTGCGCCGCCGCGAGGGTTTTCGCGAGGCCTTCGCGGGCTTCGACCCGGAGCGGATCGCGCGCTTCACCGACGCGGACGTGGCGCGGCTGATGGCGGATGCCCGCATCATCCGCAACCGCGCCAAGATCCAGGGCACCATCGCGGGCGCCCGGGCCTGGCTGCGGATCGAGGAGCGCGGCCCCGGCTTCGCGCGCTTCCTGTGGGATTTCGTGGACGGGCGGCCGATCCAGGGCACCGCCCGGACCCGCGCCGAGATCGCCACCGAAACCCCGGTCTCCCGGGCGATCGGCAAGGCGCTCAAGGCGGAGGGATTCTCCTTCTGCGGACCTACCATCGTGCACGCCTTCATGCAGGCGGTGGGCATGGTCAACGACCACCTCGTCGGCTGTCACCGGCACGGCCCCTGCGCGGAGCTGGGGCGGACCCCGTGAGCGGGCCGGCGCCCCGCGCGTGGCAGCGGATGCTCTCCGGCCGCCGCCTCGACCTCCTTGACCCAGCGCCCCACGACATCGCGGTCGCCGACATCGCCCACGGACTCGCCCGGGTCGCTCGCTGGAACGGCCAGACGCGGGGCCCGCACGTCTTCTCGGTGGCCCAGCACAGCCTGCTGGTCGAGGCGGTCGGCCGTCACATCGCCCCCGGCTGCACCGCGGCCGAGAGCCTGGAATTGCTGCTGCACGACGCACCGGAATACGTGGTCGGCGACATCATCTCCCCGCTCAAGGCGGCGATCGGCGATGCCTATCGTGGGGTCGAGCTGCGCCTGCTCGCCGCCATCCGCCGCCGGTTCGGGCTGGCGGAGCCTTCGCCGACGCTCGCTGCACTGGTGAAGCGGGCCGACCGATGCGCCGCCCATCTGGAGGCCGTCCGCCTCGCCGGCTTCGCGCCCGACGAGGCCGCCCTCTATTTCGGTCAGGCCGCGGACCTGCCCGATCCGGTCCTGGCGCTGGCGGAACCCTGGCCGACCGCCGAGGCCGAGGCCCGCTTCCTCGACCGGTTCCAGGATCTGTGCCGGACCTGACGCGCCCGCCCTCGATCCGTCACGATCCCGCGCCACTGGCCACGGCACCATGCCGACTCTCCACGTCTGCCCCCTCTCGCGCCTGTCCGAGACCGTCGCCGCCACCGGCGCGAGCCACGTGCTCACGCTGATCAACGTCGGCACGCCCCTGGAACGGCCCGCGGTGATCGACGCCGCGAACCACGCCGTCATCGGGGTCAGCGACATCGCGACGGCCCGGGACGGGCACGTCCTGCCGGCGGAGGAGCACGTCGCCCGCGTGCTCGACTTCGTCCGGGGCTGGCCCCGGGAGAAGCCCCTCGTCGTCCACTGCTACGCCGGAATCAGTCGCTCGACCGCCGCGGCCTACATCGCGGCCTGCGCGCTGGCGCCGGAGCGCGACGAGGACGCGATCGCCGACACCCTGCGGGCGGCGTCCCCGTCCGCCACGCCCAACCCGCTCTTCGTCGCCATCGCCGACCGGATGCTCGGGCGCGAGGGCCGCATGGTCGCGGCCATCGCGCGGATCGGCCGCGGGGCCGACGCCTTCGAGGGCACGCCGTTCTGCCTGACGCTGGTGTGAGGACCCTGCCGGTTTCCGGGTGTGGCGCAAACGCCGCCGCCCCGGTTCAAAACTGGCCCGCGGGGGCTGGCGCCCCCCGCGCCTGGGTTGTAGCCGCGGGGTCTACCGCCTTAGAACCTCCCCAAAGGAAGTATCAGGGATGACCACGAGCAGACCCGAGGTGGCCCCCGCCGCCGGCGACCTGCCCTTCGAGAAGGCTCTGGAGCAGCTCGAGGAAATCGTCCGACGGCTCGAGCGGGGCGACGTGCCGCTGGACGAATCGGTGGCGATCTACGAGCGCGGCGAGGTGCTGAAGAAGCATTGCGAGGCGCTCCTCAAGCGGGCCGAGGCGCGGATCCAGCGGATCACCCTCGGCTCCGACGGGCGGCCCGAGGGCGTGGCGCCGCTCGATATGTCCTGAGGCTCGGCGGTCCGACCGATCCTGTCCGATAGAGGTTGATGCCGTGGCGATTACCCCCGAGCAGAGCGCGCTCCTAGACCGTATCCCGAACCCTGCTGCGTTGCGCGGTCTTCCGGAGTCGGAGCTGCAGGCGGTGGCGGACGCGGTGCGGGCCGAGATGATCGACGCGGTCTCGATCACGGGCGGCCATCTCGGCTCCGGGCTGGGCGTGGTCGAGCTCACGGTCGCGCTGCACCACGTGTTCGACACCCCCGACGACCGCATCGTCTGGGACGTCGGCCACCAGTGCTACCCGCACAAGATCCTCACCGAGCGCCGCGACCGCATCCGCACGCTGCGCCAGGGCGGCGGCCTGTCGGGCTTCACCAAGCGCTCCGAGAGCGTCTACGACCCCTTCGGCGCCGCCCACTCCTCGACCTCGATCTCGGCCGCGCTCGGCATGGCGGTCGCCCGCGACCTCGACGCGGCCTCCGCCAAGCAGAAGGGCCAGGCGCGCAAGCGCCGCAACGCCATCGCGGTGATCGGCGACGGCTCGATGTCGGCCGGCATGGCCTACGAGGCCATGAACAACGCCGGCGCCCTGCACTCGCGCCTGATCGTCATCCTCAACGACAACGACATGTCGATCGCCCCGCCTGTCGGCGCCATGTCGGCCTACCTCGCGCGGCTCGCCTCGGGCGGCACCTACCAGTCCCTGCGCGAGACCGCCAAGCAGCTCGGCAAGCTCCTGCCGAAGGCGCTCTACCAGCGCGCGGCCGCGGCCGAGGAGTACGCCCGCTCGCTCGTGGTCGGCGGCGGCACCATGTTCGAGGAGATGGGCTTCCACTACGTCGGTCCCGTGGACGGGCACAACCTCGACCACCTGCTGCCGGTGCTGAAGAACGTGCGCGACGCCGAGCACGGCCCGATCCTGCTGCACGTGGTCACCCGCAAGGGCAAGGGCTACGCGCCGGCGGAAGCCAGCGCCGACCGCTACCACGGCGTGGTCAAGTTCGACGTGGTCTCAGGGGTGCAGGCCAAGGCCAAGCCGAACGCGCCGGCCTACACGCGGGTGTTCGGCGAGAGCCTGATCAAGGCGGCGGACGCCGACGACCGGGTGGTGGCGATCACGGCCGCGATGCCGGGCGGCACGGGCATCGACCTGTTCGGCAAGGCGCATCCGGACAAGACCTTCGACGTGGGCATCGCCGAGCAGCACGCGGTGACGTTCGCGGGGGGGCTGGCGACCGAGGGCTACCGTCCGTTCGTGGCGATCTACTCGACGTTCCTGCAGCGGGCCTACGACCAGGTGGTGCACGACGTGGCGCTGCAGAACCTGCCGGTGCGCTTCTGCATGGACCGTGCGGGGCTGGTGGGGGCGGACGGGGCGACGCATGCCGGCGCGTTCGACCTGGCGTATCTGTGCTGCCTGCCGAACATGACGGTGATGGCGGCGGCCGACGAGGCCGAGCTGGTGCACATGGTGGCGACCGCGCACGCGCACGACACGGGCCCGATCGCGCTGCGCTACCCGCGCGGCGAGGGTGTCGGCGTCGAGCTTCCGGAGCGGGGCGAGGTGCTGGCGATCGGCAAGGGCCGTGTGGTGCGGCGGGACGCGGAGGCGCGGGTGGCGATCCTGAGCCTGGGCACGCGGCTTTCGGAGGCTCTGAAGGCGGCGGACACGCTGGCCGAGCAGGGCGTGGCGGTGACGGTGGCGGATGCGCGGTTCGCCAAGCCTCTGGACGAGGCGCTGGTCCTGGAGCTTGCGCGGGACCACGAGGTTCTCCTGACGATCGAGGAGGGCTCGCGGGGCGGGTTCGGCGCGATGGTTCTGCACCTGCTCGCCGAGAAGGGCGCGCTGGACGCGGGGCGGGTGCGGGTCCGGACGATGACCTTGCCGGACGCCTACCAGGACCACGACAGCCCGGAGAAGATGTACGCGCAGGCGGGGCTCGACGCCGCCACCATCGTCAGGACCGCGCTCGATACGTTGCCGG